>JAGSYV010000006.1 GCA_018262505.1 Pseudomonadota bacterium
GAGAGTTCCACAGCATGGACCATGCTCGCCAGCATCCGAATGCTCACACGACGTATCGCAAGGTATTGCGTCTACGCATGAACTTTTGAATCAGCCTCTCAGGAAATCTTTGAAATCGTTGATGAGTTTCATAGGTCAGCCCTCGTATAAAGAGTTAACTAAATATTAAGAGCTTTTCAACCTGTAGTTCTGTGCGCACAGTCCTGATCGGCGAGTCGCTTAAGCGTAAAAAATCGATTGAGGGTGTTTGCAGGGGAACAGCGAGGATGGAGCCGTCACCGCTGGATCCCAAAAATCGGTGTGGGTTGGTCACGAGTGTGATTTTCGGCGGCACCGAGGCTGTCACAGACTCGACAATCGCGGGCATTGCTCGTCAGCATCGCCGATGCCGCCCTAATTTCATGGCGGCCGCGTCCTCGCGAGGAGGCCGACTTCATTATCGGACAGGCGGCCATCACTGCGCAGGGCGTTGATGTGGCCGAAGGGACACGGATTGCAAGCATCAGAATCAGCTTACCGGGAGCAAACAAAGCAGCCATGACTGCGGCTGCACCGCAGGCACCGCACGCTTCACCAGCGAAGCCACCACAAAATAAGCTATTCACATTTAAGTTAAGTTTTCACGGATTAACTATTGATCTCGAAGAGGCCTTCCGCAGGTTGAGCAACTGGTGGGGGCGTCGACATGGACCGCTGTCGTAAGGGGAATGCCGAGGAGCGAATGATCGTCAGCGAAGTAGGTCAGGGAGCTCATAGAGTAGCCTCAACGCGTCAGGCCAACCCACGTCGGAGAACAAGCGCAGGATCTCAACGAGCGCAGATCGGCGCTTGTCATCCTCAAAGATCGAGCGGTGATCGGCGATGTAGCGGGTAATCATCCGCACGATGATCGGCGCAGCAAGACTTTCGTGATGATAGCCTTCTCGCGCGGCCGGGCCTGTAAGCAATTCGTGGAGCGCGTCAAACACGAAGGCCGGATCGCCGGGGACTAGAAACTCGTAGAGTTCGACGAGGTGGTGGTGCGTCGAAGGTTCGTGCGACGCAGCCAGTAGCACGAGCATCGGACGATAATCCACAAGGAACCGGCGCATCGCGTCGATGGACCTAAGTCCTACCATCTTCTCCGGGTTGTCGACATACGCGCCCGAGCCGAAATAGAACTGGTTCATGAGGTGGCCGATCACCGCCTCCACCGCCCTGTAGGTGGCGATGGTGGCATCGCGGTCGGCGCCCTCAACCGTCTCGCCTATCACTGCGGCATGGCTGGTTTCCGCCGCCGCCGAGCACACCTCCAAGATGAACATCGCCGCTTGTTGCGAGCGATCGGCAAGCCCGATATCGCGCTCCTGCCCATCGGAATAGCGGGCGAAGAACGCGCCGCGCAGCGTCGACAGGAAGGCGGTGAAAAAATTGCGATGCCCGGCGGGATCACCGGCGCAGGCCTTGAGCCATTCTAGCGCGAACGCCTCTCCCTGCCCGCACCAGAGCTGCGCGGTTATGCAGCCGAGCTGTTCGGCAACCCCGTCACGGCCGACACTGTCGTCACGCTCGACCGCCTCGCGGCGGGCGCGGACGATCTCGATGATCGCCTTGCACTTCTCGACATCGTCCCAGGTGAAGCGCGGGATGACATGGCAGAGGAAGGAACTCAGTACCCCGGTGTGTGGCTCGTCGCGCGCGACACGCTCGGCCAGCACCCACATCTTCTCGATCGCGATGCGGCTCAGTACCTGCAGGCTTTGCGACGCCTGCAGGCGGACCTGCGGCGCCTGATCGGCGAGGATCGCGTCGAACATGTCGACGATCTCGCCATGATCTTTGCCGAACCGGTCAGCGAGCGAGACATAGGCACCGGCCGCATAGACGCGAACTTCCCAATTGCCCCAGCTCAGGCCGGAACCTTCGTCCTTCTCCGCAGCCTCCGGGAAACGGCTCGCCCAAAGCCGCCGCAATACAGCGAGCAGTTCGACAACCGGCGGCATGCCATCGACGCCGGGCTCATAGGCCGTCGCACTGGCGATACGCTCGACCGCATTGCTCACATGGCCCCAGACCGGTTGCTCGACCTTCTCGCGCAGCTCATCGGCATGGGCGTCATAGAATGCGATCGTCGCCAACAGGTCCGCCCAGAGCTCGGCGAGTGCCGCGCCCCCGCTATCCACGGGCGTGGCGCCCACTTTCTGGTAGAGCGCCTCGGACCAGGATAGCATCTGCGCGTCGACGCCTTCCTCGACATCGACGCCTTCGTCGGCGAGCAGGCTGAGTGCAATCCCGCGCGACGATCGCCAGCGCATCGACACCGATCGCGTCGACGGATTGCCGGCCAATTCGCCCGCAGCGACTAGATCTTCACGCAGCGTTCGCATCGGATCCGTCGCAATAGCGTTCACGTCGACCTGCGACAGGAAGCGGCTGAGAGCGTGGCGCCACCAGCGCTGCCCGGCTTCACCTGTAAACAAGTCAGGGAGCAATGCTTCGGTCTCGAACGCCGCCCGCTCCTCGATCGACCGTGACGGATAGGCCGCAGCTAAAAAGCGGACCGCGTCGCGGACAATGTTGCCGTGCGCCAGGATCGTTATGTTGCGAGCGAACGGCCACAAGACGTCGGCAACCTCGTCAATGCGCTCGGCGCCGACGCCTAAGATCCGCGTCCACACCGCCGGCCCGGCATAGCCGGTGGCCGCGGCATCTATCGTCTCGGCAAAGGTGGCAGGCGAGCAGCCGCGCAGATGCACGACAAGCTGCGCGAGCACATCGTCCTCCTGTGTGCCGTGGCGTATTTTGATGTCGTCCCAGGCTTTATACTCATTGGCATAGCCCAACAGATCGAACAGCGCACGGCCCGGCACGACAACCTGTTTGCGAACGTCGTCCAAAGGGGGCTCGCGATCGGTGTCTCCGAGCGATGCCTCGACAATCGCGCGCGTGCCGAGCGACGTCGACAGATCGAGAAGGCCCGTGACCTGTCGGCCCAGCTCGTAGCGGCAGTGACGATAATCCTGGCTTCGGTTGGATGATAGCGGCATGATCCGGCTGGGTTGCCCACCCATGAATGAAGTGCTGTTGTCGGTGATGTCGCGCGAGTAGAGCACCCTGTAGATCTCGATCGCGAAATCGGCGTCGGCCCGCGCGATCGGAAGAATCTGCTCGGAAAGCCAAGCCGCTTCCTTGTCGGCATGGGCCGAGAAATGCGGGTCGCGGAGTATCCGGTCGAGCAGCGTCCGCGACGCCGCTGGATCGGCCGCGAAACTCTTGCCGACGAAGCGGATCGCGTTGGTCGCCGTCAGGTGCATCGGCGGATCGGCGGCCCACGCAAAGGAGAGCAGCGCTCGCGCGGCACGGCCAAAAGCGTCGAGCAGTGTGGGTTCGGCAAGGTCGCCCCTGTCGAACAAAATGTGGAGCAGGAAGCGTGTCGCGTCGGAAAGGTCGCGCGAGCCCGCCCTGATCGCGGCGTCGGCGACTATCGCCCAGCCAAGCGCTTCTTCCGGCGCAATGCTGCCGGCGGCATCGACCGCCATGCCGACGAAGCGGGCGAGCCGCGAGAGCATCGTTGCCAGCGCCTCGTCATTCGGGCGAGTGGCGATCAGCTCGACCAGTCCCGCGACATCGGCCGACGTCGCCGCACGCTCGATAGCGGTGCGCAGTGCGACATTGGCGAGCACAGGATCGACTGCCGGATCGGCGTAGATGTCGGCGACTAGGCGCCAGACCTGTGCCTTGCTCTTGGCGTCTTGGCGCCAAAGCCGTTCGATCGCGAAGCGCAGCGCCGGCGCGAGCATGAGTGCGATCGAGCTGTCGCCGCTGAGCTGCGGTATGAGCCGCGCGGGATCGTCCCATTCGAGAAAGAAACGGCCGGCGACATGGTCGAACAGCACATGATGAGGGAAGCTCACGAGATCGCCGGACTCCGCGAGCACGCCGGTCTGAATGACCGCATCGAGCTGATCGTGTCCGACGATCGCCTTGCGCACCGCGAGGCGGCGCCGTGAAACCATCGCGCCCACTGTTGCGGCCACGGCCCGATGCGCCAATGTGCCGGCGAGCCGGCGATCCTCATAGGCATCGATCAGGTCGGACTGGGTGGCGACGGTGCGGATGCTGTCGGGGCTCGCGCCATCGGCGAGCAGTTGCGCGGCGAGCGATAGGTTGAAGACGTTGCGCAGTAGGTCGCGCAGCTTGTCCGGCGCGGCGGCAAGCAGCGCGCCAAGATCGGCGGCGGCGGCGCCCGCTGTTTGGAGATCATCGTCCGTGAGCCGCGGCACCTTGAAATGCCGCACATTATCCAAGCCCGTCTCCGCATAAATCAGATCGGGTGGAGTGCCAGGCATAGCGTTACGGAACCGCCGACCGTTGCGCAGGTCGAACGTGCGGATCGAGGCGATGACGGTCCAGTCCGGCGCCGCCGCATCGAGCGCCTCGATTAGCTGGGCGAAGACGCCTTCTGCCGGACCGCCACGCGCAGCATCCAGCGCATCGATGATGAGCAGCTTGCGCCCTGAGCCGGGCGCGGCGGAAAGCACCTCGGTTAACGACTGCTCTAAACTCAGCTCGGACTGGAGATCGGCGGCGATGGCGACTCCCGAGAAACGATCGACCGAAAGGAACACGACCGTGTCGCCCGCCGCGCGGCGCGCCTGAGCCAGCTTGACCAGCGCCCCCGTCTTGCCTGCGCCGGGTTCACCGATGACGAGCAGTGAGCCTGAATCGACCGCCGCGCCAAGCGGACCGTCGCTGGCCCGCGTAATCGGAATGCCTTTGGCAATCGGCAGGCGGGTGTGCCTGGCGAGGCGGATAAGCTCTGTCTCGGTCGCGGTCGACAGGCGCTCCAGATCAACGGTATAGTCGGCGGCGCCAACGTCATTGTGGCCAAGTCGGCGAAGCTCGTGCAACAGGCCTGTGCGATCAGCGGGCGCGCCGCTGCCGATGATGCGACGAACGATGCCTTTCAACTCGCGTAATGGCGCGTCGCCGGCGGTTTCGGCGCCATAGAGCCGGGTGCCGAGCAGGTGTGAAGCTTCGCGCCAATTGTCCTCGCCCTCATTCATTGAAAAGCGGACGATGTGAAACAGGCGAGCCATCGTAGTGAGTTCGTCGTCGGTAAGCGGAGCAACCGAATGAGTTGCGCATGCAGCCTGCGCAAGGACCTCGAAGACCTTGAGCGCCTCGCGCTCAGCCGAAGGTCGCTCGGCCTTTGTCGCTGTCCACCCGCCGCCAAGATCGAATGCACGGCACCCACGTTCCAACACGTTAAGCGTACGCGCTGCCCTAGTGGAGACCGCTAAGACGGCAGACGCTTTCGCTGGATCAACCGCAACGCCGGCTGCGCGGGCTTCGATTACTAGAGAAACGAGTTGGCTGACGGTCTTGCCGAGTGGACTCCGTTGACCGGTATCCAGTCCAGCACTGGTCTTGCACTGCAGGTCGATACGGCTGGCGTCGTCCTGTTGGAGGCGGATGTCGTCGAGACCATCGCCGGTTTCGAGTTGGATTGAGACTGGCAAGGCGGTATTGGCGAGGCCGAAGCGCGCACCGACTGGCACCCGTGCCAGCAGATGAGCGGCAAGCCAAGTGCCGACGTCGGCCTGAAAGGCCATACCCGCTTCAGTTGCCTGCCCACCGACGTTCATCCTTGGTGCAGGCGTTGTTTCGGTAGTCAATTGCGCACCTTGAGATTCATCCCGCAGGATATTGATAGATCTGTCCGAAGCTGCAAAGTGGCCACCCACGGGAAAATCAGGCTATCCCCTCGAACGCAGACAGCCCACTTGCCTAGGACCGATTCTTCGGGGATCGTACCCAGGGACAGTGACGGTGAGGACGACCCACTGCTCGCCCTCTTGGCTAACATGGCGCACTAGAACGCGGAATTCTGCGCCGTTGTTGCCTGCTCATCATAAAGGGCTCTCATCCAGCCAACTTCGCGCTCGCCCCGCTGACACGCCAATGACGCGTCAGCGACTTGGCCAACGTGACGAAGGATACGTTAACCCGCACTGAGAGTCGTATCGCCCCCATTTTGGCCGATGTCCTCGAACCAGCGATCGCAGTATTCGGGCGGCAGCAAAGCTGCGTGCGGTCTGACTTCATACTGCATGCGACCGCTGTCATGCGCGATATCGGATGCTCCGAGGCCCACCCAGAACAATGCAAGATTCCGGTCGGCGGTGCAGAGCTGGATGTTGTAATCCGGGAAGAAGGCGAGGCAGCTGAGCAAAACCTCCAGTGATCGTAGGTCGCTCAGCGCATTATAAGCATCCGCATTGCTGTAGCTCGCATGAAATTTGAGTACTCGCTTGGCCGCACAATGCCCCTGCGGGTTCACGATCGTGCTGAGCACCGCAAGCATCACCAATGAGTTACGCGGCACGCCAGCTTCGTCAGCCGCAGCGAGCGCCTCCGCCCAACGTGCATCCATGTTGCGACGGGCAACCGGCGCGGCAAGCAGGGGGGCGAGCCTTCGCAACAAGTCCTGTTTACGCGTGAGTCCCAACCGTGTGTCGTCTATCAAGCCGAGCAACCCTTCGATCGATCGCGTTCCGACCATTATCGTCGCCTTAGGCAACGCCTTGCGGAGCTTTTCGACCCCCTCTTCGAGCTGGGTGCGCGCTGCCGCCGAAGTGGGAACTGCACGCTTGTTGCCCTCTAGTGCGGACAAGAGTGGATTGATCCAAATAGGCTCATCAGCGAATAAATCGAGGAAGTCGGCTTCGCTATCAACCTTAATGCCGTTTTCGAACTGCCCCGCGATCTTGGATATGATGTTGCGATCGGGTAGCAGCACGGCCTTTTCGCGCGTCGCAGCAAGGGCTGACGGAAGCCACCCACCGCGTACCAGACCGATCGCCTGCGCCGTGAACGGGCTCTCAAGAGTGGTGGTGAAATGGGCGTATTTGCCGGTGTCGATGCCTTCCACATCGGATTCGACGATCCGCCCATTATACATTTCGAGCGGAATCGTAACGGGACGATGGAGTTTGGCGGTTGCGAGATCTTCGTAAGAAAGTGGTTTAATTGCGAAATCGGCAAACGTGACTGTCCGGGGAGTCCCACCTTCGAGGGGCGCCAGTTCTTTGAGTGTGATCAGCCGTGCGCTGGGTCGCGGCGTATTGATTGGCAGGAAAGCATTCTGGTTCATGCTACCATTATAGCGCGTAGCTCAACGTTGCCGACGAGGATCATCCCGAGGCACGCATTATCTCCTCATTTGGCGCGAAGCCGATCTACATGATGCAACGGAATATGGGCGAAGCGCCGGAATGGTACTGCAGTCATGCCGGACCTAGCTACGCGGAAGGTCAACATCCCAAGCTCTCTTTGTGTTCACCACAGATTGCATTTAGTGAGGTTGCGTGGCTGGATGGAGCGCAAGTCCTGAGTGACGAGCGTGATCATGCAGCCCCAATCAACTCATCGAGTGGAAGTCGCCGAAGACCTACGGCCATTCGCAGCGACCGCGTTAAGCCGCCTGGGCTATCTCCATCCTAATTGGAGGCTGCGCATCGAGGCCTCCACGATCATTGCGGATGTCGCTGACGCCGAGTCCGTGGAAACCATCGTCCGCGAGATACGCTACGCGCTCTATCGCGAGAAAATCCTGACTGAAACAATGGATATGCGCCGTAGCCTCCTGCGCATGGTCTCCAGGCCATGACCGTCTGGCCATTCTGATTTCGGGAATCTGGCGACGATCTCCTGTTCGCCGATGACGCTGGCAACTTCTTCAAGTCTGACGACGCCTTCCTCGAACGCTATGTCCATGAAAGCCTCAACGCCGACGATGTCGCGTTCCTTCGTGCAGGAGGGCATGCCTTCGACCACGATGGCGACCTTGCCCATACAGCCTTCGCCTGCCGCTGGTCCAGCCGCCTGGCCACGGCAGGTACGATCTCCTACCTTATGCTCGTGCCCACACTGAGGTGTGTTCTCGACTGCAGCTATTGTCAGGTCTCCAGAGCATCGGAACATGCGTCCGGTTTTGACTGGACCGAAGAGACGCTGACCGCAGTTCTGAGCTTCCTTGACCGACTGGGAACCGACGAGGTCAAAATTGAGTTCCAAGGGGGAGAGCCGACTCTGAGGCTGGACCTTCTCCAGCGTGTTCGAGAATACTGTCGGTCTCGATTCACTCGTTCGGAGTTCGTCGTCTGCACGAACCTGCAGCGTACTTCGCCCGCCTTGTGGGAGTTCCTCGAAGCCGACGACACCTTCACCAGCACATCGATCGATGGCGACTTCGTCACGCACGATCGTCAGCGGACCAAGAATTCCGAGCTTGCCCGACAGTTCTTCGCGAATGTCGAGGAGGCCGCAAAACGCTTAGGATCCCGAAAGCTTTCGGCGCTACCAACCATCGATCCCTATGCGCCACCGGCGTTCGATGACCTGATCGAGGCCTACGAGCGGTTGGGTCTCAACTCCATCTACCTGCGCCCGGTCAATTATCAGGGGTTTGCACGCCGTCGGCCGGCGAGGGAGGACGAGGTCGACGTCTGGAACAGGCTGCATTCGGATTTCATCGAGCACCTCATCCGCAGGAATGCCGAAACGGGGCGATGGGTGGATGAGTTCTATTTCACCCATACGCTGAGGCGGATGCTGTCCTCGGGCTTGGAGCAGCATGTCAACATCCGCAACCCGAACCTGCTCGGCACCAACTATGTCCTGATCGACTACGATGGCACCATCTATCCAACCGACGAGGCCAGGATGCTGGCACGCATCGGGCGCATCGATCTGTCGATCGGCCATGCCTCGACAGGCGTCGATATGGCGAAGCGGGACGAGCTCAATACCGCGTCGATGAACAACTTCGACCCCGATTGCATCCACTGCGTCTATCAGCCCTTCTGCGGCACCGACGTCGTCGACGATCTTTCGCGATACGGCCGCCTTGATGTTCCGCGGCACACCACATGGTTCTGTCGGCGGCAGATGGCCGTCTTCGATAAGGTCATGGAACTCATCTACCGGGACGATGCCGCAACCAAGGCTTCTCTGGCCCACTGGGCGGGCGTAGCCGGATGGCCAGCCGGGCTTGCGAGGACGCTTCCATGATCCTTCTCAGCATCCAGGCAGTGACAGAGGACCGGAGGGAGCCGTTCGTCGTTCGGCTGAATGCCGACTATGGATGCCGCAACGACGCCCACGATGTGTACTTGAGCGATCGCGATGGCTATCGCTCCGTTTATGAGACGTCATCCGGCACTACTTTGACCTTGGTCGATCTCGATCCGGTTGCAGCCGATGGCGACGTCTTGCTCGTCGTGCCTGAAAGGGCGGTTGGGCATCGACTGATCCGAGCAGCCTCGTCGGACAACACGCTGGTATTCACTGAACGCTGTGACCAGCGGTGCGTGATGTGTTCACAGCCGCCGAAGCCAACGCACCATGATGTCACTGGGTTTCTTGAGGAAGCCATCCTGTTGGCGCCGCCGAGCGCGACCCTCGGTATCTTGGGTGGCGAGCCGACGCTTTACAAGGCTGCCCTTTTCGATCTGCTCCATCGCACGCTCGCCGTACGAAAAGACATCGCCTTTCATATCCTGACGAACGGGCAGCATTTCGAAGAGAGCGATCTCGGTGTCCTGCGATCCCTTCCGACAGGTGCCGTGACCTGGGGGATTCCGATCTATTCGGCCGATCCAGACACCCACGATGCCATCGTTCGAAAGCGGGACGCCTTCGATAGGTTGTGCGCCAGCCTCGAAGTCCTGTGCCGTGCAGGGGCTGCCATCGAGCTCAGAACGGTTTTGATGGCATTGAACGCCGATCGGCTTGGCGACCTCGCCCAGTTCATAACAATGCATGTCCCATTCGCGATGCGGTGGGCGATCATGCAGTTGGAGAACATCGGCTACGCAGAGCAGCGGTGGTCAGAGCTTTTCGTGGATTCATCGCGAGATTTCGACAGGCTTCAGTGAAGCAGTCGATCTGGCTCGGACACGCGGAATGTCGACGCTGCTTTACAATTTTCCGCTTTGCACTGTGCCTTCCGCCTATCGGGAACTGGCACCATCCACCATCAGCGACTGGAAGCGCCGCTATCTTCAGGCCTGCAACCTATGCGCAGCATCCCAGATATGCTGCGGCTTTTTCGAGTGGTATCCTGAAGAGACGGGTTTTTCTGGGGTGCATCCATTATGAAACCGAAGTTCGCAATCTCCAGCCTGATTGCCGCGGGTTTCCTGACGCCTCAAACATCGGACGCCATGCCCATTCCAGGAAAGGCATCGGTGGATAACGACCACTCGACGACCTTGTTCGACACCTTCAGGCTCGATCACAAATACACACTGGCAGGACACCGCTCCCACAGCAGCCACAGTTCCCATAGCAGCCACCGATCCTCAGGCGGTGGTGGCTATTCATACTCGCCGCCAGCGTCGACGTACGTCGCCCCATCGACGACCTATAGCACGCCCGTATACTCGCCTCCCGTGACCGCGGATCCTACCACGACAGCCCCGACTCCGGCTAAAAAGGGGCCGATGGTGCTACCACCTTTGCCGGGGAACTCGGACAAGTTCACTTCGATTGTTAGGCAGGTGCAGACGGCATTGTTGGCCTACGGATATTACTCGGGCCAATTGGACGGTGTTGTCGATGCAGAGACGCGGCAGGCCATCGAAAGGTACCAGAGCGATGCCGGGCTGAAAGTCACGGGAACGATCACGCCTCAGCTCTTGGATACGCTGCGGATCGTAGCACAATAGGAAGATCCGGAGCGTGACGCTATCGGTCGAAGAGGTCGGTCTCCCAGGGGAGCGGAATTGAAAGGCAAGCCATAACCGGCTGTTCCTCGGTATTCCAAAAGACGCAATAATGAGAGGCGTACAACCTTAAGGTTGACTCCGGATACAACTAGACGTACGCTACTTTTCGTCATTCTAGCCCAAATTGGCTGCAACCATTCGCTGTATGGGCGTCGTTATGGTCATACGGAAGCGCGGAATTCTGGCGTTAATCGGTATTTGCGCGTTGGCCGTCATCGTGAAGCTTTTCTGGCTTCCGACTGCCGAGATCCATTACAGACTTACCGCTTACTTTGAAACCTCCCGAGGAGAAACGATAGCCGCGAGCGGGGTGTGGGCGGTGTATTATTCGACCTCGTTTAGTTTTCTGCCGGATGTGCCAGATATACAGACCAAATCCTCTGGAGACGCTATACGGATAGATACTGGAGAAGGATCGGCGCTTTGGATGGTGTTGTCTAGTGGCGTTAATTGTCCCTGGAAGAAGAGGGGCGGAAATACTTTCACTAACGGTCCGGCTGGAATAGTTAACAGGTCGTTCGGAATTAAGCCAGCTTGGTCCCGCCAAAGGCAAATTTTCAGCCTTCCTATCCCAGGGGCCACATCCGAAATTGATGTCTGCGACCTGCCTCAAATTGTTACCTTCGTGGATGAACGTAGTCCGTCGACCGTAAGACCAGTTCTATTTGACGAGAATAAATATGCGGTGTGCTGCAATGTAATTTTCAAGCGCGCGAATATAGAGATTCTGAAAAACAGTGAAATGGTGACGCGAAGTGCCGTGAGAAATACGTTTCCATGGGTGCCAAAAACGACGCCGGAGAACATAACGTCTACGGTATACCTTCCTGATGTTCAGCAGGTAGGCTACCCGGAGTTCAGCCTTACTGACACGTCGCTTTCCATAAGGGGGTTCTAGATGCTAAACGCGCAATCAGCAGCAGTGGCCTCACTCGCTGCCTACTTAACGCAGGCCACCGGTGAAGATCAGGTCAAGCAACCGTTCCAGGTCATTGCGGCTGAGCCCATCGGGAGTTTTTACGCCACCGCGTACAATATCGATGGGAACATAGTGATCGCCTATCGAGGGACGGACGATCTAGGTGACGTGCCTACGGACGCATATTTGGGAACGGGCGGAGGAGCCTCGTCGCAAGCGATTGCGGCATTGGCTTTCTATCAGCAGATTAGCGAACAGCACCCGGGGCAAGCCATCACACTGGTTGGCCATTCGTTGGGGGGCGGACTTGCCGGTTATGTATCCGCGCTTACCCATTCCTCGGCTGTAGTTTTCGACAACGCACCATTCGAGGCTGCGGCTGCGAATGCCTTTGCTAGTATTCACGATCTTTGGGAGGCGGATCAATACATAGAACACAACGGGCCGGGCACAGCATCGTATGATGAGGAAACCTATGCTACGAACGTGGAGCAATACACTCTGCTATATGGCGTCTGGGAGGAGGTTTATGACGGGCTGACGTCGTCGGGCGAACCTGTCTGGGATAACAATTTTAGTGCACGTATCGGTGGGTACGCTGTCAAAGGGGAAATGCTAGAGGCTGCTCGCTCCCTGCAGACCACCCACGTTGAGTCGCTCGAAATTGGCGACGGCGTGGGGTTGAGTACGTTCCAGTTGCATTCGGCGTCTCTGTTAGCGATTCGCCTTTTTGGAGAAGATGCCTCTCAAACGGGTAGTGAAGCTTGGAAGACCGTTGCGTCTTACATATTTGAGTCATTGTATAAAGAAGATGTAGCGGGCATTCTTGGTTATCATAGTGCGTCTGACCTTCGGGATGCAATCGCCACCTCCACGATCGCTGATAACACGTCGATATATGGCTCATCTGCTGCCTCTTCATTCTATTCCGGGGCAAATGCCATAGGCAGTGCTTACTCAGCTGGATTGGGCGCTAATACAGGGATTCCGAGCTCGGTTGGTTCCTATTATAACCAGCAAATACTGAATGTGGTGGCCGGGCTTTCCACTCAGTACGCGGGTTACTTGGCGTTGAACGACGTTGCAGCTCAGAACATTTCAGAAGTTGTGAGTTATCAGAGCGGGAACAAAGTCCTTATCGCGGATTACTCCGACGAGACCTGGAGCGCGTGGGGCGCAGCTCCGTCCGAGTTGTGGGGACGAGCGGAGCTTCTTAGGTCGGCTGTATCACTTGGTTGGGGCGACTTGAGCACAACCTCCCCCGACACGGAGATCGATATTCTGAAAGAAATGTCATGGTTCTACGGCTCCTCATCGAGCGAGGCCTTAGGTACAATCAAGACATTCATAGTCGCGTGCTCGGCTTCAGGATTTGAGGGAACAGTTCCAACCGGTCATGACGGTACGGCGTTTCTTGGGACCTCGGAAGCGGACCAGATCAAGGGGTCCGATTACGATGATCTTATTTTTACAGGCGGCATTAATCCCAACAATAGGGGTAACGATGTCGCGGACTATGTGGACGGCGGCCAAGGCAAAGACTTAATTGTTGGCGGATATGGCGTCGACAAGTTGTCTGGAGGAATCGGACGGGACTACGTACTCGGAAACGCTGGAGACGACGTCCTTATTGGCGGAACTGCCAAGGACGAAGATTTGGTCGGTGGGGATGCGAGTAATGTCAGTCCGCTATTCGCCCAATATCATAGAGACTGGAATGACGGGGAGAGAGATTTTCTGACTGGGGGCACGGGAAACGATCTCTATTGCCTAAGTGGGTTCTATTTCGCCAATAGTTACTATGGCGGAGGTGAGCCGGTTCCGTACGAACAAGATGTCACCGACATGGCGGATTTCATCAACGGAGATGACGCGGACTTCAGTGCCTACTATCAAATATATACGAAAGCTGGTCAGTACGAGACTAGTCCAGAGAAATACTTTGGTTGCGTTGAGATTACATCTGCAATGTTGGAGAGCTTTGTCCAGAGCGGCCAGGAGGAAATGAGTTTTGATCCTGAGCAGTTCTTGTACGGTGAATTGAATGACTCAGACTATGATTATGTAGTCGGGATGTCATATAGTTACGTTGCAGATGTCGGTTATGTGATTGTAGCCAAAATGGGAATTAATGTAATTGAACTGTATAATGCAATACTTGGATATTTCTATCTTCCTGACGATGGAACGAACGTGAATTCAGTCCCAGGAGATATAATACTTGAGGGCAATGAGGGCGCAAACCATATAACGGGCAACTCTCAGGACAACACAATGGCGGGAGGTGGTGGAAACGACACACTTAACGGTGGGGGGGGATACGACACGGCAGGCTTTACTGGAGCCCTGGACGATTACGAGTTCAGCGTAGCTGCGGACGGGAGGTTGATTGTCTCTGACACGAGAAGCACAACGTCGCTTGTCTCGCGAAGTGCTGATGCCGGCTCTCCCGATGGAACAGACGTACTTGAGAACGTAGAAATGCTCGCGTTCGGATTCGAGTCCTTCGGCCCAGATTATGCGACCTACTCACTCGGACTGGATGCGGTTTGGTTCAAGGAGTTACAGACCACAACCCGCGGAGATGACACGAATAATACCTTAGTGGGGGGTATAGAGAACGACTTTCTGTCCGGCCGAGCAGGGGATGACTATATTGAAGGAGGGAGCGGGAATAACGTTCTATTTGGCGGAGAGGGTAATGATACCATTCGAGGGGGAACGGGCAATGACCTTATCGATGGTGGAGAGGGCACCCAAGACTATGTAACGTATTGGAATGCTCTGAACGGCGTAAAGGTTTCTTTGCTTGATGGGGTCGCCGAGGGTGAAGGCGCCGATCGGCTTTTTAATATCGAGAATGTCTGGGGTTCGGATTTCAACGATCAGATAATCGGCGACAACAACAATAATGGCCTGTTTGGCGCAGTTGGTGACGATGATCTGCAGGGTGGTGCGGGCGACGACAACCTTGACGGTGGGGCAGGCAATGACACCCTCTCGGGTGGCGAGGGAGCGGACCACCTTTATGGCGGTGACGGCGATGACGCCCTTGATGGAGGAGATGGAACTGACGATTGGGTCACCTATTGGGATGCCAACGGCGTCACGGTCAACCTGACCGACGGCACGGCTACAGGTCAAGGCACGGACACCATTTCCAATATTGAAAGCGTCTGGGGCTCGGCAGGGAATGACTCTCTCACGGGCAACGGTCAGGATAACGGTTTGTTCGGTGCCGACGGTAACGACTTCATTTGGGGAGTCTCCGGCTATAACACGTTGGATGGTGGTACCGGAGATGACGACATCGTCAGTGGTCATGGCAATGACGCCATCGAAGGTGGTGAGGGTACCGACACTGTCGAGTACTGGTGGTCCACGACTGGCGTGACAGTCAGCCTTGCAGAGGGCGTTGCTCACGGCGATGGGGACGACACCCTGTCGGGCATTGAAAATGCCGTCGGCTCGGCTTTCAATGATACCCTGACTGGCAACGAAGGCGACAACCAGCTCTATGGTGATGCTGGTAACGATGTCCTGTGGGGCCTTGCGGGCAACGACTACCTCAATGCCAGTGAGGGGAACGACGTCCTGAACGGCGGAGCCGGTGACGATCATCTCGACGGCGGCGTTGGTTCCGACACGTTCCACTTCGATCCGAGCTTCGGCCACGACACGGTGGATGATTTTTCAGTTGGTGACATCATCGAGTTCGCAAGTTCGGTGTTCGCAGACTTCGGAGCCATGCTCGATGCGGCGTCGGAAGTCGACGGCAGCACGGTTATCGCCTTCGATGGCGACAACTCGGTCACGCTGCAGAACGTCGCCCTGGCGTCGCTCTCGGCCGACGAATTCCGTTTCGCTGCATGATGCGCCAAACGGACATGGTCACTCGGGCCGGGGGGCAAAGCTCCCCGGTTTCCATACGGCAGGTCAAGGCGGCGGTGCGTGGCGCCTTCGTCGGCGTCATCCTTCTGTCGGCCGTGCTCAACATCTTCATGCTGTCCGGCTCGCTGTTCATGTTGCAGGTCTATGACCGCGTCATGCCCAGTGGCAGCATTCCGACTTTGATTGTTCTCGTCGGTCTGATGGTCTTCGTCTATGCGGCACTTGGGTTGATCGAGGCGGTGCGAACCCGACTTCTCGTCAGGATCAGCGAGCGCTTCGATGAGATAATGGCTGGCGTTACGCTTGGCTTGGCTCTGCGGCTCCCACTAATGGGGCGAGGAGTAAATGCTGGTGGAGAACCCAGCCGACCGATGCAGGACTTCGAGCGGGTCCGTGCCTTCATCGGCAGCCTAGGCCCGGCAGCCTTCGCCGATCTTCCCTGGGTGCCGCTCTATCTCGCCGTCGCTTATCTGTTCCACCCTTATCTCGGCTATTTGGCGCTCGCAGGCGTCGTCATCCTTGTTGTCTTGACTCTTCTTAGCGAATGGCGATCGCGCGAGCCCGCCCTGGCCTTGGCCAAGGTTGGTGCACATCGGGCGGTCCTCGTTGAGGCTGGTATTCGCAACGCCGAGACTTTGGCCGCGCTCGGCATGCGACCAGCATTTCTCGAACGCTTTGAAACCATTAACCGCGGACGCCGTACGACTGGCTTCAAAGGGGCTGACGTCTCTTCCTTCTTCTCGGCGCTGACCAAGACCATACGCCTTATCTTGCAATCTGGTTCGCTCGCCCTCGGCGCTTGGCTGGCCCTCAGCAACGAGATTTCCTCTGGCACCATTATCGCCGCGTCGATCATTACATCGCGCGCCATGGCTCCGATCGAGCAGGTAATAGCCCAGTGGCGGAACTTTGTCGGTGCGCGGCAGAGCTGGGGACGGCTAAAGATCGCTCTGGAGCATCTCGAAGCCGAGGTATCTCGCTCCGAGCTTCCCCGTCCCGAGAAATCCTTGAGCGTACGCGGGCTGGCTGTGCCGCCGCCTGGCGGTAAGTCGGCTCTGGTCCGTGATGTCGCGTTTGTCGTCGCGGCGGGCGAGGCGGTTGGTGTCATCGGTCCGAGTGGTGCTGGTAAGTCTTCGTTGGCGAGGGCTTTGGTCGGGGCCTGGATGCCCGCCAACGGTGAAATCCGTCTTGATGGTGCAGAGATCGGACATTGGTCGCCCGACGTTATCGGCCGCCATATCGGGTACCTGCCGCAAGGCGTGGAACTCCTTGATGGCACCGTTGCCGAGAATATCGCCCGACTGTCGACCGCACCGGATTTTGCCGCGGTGCTGGAGGCCGCCAAGCTGGCGCGAGCTCACGACATGATCCTGAAGCTGCCACAGGGCTACGACACCCGCGTCGGTCTCGGCGGCGTTACCCTTTCGGCAGGGCAGCGACAGCGGGTCGGTCTGGCACGGGCGGTCTATGGCAATCCGTTTCTGGTCGTCCTTGACGAGCCCAACGCCAATCTTGACTCCGAGGGAGACGAAGCCCTTGCCCAAGCTGTTTCGGATCTCAAATTGCGCGGTTCGATCGTTGTTGTGGTCGCCCATCGCCCAAGCGCTATTGCTCACTGCGACCATGTGTTGGTGATTTCGGAAGGGCGGCAAACGGGGTTCGGCCCCAAGGATGAGATCCTTAAGCGAGCGACAGTATCTCCGGTTCGGCAGGTGGCCGCGCAATGACATCAACGAGCAAGGAAACAGAAGTCGGTGTCTCGTCATCGATCCGCAAGCATCTGCTCGCCGGCGTTCTGGCCTGTGCTGGACTGATCGGCGGGCTCGGCGGCTGGGCGGTGATGACCCCGCTCTCTGGGGCGGTAATTGCGCATGGCCAGGTTGACGTCAGCGGCAACGTCAAGCGGGTGCAGCATCGCGAAGGCGGCATCGTCGAAGCAATCTATGTTGCCGACGGCGACCATGTGAAGGCAGGCGATGTCGTCATTCGCCTCGACGCAACTACCATCAGGGCCAATCTCGCCATCCTTGAGGCCCAGATCGTCGATCTTCTGGCTCGGCGCCAACGGCTGCTTGCCGAGCGAGAGAGCGCCCATGATCTGCCCGACCTTGTGCTGAAAGCGGACCTTTATCCCGGCGTTGTCGGTGCGGAGTTACAGAATACCATCGAGGCGGAGCGACGCCTGTTCAAGGCTCGACTGGTTTCGATCGAGAGCCGCAAAAGCCAGCTCGGCGCTCAGGTTACCCAGTCCCGAAAGGCGATTGACGGCTTGCAGGCGCGACTGGTCGCGACGCGTGATCAGCTTCAGCTCACGACCGATGAACTCGACGGAATTCTCCCCCTTTGGGACAAGGGCTTGGTGTCGATCGACCGCCTTTCGCAGCTTCGGCGTTCCAAGGCAGAGCTCACAGGCACCATTGGCGAGATCATTTCTCAGATCGCCAGCAACGAAGGACAAATCCTCGAACGGCAGATCGCGGCTGGCAATCTTGATGAGGAGCGCCGTGCCGAGGCCGAAACTGGTCTTCGCGAAACTGACGGCAAGTTGGCCGAACTGATTCAGCAGGCGATCGCGGCCCGTGACCAGATGAAGCACATCGACATCCGGGCGCCGCAGGACGGTATCATCCATGAACTGGCCTATCATACGGTGGGAGGTGTCATCCCGCCTGGCGAGACCATCGCCATCATCGTTCCAATCTCCGACGAGTTGATCGTCAACGCCAGGATTAAGCCCACGGATGTCGACATGGTCGCCCCGGGGCAGACGGCGCGTCTGCGCCTCACGGCATTCAACAGCCGCCGAACACCGGAAGTAAATGCCAGGGTCGGCGTTGTTGCTGCCGACGCGACTGTCGATCCGGCAACTCGGGAAAGCTATTATCTCGCCAGGATCCGAATTCCCGCAGACGAGCTCGGCAAGCTCAAGGAGCCGCTGCTCCCTGGAATGCCCGTCGAGGCCTATGTCACCACAAGCGAGCGAACCGCTCTCGATTATCTCCTGAAGCCGCTAACGGATCAGTTTGCGAAGGCACTGCGGGAAGAGTGATTTGGGACCTCTCCCTTTGGCGGGGGAGGCGAGCTACGATGTGATCATCAAGCTTGCCACCGAGGTCATCAAAATGGGCTTCCTCCCTGCAATCGACAATCCGTCGCTGACAGTTGTCAGATATGATACTATGTTTCTGACAAACAGGAAGAGAAGCCATGAGCTCCGTCAAAGAAGCGATCCGTTCGCATGTCAAAGGTCAGCCTGAAGGCACGATTTTCGTGCCAAAGGAGTTTCTCTCCTTGGGTACTCGCGCGTCGGTGGATCAAGCATTGGCTCGCTTGGTCAAAGCCGACGTTTTGACCCGAGTGTCGCGAGGCGTCTACACTGCCAACATCGCCACCAGGTTCGGAACGATACCTCCCCAAGTGGAGCTGGTCATCGAGAACTACGCCGCCGCGAAAGGGCAGGAAATCCTTCAAAATGAGGCAATTGCGGCCAATCGGTTTGGGCTGACAACCCAGGTTCCGATCCGGCATGTCTACATCACATCCGGACCGAGCCGCCATCTTCGGTTGGGAAAAGTGGATGTCGAGGTGAGAAAGGTCCCCAGATGGCTTACCCTCTATCCCGGCAGGCCAGCGGGTGAGATCATTCGCGCACTTTCCTTTGTGGGAGCCCGCGAAGCGAAGACCGCTGCGAGTTCCATCAGAAGCAAGGTGGAAAAAGAGGAATGGCGCACCGTCTTGAAGGCAAAAGCAATGCTTCCGGCTTGGATGACGTCGGCGTTGGCGCAGGAGGCGAACTTTGCCTGAGGGCTACTTTACTCTTTCTCCGGAAGATAGGAGGGCCGCCCTCCTTTATGGACACGCGACGACATTCGTCGATCACATGAACACAATGTCCGCCTCCTGATAGGGCCGGAATGCGTGATCGATCTCGTTCGGCGGCATGTAAAAGCCACCGCAGGCAGCATCGAGAAACCGCCGGACGCTCAAGAGGCCATCCTGAGTTCCGCTCGTGATCAAAGCGACCGGAGGGCGACCACCGAACAGGGGAGCGCCATGCGGCGTCTTCAGCCATTCGACGCCGTCTTGTTCCGTTGGGTAGAGGGTGCCTAGTGCTTGGTGGATGCCGAGCACGATCGAGATGCGCGTAAGCCTGTCGACATCGAGTGTGATGTCGCGATGTTCCCGAACTGCTTTCACCCAGTTGCGGTACATGGATCGAGCGGGCATCCCGAGAACGAGCAAGCGTTCCTCGTCGGTCATCGCCCAAAGATCCGCGATCGCAAGAAAAGTCCTAAGTCCAGGTGCACTGAGCCGACGACGATTGGCAGGGGCAAACCGCTTCATCAGAGGCTCCAGAGCTTCACTTGGGTTCAGCGTCACCTCGCGCGTTTCGGTTGCCATCACGCCTCCATTCCAAATGCAATTTAGCTCAAGTTCCGGCGGTCCGTAAGATCGTCTACTGGCGGACACATGCTGACAGGGTCGGGCAGGTTGCATCGCGTCTGGATACTGGTGGACACCGGAAAGGAGGCCCTATGATGCCATGGCCATTGTCTAGACGACCATCCGGGGATGAGGCCCTGCAAGTGGGTTCATCAACCCAGGCAGGGCGAAGTACCCGTCGATGATTTCGAAATCCCGAAGGTTGGCTGTGGCGATCGTTGCCCCGAGGACGATAGCGGTGGCCGCTATCAGAAGATCCTGCCCAGGTGCCTGCGGCCCGGCTTTAGGTGCCGGCAGCCAAAGGTTCTTCAGCGCCGACGTCATGACCATTCGTGCATGGAGCCGTGCGATCTCTGCCGTCATTGGCTGAATGTGAAAATCGGACGCCAAAAGCACTTCCAACCATTCGGCCAGAGCCTCGCTTTTGGCTGGATTAGTAGTTGCGATCTTTTGGATGCCGCACTGAATTTCGAAAATGACGGCAACTGGAATGGCGATGTCAGCCGGATCGATTTCCTGTATCCAGTCTCGGAGGTTGGGATTCTGTTGATCGGCTCTCTTTGCGAACTCGGATACGATGCAGGTATCCAAAACGAGTCCGATGGGCATGCGAAAAATCCCAATGAAAGAACTGCCGACATCGTTTGCTAACCCGGATTTGTTATCCAATCGTTAACCATACCAGCTTCGGAGTTGGCGCGTTTCCGAATACCGGCTAGAATGGGCATCGCGGGATCGAATTCCGATCCTAGCTCGCGAGCCAGTGAGTGGGAATCGTTGAGAATTTGGACTTCTGACGACGCGGCGACGCGTCTCGATGAGTTATTGGACGCAGCTATGGTCGAGCCTCAGACCATAGAACGTGGCGGACGCCAATTCGTGATATCGCGGGTCGGTGATGCGTCGAAACAGGATGTCGACTTCCTGCTGAAGGGCGGTCCGCTTGAGGGCGACGAGGATCTTGGCGGTTGATCTAGTGCCGGCAACTACCGAAGATGATAACGGTTCGGCAGACTGGCTGTTGGCCTTCACTCACAGCATAGCTTGCGCTTGTAGGTGTTGCCGAACGTCCGAAAGGCGTCGTTCGGGAACCTGGCGTCCTTCTTTTTTGTTTGTAACGCTGCCTTGGCCTCGTCGTCCGTAAACTTGCCTGCCAGCGTGACGGCAACCCATCCACTCGGAGTCTCATAAGCGTCGGTCCGATACGTTACAGCCGACCAGGAGGACGCGAGCCAATTTGCTATTACTAAGTGCGTCTCCAAGCCGCCGACAGGTTTCCTCGTGAAGCCCGTTGAAAAGGACATTGTGGTTCGTTGGCAGTGCCGACGGTCAAAGAAGCGGGAAACTCCAAGATTATTCGGATGTTGTCGTTGCGACCAGCATATCTGCCTGCATGGTCAATTCGCCTGACGAAACCGCCGCACTAATCTGCTTTTCAATGGCCTCGCGAACGGTAGCGCTCGTCGACTTAATTCCGAAGGCCCGCGAGACCGCCTGCACCACTTGATCTGAGGTCGCGCCCAAGTTTCGCCGAACGATGTCGAGAACGGCTGTCCGAATCTCCGATGGCGGCAACATATCCGCCTGACGCAAGCTGAGAGAGACGGCGGCGCTTCTATCGCGTACCCGGACCGTCGCCTGAGGGATGGAGAGGAAATCGCCGGAACGCTCGACGCGACCAGTTGTTACCGCGAACGCAGCAGCTGCTTCGATGGCTTGCTGAATACGGTTTCCGGCTCTCTTAAGCCCCCACGCGTTACGGATCCTGGCTGTCACCTCCTCGATATGAACCGGACCTTCGACCCGCGTTACCTCCTCGACGAGACTGGCCAGCGTTCCGGTGGGAGTCTCATGCAACTCGGTCGCTCCATAACGCGGACGCCGAGGCTCGGCCTCCACGTAGAACTCACCCAAGGACGCTGCGGCCTCGCCGGCAGGAGCGAGTCCTATTTCGGTCGCATCCTCACGTTCAATGGTGACGATCTCGAACGGAACGGCCCTGGAGGCGCGCGCGGTTGCCTCCGCGTCGTGTTCTGCCTTGGCCGCCTCAATCCTGGCGACGATCAAATCGAGCTGCTCCTTCGGTCGCTGGAACCAGTCGGTGCTCCAGACCCTATGAATAGTCCATCCATGACTTTCCAGGACCGACTGCCGAAGCCGATCACGATCGCGAGCAGAACGGGCATCATGATAGGAAGCCCCATCGCATTCGATTCCAAGGAGGTAACGCCCAGGCCGCTCGGCGTCGGCAACGGCAAGGTCGATAAAGAAGCCGGCGAGGCCGACCTGCCGGTGGACCTGATATCCCAACGCCTGAAGCGCCTTCGCGACCTGCTCCTCGAATACGCTGTCAAAATCCCGTCCCGTGCTCTCCGCCATGGTCAACTGACCGGTTCGGGCGAAATGCAAGAACAGACGGAACGCAAAGACGCCCTTGCGCGTCTGGGCAAAGTCGGGCTCGATGTCCTCGTCGGTCATCGAAGCGAAAACTTCGCATCTCTGCTTGGCGCGAGAGATAAGCACGTTAAGGCGTCGCTCGCCGCCTTCCGATCCAAGCGGCCCAAACCGCATCGGCACCCGCCCGCCAGGCGTAATCGGGCCGTAGCCAACTGAGATGAAGATTACATCACGCTCGTCGCCCTGCACGTTTTCCAGGTTCTTGACGAAAAATGGCTCAGCCGGATGATCCTGGAAGAACGCTTCCGTTTCCGGAGGCAGACCGCGGCGCAACACTTCCAAATGGTCGAGGATGGCCCGGCGCTGTGCGGCTGAGAACGCGGCAACGCCCAGGGAGAGCTCAGGACATTGCCGCGCATGGTCGACGATCGCTTGCGCAACGATCTTGGCCTCTACCTGGTTCGTTCGTGTGCCGCCGGCATCAAACAGCCCATTGGGGATGTGATGAAAGCGTAAGCCCATTCCGGCTTCGGCCGTGTAAGGGCTCGGAACGATGAAAAGCTTGCTCTCATAGAACTGCCGGTTGCTGACGGCGATCAGCGACTGGTGCCTACTGCGATAGTGCCAGCGGAGCATTCGAGTCGGCAGCCCGCGCGCCGAGAATAGTCCGAGAATGCTTTCGATGTCGCCGACACGGCCTCCATCATCATTCTCGTCGTCACCAGCGTTACCTATCATTTTGGCGAAGAACGCGGTCGGAGGCAGCTGCTTGGGATCACCGACGACCACGACCTGTTTGGCTCGTGCGATCGCGCCCAGCGCATCGACGGGCTGGATCTGACTGGCTTCGTCCATGACCAACAGGTCGAAATCGAAAACGCCTGGGGCGAGGAATTGCGCCACCGACAGCGGACTCATCATGAACACGGGTTTGAGTGCCTGAACGGCCGGTCCTGCTCGCTCCATGAGCTTGCGGATCGGCATGTGTCCGCGCCTCTTCTGCATTTCGGCACGCAACACGCCCACTGGTCCGATAGCGCCGCCGTCCCGAGGCGGAAGACGCTTATGGTGAGCGCTGACGACTTCCATACTGGCGAGGGCAATGCGCTGGCGGTCGAGATCGGCGAAGTCGCTTGCAATACGCCCGTGCAGCGTGCCGTCGAATCGTCCCAGTTCCGGAGCGACGCCGACCTGATCCGCGTGCACGGCCTCGAAGTACGTGATTTCGAAGGAAGGGATGACTTCGCCGGGCAATAGGCGGCCGTCCTCAAGTCGATCGACAACCTCATGACACCCAAGCGCGCGTCCGCGGTCCGCACGATCTCGATAGGCTACCCATTTCGAAAGATGCTCGCCCCCGTTCATCCATTTCCGCAGCCGAGCATGCAATTGGGCAAGGGGAACCGCGGCGACGTTCGACACACTGAAGCCACGCTGGCAATCGAAGCGAAGGTCGGCCAACAAGCGATCGAAGTCCGACGTCAGATCGGTTCGGTCACGTTCGATGGCATCCGACCGTCCCGCAAGGCCTGCTCGATCCTCAATCCGACTCGCCAGAAGACGGATGTCGCCGTTCGCGCCGATCCAATCCGCGATGCGCTTCAACTTCTCCCAATCAGAGTCATGTGCAAGCCAGACGGTGTCGAAGGAGGAACGGCCGAGCGTGTCGCCGTCGACCAACGCCTGCGCGCAGTTCTGCCCTTCGATGAGCCTTTCCAAGAGACGGAGTCGTTCGGGCAGTGATGCAGGAACGTCGGCCATGATCGCGGCCGTCGCCCTATCGGCTGAATGGAAGCGGATTAAGACGTCATGGACAAAGTTCAGATCGGCACGGTCCAGTGAAAGTGCATCGCCGAAAACCAGTTCCTTTTCCGGCAGGTCCCCCCAAAGGATCCCGGCGACAGGCCGAAGCTTATCGAGCAGCACTTGCGTCCGCTCGATACGGGCAGATATGGCCTGCCGGTCCGGACTGCTTGCCGCAACAAGTCTGGGTTCGGCGCCTAGTCCTTTGAGCGATTGCATCCAGGCCACGAGGGCAATAAGCGGCTCAGAGGCCGAGCGATCGCCCCGCCAATGGGAAGCGAAGACGCTACGTCCGAAGCCGTCTTCGTTATCGAGCAAGCGACGGGCGTTTTGCCCACGGGCCAACGCATCGAGCAGCGTTAGCGTTTCAGCCAAAGGCGGATTCGGGTTTGCCAGTATCGACCGGACGAGACGGTTCGCCTTTCGCCAATCACTGCTGAACACCTTGAATAAGCCGTTCCCGTGGGAGGCCAGTGTCGTGCGGGCCGCCGACAGGTCCATCGTCCACGCGCTTTCCTGCAGAACCGCGCCAATCTCCGCTCGGGCTTGTTCAAGGGCTCGAACAGCATCGGCCAGATCGGCCGCACGGTCGAGGTTGTTGTTCCAGAGATCGGCGGCAAAGGCTGCCGCGTCGATCTCGGGAGCTACGGCCACTCGCTCCCCGACCCTGACAAGATGTTCTATGTCGGCCAGCGTGGTTGGCGCCGCGCGGGCCATGGTCTTGGCCAGGGCGTCAGCTTCAGCCATCAAGCGCGGCAGACCGTCCGCTAAAACCGCCAAACGCTCAAATGCCTCAAGCGTAAAGGAAGAGGGCAAACGAGTAAGCGTGTCGCGGTCTGCCTCGACGTCGGTCGTTCCGGCTGCCTCAAGGAATACCTGGGCTAGTTCCGCTTGAAGCCGAGCATGGCGATTTCCTTTAGCAACTAGGGCAAGGATCGCCGGACCGTTGTCGGCCCAGTCTTGTGAGGAGAACGCTTTTCCGGAGAGCGAAGGCGCACCTGCTACACGGCGGGCCAGTTCCAGAACGGGCGTGATCGCATCTAGCGTGGAAGCGCTTTCCCGCTCCAAAATCGCAGCCAATCCACTCTGCTCGGTATCGAGCCCGGATAGCCTCTCAGCCAAGGCCGCAATGCGAACCGTAAGTCGCTCGACGTCCATCGGAGTAACGGCAGCAAGACCAACGCCGTGCCAGATGTGGTCGGCGGGTTTCCCTATGACTTCTACCCGATCGACCAACTCGGATAGAACAGCGTGCCGCTCGGCAAAGCCGTCGGGCGTCCATTCGTGCGGGCCGGCCAGCATGATATCATTGGGTTTCTGTCCCGCGAGCCTCAGACGGACGAGCTGCCCGATGACCTGATACGGCGTGAGCCCAGCCTTGGGATGAGGCGCATGCATTCGTGCGACATGCGCATTGAGACCGTCACGAGCTTCGGTCAAACGAGCATAAAGAGATCCGGCATCACGAACCTTCGGCGCCCCGAGTTCCCAGGTGCGGCGAAGTTCATCAAGAAGCGCGCGCTTGTTCGCCTTGTTGCTGTGAAGCTCCAAGCAGGCAGCGCCGACGCCGGTAGCGTCCAAACGACGCTTCACGACCTCCAAGGCCGCCATCTTCTCGGCCACGAAGAGTACGGTCTTTCCGTCAGCGACGGCGGACGCGATCACGTTGGCGATGGTCTGACTCTTGCCCGTCCCCGGCGGTCCTTGGATAACCAGATCTCGTCCGCGGCGCACCTCGTGGACCGCCAGTGTCTGACTGCTATCGCTGTCGACGATGTGCAGCATGTCGGCTGGCGCGATGAAGGGGTCGATCCTCGCGTCCTCAGAGATCATATTGCCAGCGTCGGCAAACCCGTCGGACAAGAGGTTTCGGATTAATGGGCGCTCGCTGATCCGAGCATGGGAGGGCCACGTCTCGGGATCAAGGTCTCGGTACATCAGGAATTTGGAGAAGGAAAAAAAGCCGAGCGCAACGTCGTCGTACTGCACCGACCAATCGGTCTTCGCTGCGACAGCATCCGCGACCTCATCCATGTAAGCAGTTGGATCGAAGCTATCGCTGGCCTCGAACTCCGGCAGCCTTATGCCATGAACGCGGTCGAGATAGGCTTCGAGCGATAAGTTGGAGGCATAGTCCTCCGGGCGGGAGCGGAGCTTGAACTTCTCGCCTGCATTGCCTCGCTCCAGCAAAACCGGAATCAACAGCAAAGGAGCAAAACGAGTGTTGGCCGCGTTCGTAGGATCGACCCACTTTAGCGTGCCGAGGGTCAGGTAAAGGATGTTGACCCCTTGTTCTTCTTCCAGGGTGCGTGCATCGAAGAAGAGTTCCAACAGCCGTTTCTGAAGTCCTTTAGGCGTTAGGCGCGTCTGCAGTTTTGTGTCCGCATGACGGCTGAAAACGCCTCGCTCGTCGGTAACGTCGTCCTCTGGCTGGGCTAGGTCGGTTAGTTCCTCGACCTCGGCATCGGGATTCTCTTCACCAGGCCGGGCAGGCTTGCCAGCGACGAACGTGAAGACTTTTCCCTCCTGGACAAGCAGGCGGAAAATCTCGGCACTCTTTTCATCAACGATGTCGATTGATCGCGCACTCTTCGACGAGCGCGGCATATTCAGCAATCGATTGCGGGCCGAAAGATCGAGCAAGTCCATTCTTGCCCGATCCAGTTTGTCCGCGACGGGCAGGGTGCTTTGGAAAACGGAGGTGTCGGCATTTTGATTTTGTGGTTCCAGAACAACCGACATGTGTGCCCCCATAACTTCACGCGCCGAGAAACTCCCTTTGGAGCAATGCTCCAAAGGCCGTTTGGTTTGCGTCAGCGTGAATTACCCCCGATGGCATCCTGCCCACTTGAGAAAGCTAGGATGCTTAACCTCTACGTCGCAATCTCTGATAGATCAATTCCAGCCACCTCCATATTGCCGATAAACACTTCCGAAGGTACCTGCACCCCGATCGGCTATGGAGCGTGTGGCAGTATTGCGTCAAATTGGGAAGCCCGGCGTAACCGATCGCTGTGCGTGGCTCATACTTCGGGAACGAAGCGCGTTACGGAAGGCGTCTCCGTCAAGATAGCTGGCCTCCGAAAGCTGGTTGGCAAGCGATAAAATGACTGCTCGTTCGGAGGCAATTACGGTTCTTGCCCGGCTCTTGGCTTCATTCAGGATCGAGTGGACCTCGTTGCGCACTACTGGGTTCGAGTTGACAAGCCTGTCGGCCGTGCCGCTAGGTGCTAGGAATACCAGTGACGAACCCAAGCCACTCGATGCTGCCAAATCAATGGCGAGGGATGTAGCCCTGTCCAGGTCGGAACCCGCTCCGCCGCCAGCGCCGTCAGATGCCTCTCCGAGAAATACCTCCTCAGCGGCGATGCCAGCCATGCTGGCTGCGATCTCATCAATGTAGTCCTCTCGCTTTCGAAGCTTGATCTGCTCGCGCCGCACCGCCGTGCTTCCCGTGGAGACGGTGCGCGCGTCGTCCGATTTCTCGATCCAATTCAGAATCGTGACGTGCAGAACCGATCCTGTGCCGAGAATGGTGGTGACAGCGGCATGCCCGGTCTCATGGAGAGCCACCCTCCAACGATCGTTTTCCGGCATAGGAATGAGTTCCGGCAACCCGGCAACCAGATCATCGTTCGACAGGGGGCGCTTGTCTGCCCTGGCCCGGCGGCGTGCGCCGCGAACGAGTTGTTCCAAATACGCTCCCGTCTTGCCGGTTGTCCTCTCAGCAACCTGAAGAAGCTGTTCGTCCGGTAGGTCCACCCCATGGAATCGAAGAATCCCGAGACGAGCTTGGAAGTCAGGCAGCGGAATTCGAATGTGCCTATCCAACCGTCCCGGTCGCATGAGGGCCTCGTCAAGGAGCTCCGGGTAGTTGCACGCTCCAACAACAACCACGCCCTGCCGATCTTCGACCCCATCGAGCGCTTCGAGAAGCCCACTCATCACCTGAAAGCTATAGTGAGCGTTGTCTCCGGAGAATCGAGCCCGATCTCCGAAGCCATCAACTTCGTCGATAAACAAGATTGACGGAGCTGTTCTGATTGCGTCTGCGAACGACTTCCGCATGGCTTTCAGCATGTCCCCGAGGTGCCCGCACGCCTGCCATTTTGCATAGCTTGTCGCGATCAGTGGAACACCGCACGATGCCGCTAGAGCCTTGGCGTACGTTGTCTTTCCAGTCCCGCTCGGTCCCGAGAGCACGACACCCCGATCGATGTCTTTCCACTCCAGCTCCCCGCGACGCCAGGCAGCCAGTTCCGTTGCCAGGCACTGGCCCCATTCCGTTGCTTCACCCATGCCCGGCAGGGTCTCAAGAGTGAGACGCTGCTTCGAAGTCTGAGACGGCGGCGATGCTTTCGGCTGCTCATCGGAGAGCTTCCATAGAATGCTCCTTACTCTTCGCAATGAGCGACCGACGCGAAAAATGGCGTCGAGTTTTTCAAGGGGAAGCTTGAGGGCGAGCTCGGCGTCTTCGTCCGACAACTCAAGACCGACGACCATGCGTGCAGCAGCTCTGATGTCACGAGTGGAGACCGGTCGTACTTGGACAATGGCATCGGCAAGATTGGTGAAATCTTCAGGAAAAGCCTCCTCGGAGGTCGCAATCCCGAAAAGCCAATAGTTTGTCGCGAGGGGCCAGGCGTCCGGGTTTCGTCGTTTCCTGGAGTTCGGGGTGTCCCACACGCAGGCGATGAACTCCGCATTGTGGTCCATCCATGGGACATTTTCCACCACCCGTCTGCAAATCCACTCGCAACAATCGCGGTATTGTTCGGGATCGATATGACCCTCGGGGACGACGAGGCCGAGCATCATCGGTAAACCGCGGGAAAAGCCGAACTGGTGCCGCAACGCGGACACTAGCGTCGCCCAAGTGCAGAAGGTGGAAACACTATCAGTCGGTGGTCGCAGAACGGCAGTTTTGAAGGAGGTGTCCCCGAGATCCGGAAGGATCGGGTTAAAAGCTCTTTTCGGCATGTCGAAGTCTCAAAAGCGGGAGATCGCCATGCCGTCGGACGGCATGGCCTAAGGAGGCGTGGCGGCGGTTCTGGGTATCGGTATGCTCATTGGTCGGGTCCTCCCGAGGCGGGCTTACCGAGGCGGTAGAAGCGGCTGAGTGTCCGAGCCCAACCCTCCTGCGGTGCGATCAGCCAGACCTCAGATGTGACAATCGGACGAGCGGTACCGGGAAGCAGAGGGTGGCCGGAGGATAGCCCGGTCAGGCAGGAGACAGGTCGAACCGCCGGTGTCCATTGGTGCAGGATGGGCGCTTCGCCGAGGAGGCGGGCGTCGGGATATCCCTCGGCGCGGATGCGTTCGAGGTCGTGGATCAGCGGCCGCAGCAGTGAGTTGGTGTAGTCCAGTTCATTGAGAACGGACTGATCGCGAGCGTCGAAGACAAACATGAAGGCCTCCTCATTGCATCTCGTCGACGTGGCGGCCGAGGCGAACCCAACCGTGAAGTGTCCGCGCCCAACCCCGACTGCGGGAGAGCGCGAAAACAGGCTGGCCAATTAGCGAGGTCGGTCTGTCGATGCCCGAGAGGCTGATGATCCCTCGCAAGGGAACAAGGGTTTCGGACCACCCCTCAAGGAGCGGGGCTTCGTTGAGGCGGACCATCGGCGGAACGCCGTTTCCGTAGAGGAGATATCGAAGGTCGTCGGCAACTTTGGAAAGTGCGTCGATGTCGTCAGGACCTTTGACGATGAACGAACAAGACGGATTGGACATAGGGTCTCCCTGCCGGAATGCTTGATTCCGGCGCAAAACGGCCACGAGAAGAGTTCAATTGCGAAAGCAATGACTGATCAGGGCGGATGATGAGAAGGAGATCGGGTGGCGAGCACCTGATCGAAGCCGAGGCCTGACACTCCGGTGCGGAGCAGGCTAGCAAACGATCAGCGTATGAGTGCAGTGCCGAATTTCATAGTGGCGTAGTGCATAAGGTTAAAACCCTAAGCATCGGTAAACTTCCTGAGTGTCTCCGGACGTTAGGATACGCCTTCGAACGGACGCCGCATCGCAATGAGGGCTGCCTTCAGGCCGCGAGTGCAATCGCCCATGAACGAGGGAACAAGGAATACCGTCGTGAAGCGGCAGACATCTTCATTGGTGTCACGACAGCGCTAAGCGATCAGTCTGCTCGTCAGCAGAATACCCAGTCCCAACAGCGCGACGATCCATACGGAGCATCCGACCCCTTTGGTGGTGCGATTATAGACCCTGTTGTAGGCTGCCTTTTTGGGGTCTGTGACCCATCCAAGCCCCTTGGGTGCCTTAACTCTCAAGTTGTGGCGGATCATCCGCTTTACGGATGTCCTGGCCGCTATCCGCTTCTTAAGGCTCGGAGTGCGTATGCCAAATTTCATGATCCCCCCAGCAGGCCCGTTGCTGCATCCCCGCTCGCATTATACTTCTGCGGGAAATGCCGGCGTCAAGGAATGCGCTCCATGAATCCCCTGAATGCAGTTGTTACGCTGTTGGCGGTCGCCTTGTTGGCGACAGTGCCAGCTACAGGGGCAGAGGCCGTTCGGGTGGTTGATGGCGACACGATCGTCGTTGGCGGCATCACGCATCGCATCCACGGGATCGATGCCCTGGAGTTCGGGCAAACTCGCAAAGGCTCATCAGGCAAGCTGTGGCCTTGTGGGAAGGCCGCGCTTGCCGAAATGGAAAAGCTGGTGCTGTCATCTGCGCGGGTTGAGTGCGATGATCGCGGCAAGGACGGCTACGGTCGCCCAGCTCTCGGTGTGCTACGCCGATGGCCAAGACATCGGGAAGCGTCTTGTTGAGGACGGCCTTGCTTGGTCCTTCAGGAAGTACTCTCACGACTATGACGTCGACCAGGAGAAGGCACGCTTTCGAGGAAAAGGCGTGTGGCAAGCCGAGACTGAAACCCCATGGGATTTTCGCGCGCACAAATGGGACAGCGCGATTCAGTCGGTTCCGGACCGTCGTTGCCCAATCAAGGGCAACATCAACGACAAGGGCGAGCGCATCTACCACGCGCCGTGGTCGCCCTGGTACGCGAAGACCAACGTCAACATTGAGCATGGCGAGCGCTGGTTCTGCGACGAGGCCGAGGCCGTTTCGGCGGGACGGCGAGCACCCTATTGGGGACGGGATCGGTGATGCCAGTCCCGACTGCGTGGGGCGCGGTCGGATGACCGCCGGCTGCGAGGTGATCTTCGTTTGGATGAGTCTCGTCCGTGCCGCCCCCGTTGCTCCAAAACGAACCGTCCATCCGGGTGACGGAGCTTCGTCATTAATCCCTTTGTGCAAACCACCACAGCTAGAAGCGGGCGACGCTCGGTTGTACGGTGGCGAAGCTGGAAGAATGCGTGGGGGGCGGCAGTGTTTTTGAGCGTGCCTTTAGGGCTGACCGGACATCCGACGCGACATTCTCCCGTTCCGAGTTCTCGGTACCGTCGATTGTCTTGGCCGATCGGCCTTCTGCTCTGTGCATTTCTTTGGGCCTCGGAGAACCCACTTAGGGCAGAAACGTTCGCCCCACCTTCCGGTAGCCATTGGATTGCCGTTGCGAGCACTCAGGACGTCGATACGGCGATCGGAATTGCCCGCCTTTTTGGCCCAACTGCTCGTGTGATCCGCTCCAAATCCGGATGGCTGGCGGTTTCTCTGGAACCGCGCAAAGGCAGCCTTCAACAGATCGCCCAGACCATCACATGGCCGCCGCTACCAAGTGACGCGCTGCTTTCTTCTGGCCGTGACTACGTTGAAACCATATGGAAGGCACCGGTCGCGCAACAAGCAAGTGCCAAAGTGAAGCGTGACAAGCCTGGCGTCGTTAGCTTCGCTGCGCTTGAGATAACGGTCACGCGTGAGCCGGCGGCACAAGGCTGGACGGCTCATGTCACGGCCCAAAGGGCTGGAAAGCAGGTTCTGGACCTCCGCCATACCTTTGCAGAAGGGGAACCGGACTATGAGTCCAGCGTCATGGTCGCGGAGGTAGACGGCGGGAACGATACGCCTGAGATCTTCATCGACGCATACTCTGGCGGTGCCCATTGCTGCACCGAGACGGTGGTTCTCGACGCTACAAGCCCAACCGAATGGACCACGGTTGACTTGGGTAACCGCGACGGCGACGGCATCGATCTCGAAGATGCGGATGAGGATGGCGAAGCCGAGCTGATCCTGCCGGACGATAGTTTCCTCTATACTTTCGACTGTTACGCCTGCTCCACGCAGCCAATCCGCATCAGTAAATTTGGAAAGGCGACCGTTCGCGATGTCTCCGGAGACGAGAAGTTCCGTCACCGCCTCATTCAAGAGGTTCGAGGCATGGAGTTTCTCGCAAAGGTTCAGCCAGACCGTTGGCACTCTAACGGCTTCCTCGCTGCATGGGTTGCCGCCAAGAACCGGATTGGTGAGGGGCAGGCAGCATGGGCAGCCATGAACGGCCTTTACGATCGGAATTCCGACTTTGGGGTTTACGCCTGCCGTAAACCTCAGCCGATCGAGACGTGCCCTTCCGATCAGCAATATCGCTTGAGCTTTCTCGATGGGCTGCGCCGGCATATGGAAGAGCACGGCTACGGTTCGATCGCTCCGGATGCCGAGGATACTGGAGCCAGCCCAACAGCCCAAGTTTCGCTTGAAGATGCCCGCGCGGCATTCATGGCGATGCCTGTCGAGCGACGCCGCGACATCCAGTTGCTTCTGGCGTCTCTCGGACACTGGCCGGCTGTGGCGGGAGATGGTTTCGGGAAGAACCTCTGGCAGGCCATCAAGGACTTTCAGAACGCAAACGGAAAAGTGTCTAACGGCGTTCTCTCGGCCGGTGATTATGACGAGCTACTGCGGGCCGCTTCACCGATCCTGAGTACGTGGGGCCTGTCCCGCGTCACCCATCCAGTGACCGGTACGCCCTTTTGGATACCCAGAGGTTTGGCCAAGTCGACATTGACGACGAACACGGGGATCCGTTTTGGCGCTGCCAGCGAAGGCGCCATTGTGGACCTTGATTACTACCCCGGCGTCTCGCTTCAGGCCTTGTATGGGATAACGCAGGAGGCCGTGCGATCCCACGTCACCGACTATCAAACGATCAAATCGAAATTCTTCGTCATCAACAGCCATGCCGAGGCGGCTACACAGTATACGCGCTTTGAGGACATCGGCACTGGCGTAGTCGGGTTCACGCTCATTTGGCCTTCCATGGCGGAGTTCCACGGCGACCGCCTAGCGACCGTGATGTCGGACCTGTTTCGGTCTGAGGTCGAGCTTGGAATACCTCGTTCCCCTCCGGCGCCTATTGTGACCGTCGCGTCCGTACCGGCAATGCCAGCAGCAGTTTCTCCGTCACCGCCGCAGACGGCCGCCCCCGAAAAGGAACGGGCTGTCTCAAGCGGAACCGGCTTTTTTGTTACTGCCGACAGGCTCCTGACCAATGCCCATGTGGTCGCAGGCTGCGAGAAGGTAGGAGTCGTTGTCGCCGGCAAAACGACAGAAGGAGCCGTTCGTGGCCGAGACACGACTAACGATCTGGCGATCGTTGAGACCACCGACTATCGCTCGGACAACATTGCAAAGATGCGCCCTGGAGTGCGGCTTGGGGAAGATGTTGCGGCTTTCGGCTTTCCGTTATCTGGGGAGCTGGCCAGCTCCGGCAACTTCACACGCGGGGCTGTGACCGCCACGGCGGGGCTCCGCGACGATATCGCCCATCTTCAAACGGATGCGGCAGTCCAACCCGGCAATAGCGGTGGTCCGCTCATTGACGTCTACGGCAACGTCGTTGGGGTCGTTGATTCAAAGCTGAACTCGCTCATCGCCACTGTCGCGAACAACGACATCCCGCAGAACGTGAACTTTGCTCTCAAAGCCTCGATGGCGACGATGTTCTTGGAAGCCCAATCTATTCCGTTCGAGATGGGGAGCGTGGGAACCCCAGTGTCGTGGCCGGACCTCGCCGACCGAGCCAAGGCGATCGCCGCGGAAATCGCCTGTGAACAGTGGGCAACGACAGCGCCTTAGGTTCTGGTCCTCTCGATGGCCAGAACGAACTTCAAACCGGATTAGGCGCAAGGGGCAACGTCACTGGTCAACTTCGCCGAAAACGCCGAGCCTTCCTAAGGTAAGTGGCTAGCAACCTAAACGTGTTCTCCTAATTCATACTACTGGCACGCTTCGTGCTCCTTGCACCTCTGATCACACTAGATGAGAGGTTCCACCGTGCACCAGACCGCCCTCGCGGCTCCCAGTTCCCGAACCCGCGTCAATCGTTATCGTTGGCTCGCCCATTACGACAAGGACACCATCTACGCCATTCTCGACGCCATGCCGGTGGCCAATGTCGGATACGTCCACGAAGGGCAACCGATCGTGACGCCTACGCTGCAATGGCGAGAGGGAGATCGCATCTACTGGCATGGCGCCACACACGGCAGAATGATGAAAGCCACTGGCGAGGCAGAGGTCTGCCTGACAGTTTCGATCCTCGACGGGCTTGTGCTTGCACGTGCCGCCTACAACTTCAACATCAACCATCGCTCGGTTATGGTGTTCGGCCGGCCCGAAGCCGTAGTTGAACCTGATGAAAAAGTTCGTCTTCTCAAGCGCTTCGTCGATGGCTACGTACCCGGACAATGGGACAGGCTGAGGCCGGTGACGGAGCAGGAAGTCGCAGCCACGGCTATCTTGTCGCTGCCACTGACCGAGGCATCGGCCAAGCTGCGGGTCGGTCCGCCGGAGGACAATGAGGAGGATTACGCCTTCAAGGTATGGGCTGGCGTTCTTCCGATCGGCCTGACGGTCGGTGTGCCTGTGCCGGACCCGCGCAATGCCGAAGGCGTCGAGCCCCCCGCGTCGCTGGCCTCTTTCCGGATCGGATGAAGCGATGCGTATTCTCGTGTTTCAGCACTTGGGCGTCGAGCATCCTGGCGCCTTTACCGAGCTCTGGAAGGAAGCCGGTCATTCCATCGAGACAGTTGAACTGGACGAGGGGGAGCCAGTTCCGCTGCTCGACGGCTTCGACCTCCTTGTGGCAATGGGAGGTCCGATGGATGTCTGGCAGGAAGCCCAACTGCCATGGCTCGTCGCAGAAAAGAAGGCCATCCGCACCTTCGTTCGCGACATGGCAAAACCGTACCTGGGTATCTGTCTCGGACATCAGTTGCTTGCCGATGCCCTCGGCGGCTCCGTCGGACTTATGAAAGCGCCGGAGGTCGGCCTTGCAAGGGTGCAACTCACCCAGGCAGGTCGCGCCGATCCGATATTCAGTGGCTTCCCGGATGAGATCGAATGCTTCCAATGGCACGGAGCCGAAGTGAAAAGCCTGCCGGAGGGAACCGTTATCCTGGCAGGGAACGCAGCGGCTCCGGTGCAGGCGATGCGCTGGGGCAGACGCGCCTACGGCTTCCAATATCACGTTGAGATAACATCGCGAACTGTGCCCGATTGGCGCGCGATACCCGCCTATCGCGCCAGCCTTCAGGCAGCACTCGGGGAGCGAGCAGCGGGATTGGAAGCCGATGTCAGCGGGCGGCTTCCGGCGTTCAAAACCGCAGCCGTGCTTATAAATTCAAATTTCTTTTCCATTACAGCGGCTTAGCCAGACGATCCACGAGATCTTTTGCTGCCTCAAATTTGAGCCCGGCAGTCGGGCTTGCTTGGTCCGCTGATTGCATCCTTGCCTTTTGAGGAAACACAGGGAGGTGGAACAACGGGACACCAAAGAGTGGCCAACGACGCTCGTTTTTCTGCTGAACTGCTCGATCCGGCGCTGGGCTTCGGAACGCCGGTCGACGACTATTCGCATTGTGGGACCGGCGAATGTCGGGTCAACACATTGCCGGTTCTCTATCGCCTAAATCAGGTGGTCTCCGAGAGTTCCGGCCTCAGTGACGCACTCCACATCATCCTGGACATCATGCGCGTTAGCCTCAGGATGGATCGGGGCATCATCACACTCTACGACCGGCGCTCCGACACCATCTTCATTCACGAGAGCTTTGGCCTCACGGAAGACGAGAGGAAGCGTGGCATCTATGCTTCCGGCGAGGGGATCACGGGCAAGGTTGTCGAAAGTGGGCAAGCCATCGTCGTGCCCCGCCTGTCCGATAGCTCGGACTTTCTGAACCGCACTGGCTCGCCAGAGAGTGAACGGCGCGGCAAGGCGGCATTCATATGTGTGCCGATCATGCTGGGAAAGAAAGTGCTGGGCACCATCGCAGGCGAGCGCGTTTATCGCAGTCAGCTCCTTCTCAAGCAGGACGCCGAATTCATTGCGGCGATAGCTTTGATGATTGGGCCACTCGCCGAACTTTATTTGATCGCCAACGTTGAAAAGGTGGCGCTGGAAACCGAAAATCTCCGCCTCAAAAACCAGCTCAAGGAGCGCTACCAGCCAGCCAACATCATCGGCAATTCCAAGGCGATGCAGGATGTCTACGAGCTGATTCACAAGGTGTCGGTGAGCCGGGCGACCGTGCTGATCCTTGGCGAAAGCGGCGTCGGCAAGGAACTGGTGGCCAGCGCCATCCACTATTCAAGCCTGGCTTCGGAAGGACCGTTCATCAAGTTCAACTGCGCCGCCATACCGGAAAATCTCGCGGAAAGCGGCCTGTTCGGCCATGAGAAAGGTGCCTTCACGGGCGCTGTTGCCGCGCACAAGGGCTCGTTCGAGCAGGCCGATGGCGGCACCATTTTTCTCGACGAAGTTGGCGAGCTCACGCTCGCCGTTCAGGCAAAACTCCTGCGGGTGCTTCAGGAGCGGGTGATCGAGCGCGTTGGCAGCTCACGACCGCTCAAGGTCGATGTCCGCATCATCGCCGCCACCAACCGGGATCTCGTGGCAATGGTGGAACGCGGCGAATTCCGGGAAGACCTCTATTATCGGCTGAATGTCGTGCCGATCACCGTGCCGCCGCTTCGCGACCGTGGCTCGGACGTGATCCTGCTTGCCGACCATTTCGTTGCCCAATCCAGCAAGGCTAACCTGAAATCGATCAAGCGGATATCGACACCGGCGCTCAACATGCTGATGGCCTACCACTGGCCCGGCAATGTTCGCGAGCTGGAAAACGTCGTCGAGCGGGCCATCATCCTGTCCGACGACGACGTCATCCACGGCTACAATTTGCCGCCGTCGCTGCAAACCTCGGGTGAGACCGGCACTACTTTCGGTGTCAGCCTTGAAAACAAGATACACGCCGTCGAATACGAAATGATCGTCGAGGCGCTGAAGAATTCCAATGGGAATGTCGGGATCGCCGCCACCGAACTGGGGCTGACGCGCCGCATGCTCGGCCTCAGAATGGAACGCTACGGCATAAGCTACAAGACGTTCCGCACCGCGACGCCGCCGCAACGCTAAATCCATTTAGATCGGCGACCATTTCATCCCTGCCGGGCCGCCCCGGCGGGGATTTTTATTCGTCTCCCCATGCCTCAGCGCAATTTTACGTTTTGCGCAAAAAGGGCGATGTAAATTTCCGAAAATGTAAAAACCGGCTTTTCGACAAGTCGCCTCGCGGTTCGCCGGAATTTACGGAAATGTATTTTTGCAGCCCCTTTGCACGCGAACGTAAATAACAGTCTTTTGCGAACTCATCGCAAGTAAATAAAGACCATACGAATCATCGATTTGCGACGTTGCGTTCCGAAAACGCATGGAAGCCATTCGAGGCGCCAATAATACTAAAGTCGTGGCACGCGAGTTGCGATCCTGTCTTCGTCATCGGCGGCTTTCCCCGCCCTCCCAAGACCTCCCAGGAGACACCAACATGACGACGCGCAAGGTAGCCATCTACGGCAAGGGCGGCATCGGCAAGTCCACCACCACGCAGAACACGGCGGCGGCTCTCGCCTACTTCCACGGCAAGCACGTGTTCATCCACGGCTGCGATCCCAAGGCTGACTCCACCCGCCTGATCCTCGGCGGCAAGCCGCAGGAAACGGTGATGGACACGCTCCGCATCCACGGCGCCGAGAAGGTGACGCTCGACAAGGTCATGAAGAAGGGCTTCGGCGACATCCGC
>JAGSYV010000068.1 GCA_018262505.1 Pseudomonadota bacterium
CCGGCGCCATCCGGCTCGGCAACCGCGGCACCCACGCCAAGGTGCTGGTGACGCTGGACGACGCGGCGGTGACCACCCCGGACGGCACGCTGCTGTTCAAGACGGGCAAGCGGTTCATCTGCCAGGGCGATCGGATCGTGCTGCTCGGCCGCAACGGCACGGGCAAGACGCGGCTTGTCATGATGCTGCGCCGGGCGATCGCCGATGCGTCGGTGCCGGTGGACGGCATCAAGGCGACGCCCTCGCTGGTGCTGGGCTACGGCGACCAGGCGCTCGCCGATCTCGACGACCGGCTGAGCCCGCACGATACCATCACCCACCGCTTCGATGTCGGCGACCAGCGCGCCCGCAGCCTCCTGGCCGGCGCCGGCATGACCATCGAGATGCAGGGCCGGCCGGTGGCGGAGCTGTCGGGCGGGCAGAAGGCGCGGCTCGGGCTGCTGGTGCTGCGGCTCAAGGAGCCGAACTTCTACCTGCTCGATGAGCCGACCAACCATCTCGACATCGACGGACAGGAAGCGCTGGAAAGCGAACTGCTGGGTCACGGCGCCAGTTGCCTTCTGGTGTCGCACGACCGCAGCTTCGTGCGCGCCACCGGCAACCGTTTCTGGCTGATCGACGGCCGCAAACTGATCGAGACGGACAGCCCGGAGGGGTTCTTCGAAGCGGCCCGCGCCTGATGAGCCACAAGTTTGCTCTGCTCCGGTTCTCGTGCCTCTCGCTATCTGCCACGGCTGTGCTTCGCCGGGATCGATCTATCCGCCGGTCAGGAAACCTGGCGCAGTCTTGCCCGCTGGGCCTCTTCCCGGGTCTGGGCCAGGATGTCGCGGGCCGGCAGCGGGCGGGAGAAATGGAAGCCCTGGACTTGGGCGCAGCCGAGGCGCCGCAGCGTTTCGGCTTCCCGTGCCGTTTCGACACCTTCGGCCAATACCGAGAATTTCAGCCGTTCGCCGAAGCTGATCAGGGTGCTGACGAGCTGGGCGTTTCTTTCCCGGCTGTCGATGCCGGAGATCAGGGAGCGGTCGATCTTCAGCTTGCCGAAGGGCAGGGACGCCAGCTTGACGAGCGAGGAGTGGCCCGAGCCGAAGTCGTCGATGGCGATCTTCACGCCGAAGGAGACCAGTCTGTTGAGCTCAGCGTTGACGCCCTTCAGGTCCTGGATGGTTTCCTCGGTGACTTCCACCTCGAAGCGGTCGGGGCGTACGGCGAAGTGGTCTATGGTGTCGAGAATAATGCTCACCGGATGGCCGGTCAGGAATTCGACGGGCGAGATGTTAATGGCCACCGTCGAGGTGGCGTCGCCGACCTTGGTCAAGGCGCGCAGCAGCCGGCAGGCCTGCCGAGCGACGAATTCGGTCAGCCGGTCGCCCATGTCGGCATTGCGCACCGCCGACAGGATTTCCATCGGGCTGATGGCGCCGAGTTCGGGATGGCCCCAGCGGATCAGCGTTTCATGGCCGACGACGGCGCCGGTCAACAGACAGTGCTGGCCCTGGAAGACCACGTTGAGGCGGTCCTCGGCCAGCGCCTCGCCAATCTCGGCTTCGATGCGTTGGGCTCGCTCGAGCTTGACGCGGAGGTCGGCGTCGAACCGGGAGACCCGATGCTTGCCCTTGCCCTTGGCCGCGTAGAGGGCGATGTCGGCGGCGGCGAACAGGTCGGATAGCTCCTCGGCATCCTGCGGGAACAGGGCGAGGCCGATCGACGTGCCGATCGTCGACGTGACGCCGTCGGTGACAAAGGGTCTCGCCATCTCCGCCACCGCCAGTTTGCAGAGGGCCTCGGCGCGTCGTTCGCAGACGGCGGAGTCGATGATGATGGCGAATTCGTCGCCACCGAGCCGGGCGATGAATTCGCTGGGCTGGCAGGCGTGGGAGATGCGGGTGGCGGCTTCGATCAGCACCTTGTCGCCGACGATGTGTCCGTGCGTATCGTTGACCAGCTTGAAGTTGTCGAGATCGACGATGGCGAGCGCCAGCCCCACTCCTTTTGCCGCGCGAGCGGCCAGTTCGGCATTGAAGGCAGCTCGGTTATGAAGGCCGGTCAGGCTGTCGTGGTTGGCGAGATAGTCCAGCTTGCGGTTCGATTCATGGAGCGATTTGGCAAGCTCAAGCGTGCTCAGGCGGGCTTCTTCGCCTTGGCAGAACCGCGCCGAACCGCGCCGGGCCTGGAAAACCATCATGGACATCAGCAGCAGGATGTTCGCCCCGATCACGCCGCAGGCGAAGTTGCCTTGGGCGAAGAAGGTGCCGGCGGTGGCCAGCAGGATGGGCGTGAAAAACAGGATGCCCTGCTCGGCCAGCACCATGCTCTGAATGAGCGCGCCGGCGGAGATGCCCGCCATGAGGAACGCCGTGAACGCTCCCGACAGCGTTTCGATCTGACCGATCTGCAGCAGCGGCACGCTCCCCCAGACCGTGCCGGCCAGGAAGGCGAGAAGGCGCAGCTGCCGCAGACATCCCTCGGTGTTCGCGATGGCCGCGGGCGTGTGGCGAAGCCTGAGGAGCCAGAGCCCTCGCAGCACCGAGGTGGCGACCACGACAGCAAGCCACCAGGGTATCCATGAATAGCCGGACTCGATATCGAGGACGATCGAACCCGACGCGGATATCACGGTGGATGAAATCAGGGTCGCGGGCAGATTGGTGAGAGCGATATTCAGCTGTTCGGCTTGTATCTCTTGGCGATACGGCCGTTCACTCAGAGGTCCATTGCCGGGAATCTCCGAACCTGTCGCTCCTTTATACGCCCGCCAAGGCAAATGGGGTGCAAGGTGTGTTGATGAAAATGGCATTCATTTTCTGGCGTTCTGTGCAGTATTATATGCCCTACCAGATATTGTTTTATCTTCCATTAATCTGAGCTTCAGCGCTCGTTAACTGTGCGGTTGCCCGCAATTTTTTGATGTAAAGCTCGCTTTTGCGATGTTGTGGATTGAATTTGTGCTCGATGAATATGCGTAATACTTAAGGCGCGCTGCGCCGGCGGGGCTCGCCGGATGGGCGAGCGGCCGCGTCTTGCGCTGCCCGCCTCAGATGCTGAACTGCTGGCCGATCTCGATCACCCGGTTGGAGGGCAGACGGAAGAAGTCGGAGGCGTTGGCGGCCGATTTGGTCAGCGAGATGTAGAGGCGGTTCTGCCAGCGCGGCATGGCCGAGTTGACCGCTGGCCTGAACCAGCGACGGTTGAGGAAGAAGCTGGTCGACATGATGTCGATCTTGATGCCGTATTTGCGAGCCTTTTCCAACGCCATCGGCAGATTGGAATCGTCCATGTAGCCGAAGTGGACGTGGATTTCCTTGAAGCCGCCCTCCAGGGGGAAAACCTCGATCCGCTGGTCGTCGGGCACGTGCGGTGTCATGGCGTAATCGACCGTGACGATCAGGTTTTGCTCGTGCAGCACGTGATTGTGCTTGAGGTTGTGCATCAGCGCGCTGGGGGCGATGGCCGGGTCGGCGGTGAGGAACACGGCGGTTCCCCTGGCACGAGCGGGCGACGAGCGGCCGAGCATGCCGATGAGATCGCCGAGCGGTATGGCCTCGGCATGCGCCTTGGCCAAGGTGAGCCGCGTGCCGCGCATCCACGACCAGATGGCCATGCCGATGGCGCTGGCGACCAGCACGGGCACATAGCCGCCGTCGAACAGCTTCATCAGGTTGCTGGCCAGGAACACGATCTCGACGGCCAGCATGGGCGCGATGACCGCCACCGCCCGCCACAGCGGCCATTTCCAGGCGTAGTGGAACACGATGAAGGCCATCAGCGAGGTGCTGACCATGGTGCCGGTGACGGCGATGCCGTAGGCGTTGCCGAGGGCGCTGGAGTTATGGAAGGTGAACACCAGGAACAACACGCCGACGAGCAGCAGCCAGTTGACCTTGGGCATGTAGATCTGCCCGACCTGCGTAGCCGAGGTGTGGCGGATTTCAAGGCGTGGCAACAGGCCGAGCTGGATCGCCTGCTGGGTCAGCGAGAAGGCGCCGGAGATGACAGCCTGACTGGCGATGATGGTGGCCACGGTCGCGAACACGGCCAGCGGCACCAGCGCCCATTGCGGTGCCATCAGGAAGAACGGGTTCTCAAGGGTTTCGGGGTGGGCGAGCACCATCGCCCCTTGGCCCATGTAGTTGAGCGCCAGCGAGGGGAACACCACGGCGATCCAGGCCCACTGGATCGGTTTGCGGCCGAAGTGGCCCATGTCGGCGTAGAGCGCCTCGGCGCCGGTGACGGCCAGGAACACCGACCCCATGACGGTGAAGGAGCCGAAGCCGTGCTCGGCGAGAAAGCTGACGGCCCACAAGGGGTTGAGCGCCAGGAGGATCGAGGTGTCGTCGCCGATGTGTTCGATGCCGAGGATGGCCATCACCGCGAACCAGACAAGCGTGATCGGGCCGAACCACTTGGAGACGCTGCCGGTGCCGAGCGCCTGGATGGCGAACAGGCCGATCAGGATGACGATGGTGAGCGGCAGCACGAAGCGGCTGAAGCCGGGCGAGGCCAGTTCCAGGCCTTCGACGGCCGACAGCACGGAAATGGCCGGGGTGATGATGGCGTCGCCATAGAACAGCGCCGCGCCGACCACGCCGAGCGTCACCAGCGTCAGCGTGCGCCGGCCGACCGTCGCCTGGGCGAGGGCCAGCAGCGACAGCGTGCCGCCTTCGCCGCGGTTGTCGGCCTTCAGAATGAACAGCACGTATTTGACGGTGACGATCAGCGTCAGCGACCACAGGAGCAGCGACACGATGCCGATCACCTCGGCCCGCGTCAGCCCGTCGGCGGCGGCATGGTTCAGCGACTCCCGGAGCGCATAGAGCGGGCTGGTGCCGATGTCGCCGTAGACGACGCCGATCGACCCGAGCGCCAAGGCCCAAAAACTCTGGGTGTGTTGGTCGTGTGCTGCAGAACCCGACATGGCAAGGCTAACTCCGAACTGTCCTTGCCGAGGAGATATTTATTCGCCGGATTCTGCGCAAATAAAATCGGCTTTATGGCGCAAATATTCTTCTTTATGTTTTCTTTATACGGTGGGTGTGTTTGGCGAGGACGGGGTTTATGCATTTTGGTGCGATTGTAAAGAGAATATAAGCTTTATGGTTCTCACGGCCGCGCCATGCCAAGGCCAGGCTTGGGCTTCGATGACTGAACTGAGATGGCGATGAAAATGGCTGGCAGTCGGCCGCTTCCATGTTATCATTCGGACATGACCCAGAGAGCATCGAAGAGTTCAGCCGCCTCGATAAGCCGGAACATTGTCCTTGGACGATCCACGTTCAGGAAGATCAGTGCCGTTGAGGGCGTAAAGCTTTCAAACAAGTCGGAAGCACTGTTTGCTGAATTCGACAGGACCGGTCTTTCGGCGGAGGAACGGCGCCGGATTCTTCTGGAGAGGCACGCAAAGAAGGCGTGATCCAGGTGTTCTACGACGCCGTTCCCGATCCATATTGCTATCCGGGATCCACAGTCCTCAGAAATTGCCTGGACCTGCGAGATCAAGCCGAGCTGGATGCTTTCGAGCATGAACTGACGGCTCAACGCTTTGACGAGCCTTTACCCGGTGGCCGGCTGAGCGTCACTATCGCGCCATACACCGGCATCTGTTCCAAGATGTGTACCCTTGGGCTGGGCGGTTTCGGACGGTACGGATATCGAAGGGCGGAAGCATGTTCTGCTACCCGGAGCACATCGCTTCGGAAATGCGGAAGCTTTTCGCAGACCTCAAGCTGAAGAATTTCCTCCGCGGTGTTTCGTCAACTGGCTTTGCCGAGTGCTCAGCGCATTTCCTTGCCGATTTCAACGCCATTCATCCTTTTCGTGAAGGCAATGGGCGGACGCAGCTTGTGTTTTTCACCGTCCTGGCGTTGCAGGCCGGTCATCCTCTTGATCTTGAAGGTCTTGATCCTGAAGTGTTCCTCGCCGCCATGGTCGGGAGCTTTCATGGCAAGGAAGCGGCTTTGACGGAGGCGATTGCCGGACTGATCGGTAGATAGCTGCGGCCTTAGCAACTGAGCGCCCCCTTATCCCCCTTTTCGCTTCCCGCACACCAGATAGATCCCTGCCAGGATCATCGCCATTGCCCCCGCTTTCCCCAGGCTGAAGGTGTCGGGGAAAGTGGGGAGGGCGATGGCGGCGAGCCAGACGATGACGTAGCTGAGGCTGATCAGCGGGTAGGCAATGCTGAGCGGCAGGGATTTGAGGGCGAAGTACCAGCTTAGCATGGACGCGACATAGAAGAAGAGGCCGGTGGCGACGGCGAGCGTGGCCGGCCAGACGTGCCAGAGGGCCGGCACGAAGGTCATGGGATCGGCCATCGGCGGCAGGGCGGCGATGCCTCCCTTCATCAGGAGCTGGGCGCTGCTGGCCAGGAGCACGCTGAGGAGGGCCGGGGCGAAGCCCTTGGGGATGCCCCTGGGGTTGATGGTGGTCATGCGCCGCGCCCCACGAAGATGACGCCGAGGACGATCAGCGCGATGCCGAGCCATTGCCTTGTGGTGATCGTCTCGTGCCAGAACCAGCGGGCGGCCAGCGTCACCAGGATGAAGTTGAGGCTGAGCATGGGATAGGCAACGCCCACCGGCACCCGTTGCAGCACGGACAGCCAGAGCAGCATGGCCGATCCCAGGCAGAGAAGGCTGATGCCGAGCCAAAGGAGAACATGGCGCTGGCGCGAGCCCCGCTTGGGCTCACCGCTCGCCGCCTGCTTTTGCGCTAGCTGGCCGGCGCAGGTCAGGATGTTGACGGCGAGGATGTCGATCATTGCTGCTTGTACCAGAAAAGCGCCATGCGGCCCTGTTGGATGATCCGGTCGGGCGCCGGGGTCATGGTCCCCGGCTGGTCGGCTTTGGCAAGCGGCATCACCAGCGACACGTTGCCGTCGCGTCGATGGCTGGCGAGCCAGTCTGGGAAGGCGGTGGCGGTGACGAGCCGGTCGGCGCTGTCGGCATAGCCGAGGCCATGGGCCACTTCGCCCGGCCAATTGTAGATCAGAACGTCGTCGCGCTGGCCGGTATAGGCGATGGCCGAGGCCCAGCCGGGGCCGTGGGCGAGCACGTAGCGGCTGCCGGTCAGCGCCGGGGCCACCTCGCCGAGGAACCATTGCGGGTTCTTGTCGGTGATGACGGTTTGCGGAAGGACGCCGCCCACCACCAGTGCCACGCCGATCGGGCAGAGGGCGGCCCAATGCCAGCGCCGGCTTGGCCGTTTGAGCGTCAGCCAGCCGATGCCGCCCCAGGCGAGCAAGGCCGCGGCGGCGAGTGCCAACTTGTAGCCTTCGCCGGGTGCAAACGGCAGTTTCAGGGCGATGCCCCAGGGGAGCAGCAGGGCAAGCGCGATGACCGCGAGACCCAGCCCCAGCACGAGGTTTATCCAGCCGTTGGCGACGAACAGCACATCGGTGCCGAGCGTCCGGGCGCGGCGGGCCATCAACAGGGCCAGCGGCGCCATGCAGGGCAGGATGTAGGTCGGCAGCTTGCCCTCGGCGAGGCTGAAGAACAGCAGCGGCATCACCACCCAGCCCAGAAGATAGATGAGGGCAGGGTCCTTGCGCCGGCCGGTCCAGCCGAGGACGAGCGATCCGGGCAACAGCGCCAACCAGGGCAGCGTACCCAGGATGAACACCGGAACGTAGAACCAGAACGGCGCCTTGTGCTGGGCGTGGGCGCTGTCGGCAAAGCGCTGGATGTGTTCCACCCAGAAGAAATAGCTCCAGAAGTCAGGCTGCTCGCGCCAGACGGCGAGCGCCCAGGGTGCCGAGACCAGCGCCGCGCTCAGGATGGCGAGCGGGCCGTAGGTCAGCACCTGTTTCCAGCGCCGCTCGACGATGACGAAGGGCAGCACGCCGACGACCGGCACGGCGAGCGCCAGGAAGCCCTTGGTGAGGAAGCCGAGGCCGCAGGCGACACCCAGGAGGAGGTAGCCGCCGATCCGGCCATTTCGCGTCTTCGCCTCGGTTGCTACCCAGAAGGCGGCCATGGCGGCGACCAGCCACAGCGTTACGGCGGCGTCGACCGAGCCATAGGTGCCGACGGCGTAGACCAGGAAGGATGAGAGGTAGATGGCAAGCGCGAACAGCGCCGTTCGCTTGTCGCGCCAGATATGCATGGCGAGCCAGTAGACGATGGCGGCGGCGATGAGGGTGGAGATCACCGCGCCGGCACGGACGCCGAAGTTGTTCTCACCGAACAGGCCCATGCCAAGCGCATTGATCCAAAGGCCGCCGGCCGGCTTTTCGAAATAGCGCAGCCCCAGGAAATGCGGCGAGATCCAGCTGCCGCCGGACAGCATCTCGCGGCTGATCTCGCCATAGCGCAACTCATCGGGTAGCCACAGGCGGCGGCCCGGCAGCGGCAGGACATAGGCGAGCGGGATCAGCGCGAACCAGAAGAAAAGCTGCCAGCGCTTCATGTCAGATCGCCTCCGCCAAAGCCTGCACACCCAGCCAGCCGTCGCGGCCGGCAACGGTGCCACGCGTCACGCGGCCCTCGGGCAGGGCGGAAAGATCCTGAGGCAGGAGGCTGCCGAGAGGGCAGAAGGCGATGCCGGCGTCCCTCGCCTTGGCGAGGAGTTCGTCGAACTGTTTGGCCATGGCGATGCCCTCCACCTCGGCGTGGATGACGTAGACGGGCGTGCCCTCGGCTTTCACGAGCTTGTCCAGGATGAAGGCGTTGAAGTCGTCGGCGGTGGTCTCCCGTCCCACCACCTCGTCCCAGGTCGGCAGCGTCGTCGGGATCTGCGGCGTGCCGAGCGATCCGTCGGCAAGGCGCGGACGGAAGGGCGCGGTGCCGCGACAGTCGCTGTTGTAGCGGAAGCCGAAGCCTTGCTTGGCTTCGATGGCCGTCTGGTCGGCCCGCCAGCCGGCAACGGCCGAGCAGTCGATGCGGCGGCCGACGATGGTGGAGAGCACGTCGAGGCCCTTTTCGATCTCGCGCGCCATGCGGGACTGGTCCCAGACGCCGGCCCAGGTCTGCCAGGCGAAATGATCCCAGGCATGCAGGCCGATCTCGTGGCCGGCCTTGGCCGAGGCGGCGATCACCTCCGCATGCGCCGTGCCGATGTCGCGGCCGGGCCAGGCGGTACCGGCCAAGAGGATATCCCAGCCATAGAGCGAGGCGGCGTTGGAACGCAGCATCTTCATGAGGAAGGTTGGCCGCATCAGGCGCCAGAGGTGGCGGCCCATGTTGTCCGGCCCGACGGAGAAGAAGAAGCTCGCCTTCACCTCGTGCCAGTCGAGCAGGTCGAGGAGGCGGGGAACGCCGTCGCGCGTTCCCCTGAGGGTATCGACATCGATGCGCAGGCCAACCTTTTTCATCTTGCGGAGACGAGCGGCGCTTTTGAATCCACGATGCGAATGGGCGCCTTTGCCTCGACGGTTTCAAGCAATGGCGCGCTGTGATCCACCGTCTTCAGGAAGAAATCCAGCGTCTCGCCGACGGTGTGCACCATGTCGATGGTCGGCCGCCACTTCAAGAGGCGTTCGGCGTTGCGGATGCTCGGCTTGCGGTGTTCGACGTCCTGGTAGCCCTTGCCGTAGTAGCTCGCGCTTTCCACCTCGCGGAAGCCGGCGAACGGCGGGAAGTGGGGACGCAACGGGTGCTTCTCGAAGCTTGCGAGCAGCATCTCGGCCAGCTCGCGGATGCTCGCCTCGTTGTCGGGGTTGCCGATGTTGATGATCTGACCGTCGCAGAGGCCGTCGCGGTTCTCGATGATGCGGAACAGCGCCTCGATGCCGTCCTTGATGTCGGTGAAGCAGCGCTTCTGGGCGCCGCCGTCGATCAGCTTGATCGGCGTGCCCTCGACGAGGTTGAGGATCAGCTGGGTGATGGCGCGTGACGAGCCGATGCGGGCGGCGTTGAGGTTGTCGAGGCGCGGGCCCATCCAGTTGAACGGCCGGAACAGGGTGAAGCGCAGGCCTTCCTTCTCGCCATAGGCCCAGATGATGCGGTCGAGCAGCTGCTTGGACACCGAGTAGATCCAGCGCTGCTTGTTGATCGGCCCGACCACCAGATCCGACTTGTCCTCGTCGAAGTTGGGATCGGTGCACATGCCGTAGACCTCGGAGGTCGACGGGAAGATGATCCGCTTCTTGTACTTGACGCAGGAACGGACGATCTTGAGGTTTTCCTCGAAATCCAGCTCGAAGACGCGCAGCGGGTTGCGCGTGTATTCGATCGGCGTGGCAATCGCCACCAGTGGCAGGATCACGTCGCACTTCTTGATGTGATACTCGATCCATTCCGAGTGGATGGAAATATCACCCTCGACGAAGTGGAAGCGCGGGTTGCCGATGAAGCGCGAGATGGCGTCCGAGCCGATGTCGAGGCCGTAGACCTCATAGCCGTCCTCGGCGAGCAACCGCTCGGTGAGGTGATTGCCGATGAAGCCGTTGACGCCGAGGATCAGCACGCGGGTCGGCCGCTCGACGGTGACCTGAGGCGTCGTGTTGAGACGCGCACCGGTGACGAGGCCGAGGCTTTCGGCAAGCTGTGCGCCCTGAAGGTAGATGCCTTCCTCGCCCTGGCCGGCGGTAATCTCCAGCGCACCGCTGCCACAGGCGACCACGAAGGGATTGGTGCTGAGCACGCTGCCCGGCCGCGCCGGGGCGACATCGTCGCGTACCCTGGCCTGCCAGATGATGAACTTGGTGGTGCCGGCATAGCTGAAGGCGCCGGGCCAGGGCTGCGTCACGGCGCGGACGAGATTGTAGAGGCTGCGGGCAGGCCGTTGCCAGTCGATGCGTCCGTCCTCGGGCGTGCGGCGGCCGACGGTGGTGGCCTTGGCGTGGTCCTGCTCGGCTTCCTCGGCGGTGCCCGCGGCGATTTGCGGCAGCACCCCGGTGAGCAGGCTCTTGGTCGCGGCCTTCAGCTTGTGGTGCAGGCTGAGCGCGGTATCGTCGTCATCGATCGCCACCCGCTTCTGGCCGAGGATGGCGCCGGCATCGGCTTTCGCCACCATGCGGTGCAGCGTGACGCCAGTTTCCTTTTCACCGTTGACCAGCACCCAGTTGAGCGGCGCCCGGCCGCGATAGCGCGGCAGCAGCGAGCCATGCAGGTTGAAGGCGCCCTTCGGAGGCAGCGCCAGCAGGTCGGCCTTCAGGAGGTGGCGATAGTAGAAGGAGAAGATGACGTCGGGCGCCATGGCCCGGATGCGCTCGACCCAGAGCGGATGGTTGGCATCCTCCGGCGCGTAGACGGGAATGCCGAGATCGGCGGCGGTGCGGGCCACCGAGCCGAAGAACTGGTTCTCGGCTGCGTTGTCGGCATGGGTGAATACCGCCTCGACCGAATAGCCGGCCTCGACCAGCGCCTTCAGGCCGATGCAGCCGAGATCGTGATAGGCGAATACGACAGCTTTCATGATGGATTGCCCTGCTGGGGATGGCGCTCACCGACCACGGTGTGGACGAAGTAACGGGGGCGAGCGCGGACGTCGTTGTAAATGCGGCCGATGTATTCGCCGAGCAGCCCCATGGCGACGAACTGGGCGCCGATGAAGAAGAACAGGATGGCGAACAGCGTGAACACGCCTTCGGCCCCCCAGATGGGGCCGAAGAACAGGCGCATCGCCAGTAGAAGGATCGTCAGCGCGAAGCCGCCGAGCGCGATGACAGAGCCCACAACGCTCAAAAGACGCAGCGGCGTGGTGGTGAGGCAGGTCACCAGGTCGTACATCAGGTTGATCAGCTTCATGAAGCTGTACTTGGACTCGCCGTGTTCGCGCTCGGCGTGGCGCACCTCGATCTCGGTGGCGCGGCGGGCGAAGGTGTTGGCGAGAATGGGGATGAAGGTGCTGCGCTCGTGGCAGTGCAGCATGGCCTCGACGATGGGACGGCGATAGGCGCGCAGCATGCAGCCATAGTCGCTCATCGCCTTGCCGGTGGTGCGCTTGATCAACAGGTTGATCATGCGCGAGGCGGTCTTGCGGAACAGGCTGTCGCGCCGGTCGGCGCGGATGGTGCCGACCACGTCGTGGGTGGCGGCCACCTCCACCAGGCGGGGAATTTCCTCCGGCGGGTTCTGCAGGTCGGCATCGAGCGTGATGATCAGATCGCCCGACACGTGGCCGAAGCCGGCCATGATCGCCGAATGCTGCCCGTAGTTGCGGTTGAGGATGACGGCGATGACCGGGCTGTCGGGGGCCTCGGCGGCCTCCATCATCAGGGCGGCGGAGTTGTCGGAGCTGCCGTCGTCAACCAGCAGGATTTCGTAATCGCAGGTCAGCTGGTCGCAGGCGGCGGTGGTGCGGGCGATCAGCTCGGGCAGGCATTCTTCCTCGTTGAAAACGGGAATGACCACCGACACCTTGGTAATGGGCGGCATGGCGAGGCGGTTCATGCTCTGACGATCTCCTTGAGCGCCGAGACCACCCGGTCGACATCGGCATCCGTCATGTCGGGGAACAGCGGCAGCGAGCAGATGCGCGCCGAGTTCCACTCGGTGTTGGCAAGGTGCAGCGCCGGATAGCGCTCTCGATAGTATTTCTGGGTGTGGGCGGCGCGGAAATGCAGGCCGGTGCCGATGCCGCGCTCCTTGAGCGCCGCCATCAGCCCGTCGCGGTCGATGCCGCAGCGCGCCTCGTCGACGCGGACGATGAACAGGTGCCAGGCGTGCTGGTGCGGCCAGAACGGCAGGGCGAGCGGCTGCAGCGGCAGGTCGGCCCACTCAGAGAAGTAGCGGGTGGCAAGCTCGGTGCGGCGGGCATTGTGGGCGGCGAGCGCCTTGAGCTGCACCAGCGCGATGGCGGCGTTGATATCGGCGAGATTGTACTTGAAGCCGGGCCGGATCACCTCGGCCTGCGGCGCACGCCCTTGCGTCAGCCGGTCGAAGGCATCGACGCCGAGGCCGTGGAACTTCAGGCTGCGGATGCGGTCGGCGAGCTCGGCGTCGTCGGTGACGATCATGCCGCCCTCGGCGCAGGTCATGTTCTTGATGGCGTGGAAGGAGAAGATCGCCGTGCCTTCGCTGCCGACATGCCGGCCCTTGTAGTACGTGCCGCTGGCATGCGCCGCGTCCTCGATCAGCGCGATGCCGTGGCGGCGGGCGACGGCGCGGATTGGGTCGAGATCAAGGGAGGCGCCGGCGTAATGCACGGGGACGATCGCCTTGGTGCGCGGCGTGATCGCCGCCTCGATGGTCTCGGCCGTCACCATCAGCGTGTCGCGGTCGACGTCGATCATCACCGGCGTGGCACCGAGCAGCTCGATCATATTGAGCGTGGAGACCCAGGTGAGCGAGGGGGTGATCACCTCGTCGCCGGGGCCGATGCCGAGCGCCAAGAGCGTCACGTGCATGCCGCCGGTGGCCGAGCTGACGGCCACCGCATGGCAGGCACCGGTCAGTGCCGCGAAGTTGGTTTCGAGTTCGGCGGCCTTGGGGCCGGTGGTGATCCAGCCGGAGCGCAGAACCTCGGCCACGGCGGCGATTTCATCCCCGCCCATCGATGGGCGGGAAAAGGGCAGGAAGTCAGCCATGAAGCACGCAGTTCACCTTACCTTGTGGAAGCAGGCACTCCTACACCGGCGGGCCGCTTTTCGAAAGACCCCTGTATCGCCGCGCCAACTCCGACGTTTATCTGCGTCGAGCCATATGTCGCCGAACTGAAGTCAAACTGAAATTCTGCCGCGCGGCGCCAAAGTCTTGTTTCAGCCCGCTTCTAGCCACTCTATCTCCAGGTTTCGTGGAGGCTCGGTGCAGGTTTGAATCAGGTAAACATGACGAACGTCATTCGTTGATGGGCGCCATGTTTCGCGCTAGTGGTTCGACTCCGACATTTGCATCCGCCCGATACCACTCTCGGAGCAAATGTCGGAGTCAAGAGAACCACTGGCAAGTTATCGGTTCTAGTGGAGCTTTTGAATTTGACATTTGAGCTGGCGCCTTATGTCAGCCGGGACTCAAATGTCAAATTCGCTCCACTACGAGTTGCACCTGACTTGGAAGGCATTCCGCCGACATCATGGTTGAGACCCCGCCCCGCATCGCGCCCCCGGCACCGGGGTTCAGCGACCAGCCAGCCGACCTGCCGCCCTATGAGGTGACCTTGACGACGCCGCAAGCCGAGTGGCTGCGGCTTGGTCCTGTCAGGGGCTATGTCGAGGCGCTGCTCAGCGTCTCCGTCGGGCTGATCCTGGCCGATACCGCCCAGCGGTGGTTCAACCTTACCGACATCGCGCTGATCCTGCTGCTGTCGGTGCTGTTCCCGGCGATCCGCTATGGCATCTGGCCGGCGGTGCTGGGCGCGCTCGTCGCCTTTCTCGGCTACAATTTCTTCTTCATCACCCCGCTCTACACGCTGACGGTTTCCCAGCCGCGCGAAGTGCTGGCGCTGGTGGCCTTCCTGGTGGTGGCGGTGATCACGGCGGCGCTGGCCGGCCAATCGCGCGAGCGGGCGCGGGTGGCGACGGTGCGCGAGCGGGCCATCCGGCGGCTTTACAGGTTCACCCGCCGCCTGTCGTTTGCCGCCAATCGCCGCGAGGTGGCCGAGGCGGTGGCGGACGAAGTGCGGGCGAGCACCGCCAAGCGCTGCGCCGTGCTGGTCGGCGAGAGCGAGCGGCTGGCGCTGACGGCGGTGTCGCCTTCCGACACGGACCTCGACGACCTCGCGCTGACGGCGGCCGACTGGGCGTATGGCTGCAAGGAAATGGCCGGCGCCGGCAGTTCGTTCCACGGCGACTTGCCCTGGCTCTTCCTGCCGCTCACCGTTGGGCGGCGGCCGGTGGGCGCCCTCGGGTTGGAGGTTGGCCATGAGGGTGCGCTCGACGATGACGAGCTGGCGCTGCTGCACGCGCTCAGCGAGCAGGCGGCCTCGGCCATCGACCGTGCCACGCTGGCCGGCGAAGCCGCCCGGGCGCGCGGCGAGGCGGAGACCGAGCGGGTGCGCAACACGCTGCTCGCCTCGATCAGCCACGATTTCCGCACGCCGCTCGCCTCCATCCTCGGCGCCTCCACCAGCCTGATCGATTTCGGCGACCGTCTCAGGCCGGAGCAGCGCATCGATCTTCTCTCTTCCATCCGCGAGGAGTCCGAGCGGCTCGACGGCATGGTGCGCAACCTCCTGTCGATCACGCGCCTCGAGGCCGGCGCCCTCGACATCCGCAAGGACTGGGTGGAGATCGGCGAAATTCTGGAACGGCTGGTCGATCAGGCGAAGCGGCGGGGGATCGGCGGCAGGCTCAAGGTGGCGATGCCCGGCGACCTGCCGCTCATCCGCGCCGACGCCAGCCTGATCGAACAGGCCCTCGCCAACGTGGTCGCCAACGCGGCGCGTTACGGCGGTCCCGAGGCGAGGATTCTCCTGACCGCCCGCCAGGAAGACGGCCGGCTCCAACTCGTCGTCGAGGACGATGGCCCCGGCATCCCGCCGGAGATCCTGCCCCGCGCCTTCGACAAGTTCGTGCGCGGCGCCCGCCCCATTGGCGATGGCGGCGACGGCAGCGGCCTCGGCCTTGCGATCACGCAAGGCATCCTGACGCTGCACGGCGGCATGGCTGAGGCGGAAAGCCCCATTGCCAACGGGCGCGGCACGCGGATCACCCTGTCGCTGCCGATCGAGGAGCCGACATGACCGACAAGACGGTGCCCGACAAGACGGTACTCGTCGTCGACGACGAGCCGGCCATCCACCGCTTCCTCGCCCCGGTGCTGGAACTCGAAGGCTACAGCGTGCGCCGCGCCGACACCGGCCGTCAGGCGCTCGATGCGATGGCCGAGGCGCCGGCCGACATCGTCGTGCTCGACTTGGGACTGCCGGACATGGACGGCAAGGCGGTGCTCACCGAACTCCGCCGCTCCCTGAGCGTGCCGGTGGTCATCCTGTCGGCCCGCGACCGCGAGGCCGAGAAGATCGAGGCGCTCGACCTCGGCGCCAACGACTTCGTCAACAAGCCCTTCAGCGTCGGCGAACTGCTCGCCCGCCTGCGCGCCGCGCTACGCCACCGGCCGAGCGAGCCGGAAGCCCCCGTCATCACCACCGCCGACCTCGAAATCGACCTCGCCCGCCACCGGGTTCTGAAAGCCGGCCGCGACGTCCACCTCGCCCGCAAGGAATTCGACCTCCTCGCCCTCCTCGTCCGCCAGGCCGGCACGGTTCTCACCCACCGCCAACTGCTGACCGCCATCTGGGGCGACGAGCATCAGGGCGACACGCAATATCTCAGGGTATACGTGGGGCAGATCAGGCAGAAGCTGGGGGACGACGGGGAGGTTAGGCTGATCGTGACCGAGCCGGGGGTGGGGTATCGGTTCAGGGATTTGGGGTAGGGGGAGGCAAGGTTATGGTAAAGCCAACGCCGAGAAACGAACTCAGGGCTAGGTAAATCTTGGAGCCATGTCATCCCGTCTGAACGCTGCCACAGAAGCCGAAATTTAGCGGTAACACGCCCAAATGAGGTACCCGGGGCAAATTCCCGGGCAAGCTTGAAAAACTCCGCTTGGAAGACGGTGGCAATGCCCACCAAGTACTTGAAATCGCTTAATCTCGCACATGTTTGGCCAAAAGTAAAGGTGCTACCGGCGACTGAAGGGCCCACGCATCACTGCGAAGGCCCTTCTTGTCCGTTCAATCAATCAGTACATTTCCATCTACACAGTTCGAGTGGCATTATCTCGAATTTACCTAGCCGCAGCTAGGCTCGTAGGTGCGTGAAGTCGGTCACGCGAGTTGCGCCCCCATATCCTTGTTGTTAGCCTAAGTCAAGGAGGGCATGTTAGCAGCTATAGAAAACCCCAAAAAATCCGCGGTGGCAAGAGATTTATTTAGTGCACCCTGCGTCGGACGCAAGAGTGAGAACGACCTTTCGTTCTGTGGGGCGCACTTCAAGCACCTTGACTCTCACAGAATCCCCCAGACCAAAATCTGAGATAGAACTGCCTTTAGGCAGCTGGTTGATATGGACCAACCCAGAAACGCTCTTACTAAAATCTACAAAAAAACCATACGGTTTGATACGAGCAATCTTGCATTCAATAACAGATCCAGCCGGATAGTCCGTCTTAGCGGTCGACCATTCGTGCATACCCAACTGGGCGGCCGTTTGTAATATTCCTGCCCTTGCGACCGACAGGTCCACAAGATCGGCGAACTCATTAGTATCGACAAAAGCTGCTGACTGAACTGCTTCAAGAAACTTGCCATCTAAATACTCGTACGCCTCCGTCGCGTTCCGCCAGCCAGTGACTAAATTATAGTGCGAAGCCGCATCGGACATCCGATCCGCTATTCCTTCCGCCACGGCATGATTGTCGAAATATATGTCTTCCGCTACCGCCGCCCAATAGTTGACGTCTGATAGCAGCTCTAAATGAACGATGCCAGCCGGAGATATCTTGACTAGGGTTGAATCGGTCAAGTAATCAACCTTGAAATCTTCAGTTAAAACACAATGCCACCTCGCCAGAGATGTTATTGCTTCAATAACAACGTCACGGCCAAAGCCATACGTGGCCAGAAAATTAATAATGTCGCGGATAGGAAAATAGCCTATCACTCTGCTGATTGAGCGTTTGCTGCACCTCTCATTAAGCCACGACAAAACGGATAGATGCAGGAAGTAGTCTCTAGGTGCGGCGGCTTCCTTCGTACTAAATAGATTACGAAGATATGTTTTTGAACCATCATAATAGCGCCGATTTTGCCGAAGCAACACTCGCAACATAATGTATAGCGGTATCTGATACGTACCCGTAGCGCGTTGAATCTTCAGAATTTCGCTTTCTGGAATATGACCGCTGTTGCAGAACTCCAGAAAAATCTCGAACGCCCGGCGCAGATTTCCTCCTGCGAGCCCTAATACGAGTCGGCTGACAGTACGGTCCTCGGCAAAAATCGAAGCAACAATAGCCGATAGGTATTTCGCTTGATCTGAGGCACTGTAGTCAACATGTATGCCGTTTTGAAGTTCATATCGATAAGTCGTTGCAGAAGAATGCAGTTGATTGAGAGCCATCTCAACACGCTTCGAAAGAACGTTGTGGAACGGGGGCGCTTCAATTCTAAACACCATATCTTTGAGAGCTGTATCAAGCGGAGGCTCGTCGCTATGATTGTCGTATGTCTCCTCGCGCAGAGGCAAAATAATCAATGCTTTAAATTCCCGCTGAAGCCACTGCGCTGCCTCGAACATAAGAAGTTGCTCCTCAAGGAGCCGCTTGTCGCAGTTATCCAGTACTATGATTACAAGTTTTCCGCGTTCACCACCACAGTAACGACAATAGGCTTGCGCAGTGCGATGTCGATCGGCTTTTAGTCCTCTTAGCTCATTGTAAAGTTCCGTATTGTACTGGGAGGACCCTTCGATCAATAATTTAGATGCCTGCTTATTCCAGGAATTAACCTCGACGCTATAAAGAGATTTACTCGATTCTAGTTCATCAAAATCTATGGAGGCGTAAGAGGATCTAATAGAGGTTATGATTTCTTCGCGCAGCCAGTTGTAAATTTCTTCACGATTGACCAAGGCAAAGTTCATATTGAGGTGAACCCACAACGTAGCTTGTCGCAGATCGGCAGGAAGCGCAACTTCCTGTAAATAGTCTACAAAGGTGGTTTTCCCCGCTCCGGCGCCACCAACTAGCAGCATAACTTTATGCTCTAGTGATGCTCGTGAGCCTTGTATCTTCTCAACTACTGGAGTGGGGTTTCCGGTATCATCAATAAGCTGAGCAGTGCTATGATTGAATGGTGAGGCTGCCCTAATAATTGAGTCGATTGGTTGAACGTATCGCGTTCTTCTTGATGAGGTGATGTATGCCTCACGTACAACCTTGGCTCTTTCTTCGCGAGTAGAGGGCATAAACGTCTGTTTTAGGTCAGCGGAGATTGTCGCGCCAAAGGTGTTCATGGTCATCGGCTCGTCCTGTACCGACTGCCCACCGACCAGAGAGCGAGGCTTCCAGGTTCTCTGGGGCGCGAGAGCGCTACGAATTTTAGACGCTAATGCAGCTAGCGCTTTTGCCCCCACGGCTTCACTCAACCGTTCTAGGTCTTGACTGTAAGGCTTGAGTGCCTCGACCTTAGTAATCAGCTCTGGATCTTGATGGTCGGCCGGTCCTGCCCAGAGGTCGATGCCGTTCGACGCTATCACAAACCTAACTGGCGCCACTCCTGATGGATATATGGCATTGAGTTCTGCAGCATAGAGCCGAGCCTCTCTATACGCCTCGGCAAGATCTTGATCACCGACAGGCTTGGCCTCGACGATCGCCAAAGGTATGCCTTCAGACAGAAGAATGTAATCTGGATAGTAAATCTTTTTCAGTGCGCGCTTTTCAATTGTGAATTTGCGTATGTTTGCTTTGGTTAAAATATCGATGAGTGGAATACCCAAACCGTCAGGCGCAGGGGTAGCCAAAAGCGGAAATATAAATTTCTGCTCAACGTCACTTTCAGATTCAAAAAGAGGGTTGGGATTCTTCTTAATCAATTGGCTTCCCCCAGTCGCTTATCGAAAATATAATCATATCCAGCATTGCATAAAATCAAGCATATCTATTCCGGTAATGAACCGAATACGATTGGGGGAGCATAGATTCTCGCATTAATATAGGGCTTGTTGCAATTCTAAAACACTTCGCCCTACGCGCGGCGTCGGCGCAATTGCGTACCTTGGCAAGCAAGAATCAAGTATCTTACTTGTGTATAAAACTCATATAATATATTCGATTTAGAATGATCGTAACCTGCTACAGGAGGTGAAATGTCGTCTTGTACGAATCATCCCCTACCGACCGCGCATGACCAAAACTGGTTAGTCCGCAAACGGCTCCCGTTTTGACGTTCTTGCAGCGCCCCTAGTTCCCAACCCACCCCAGCCACACCACCCCGAACCCGATCGACAGCACCGTCAGCGGCGCCCCCACCGTGAAATACGGCCAGAAGCCGAGGGTGATGCCGCGTTGGCGGGCGCGTTGGGCGACGATGAGGTTGGCGACGGAGCCGATCAGGGTGAAGTTGCCGGCGAGCGTCGAGGCCATGGCGATGGCGAGCCAGGCGCGTGTGGGGTCGGCGAGGCCGGCGACGAAGGGTTTCAGCACCAGCACGGCCGGCACGTTGCTGACGATGTTGGAGAGCACCGCCGTTACCGTCGCCAGGATGGGCAGGCTGGCGAGATTGAGCTTGCCGACCTCAGCCACCGCGTCGGGCGTCAGCACCGTTTTCTCGAGGCCGGCGACCACGATGAACAGGCCGGTGAACATCACCAGCAGCGGCCAGTCGATGTCGAAATAGACCTTCTCCGGCTTGACGCGCCGGGTGACCAGCAGCAGCGCGCCGGCAAGGATCGCCACCTGGGCGATCGGCAGGCCGAGGAAGAACAGCACGATCATCACCAGCACCGTCAGCACCGTGCGCCAGACCAGGGCGCTGTGGTAGCGGCTCGGCGGCGGCGCGGCGGCGGCCAGCTTCTGTCTGGTCAGGAACTCGGAGCGGTAGATCAGCGCGATGAGGATGATGGTGAGCAGAAGGCCGACGACGGCCACCGGCGCCAGCGTGCCGACGAAGGCGCCGTAAGGGATGTGCGCCAGCGAGCCGATGATCATGTTCTGCGGGTTGCCGGTGATGGTCGCCACGCTGCCGGCGTTCGACGCCAGGGCGACGGCGAGGAGGTAGGGCACGGGGTTGCGGTCGAGGCGCTCGATCACGTCGATGACCAGCGGCGTCATCACCAGGCAGATGGTGTCGTTGACCAGGAAGGCCGAGAGCAGGCCGGTGACCAGCACGATGGCGGTGAGAAGAACGATAGGATAGTGGGCGCGGGGGACGACGAAGCCGTTGACCAGGCGGAAGAAGCCGGAGAGGCGCAGGTTGGCGACGACGATCATCATGCCGAGCAGCAGGGTGATCGTCTCCATGTCGATGGCCCGATAGGCCTCGTCGAGGGTGAGGACGCCGAAACCGACCATCAGGCTGGCGCCGAGCAGGGCGGCGCCGGCTCGGTCGAGCCGCCAGCCGGGCAGCTTGCCGACGGCCATGACCAGATAGGTCATTGCGAAGATAAGGATGGCTGCGATCATCAGGGGCCTCGTTGATGCCCCGTACATCTGCCAGAAAACTGGACTGAAAGTTAGAACAATTCAGCGGGGCGACGGCCGCTGCCCGCAAGAACGGAGCGGCGGCCCGGCGCTTGTGCGGGGCATTTGCGGCGAAAACAGGTCTGCCGGAGCGGCCCCTGGGGCGAACCTCAGGATTCTTGCAGGTCCTCTCCGCGATCGACCATCCTGTTTCCCGCGCCTATCCGAAAAGCCGACCATCCCAGCGTCGATCCGGCCGCCGCCAGCAGGATGAGGCCGGCGCCCACCAGTTGCGTCGGCTGTAGCCTGATCCCGAAGGCCAGGAAATCCACGGCGATGGCGACCATCGGGTAGAGGAAGGACAGCGCACCGGTGAGCGGTGTCGGCAGCTTCTGGATGGCGCCGTAGAGCAGGATGTACATCAGGCCGGTGTGGACGACGCCAAGCGTGACGAGGAGGGACCAGCCGCCGAGGTCGGTGGGCAGGGCCGCGAAATCGGCCAGCGGCGCCAGCATCAGGATGCCGACCGTCAGCTGGATGAGGGCGATGAGGTGGGGTGGAACGCCCTTCAGTTTCTTGGTGATGATGGCGGCGATGGCGTAGAAGAAGGCCGCGCCGAGGGCCAGGGCGATGCCCAGGAGGTAATCGTGGCCGATGTAGCCGGCCTCGGGTCTGCCCTGGACGATCGCCAGCATGCCGACGAAGGCGAGGGCCAGCCAACCGAGCCGGCCGAGCGTCAGGCGCTCGCCCAGGAAGAGCGCGCCCATGGCGACCAGCATGAAGGGCTGGGTGTTGTAGACCGCCGTGGCGATTGAGATCGAGGCGCGCGGATAGGCGGAAAACAGCAGTAGCCAGTTGGTGACGATGGCAACGCCACCCAACGCGGCAAGGCCGATCTGCCGACGGCTGATGACGCTGGAGGAAAACAGTCCCAGGACGGTGCAGGTCACCAGCAGCGTCAGCGCGCCGAAGGCACAGCGCCAGAACACGATGTTGGCCACCGGCTGCCTGGAGAGAACGACGAACAGGCCGATCGTGCCGGATATGATCATGGCCGCCGTCATCTCGGCCGTTCCGTGGGCGCGGGGATTTGTCATGGTGAGGCTCCGTTTGAGGGTCTCACAACGATAGGGGGCGAACCCTGCCGCATACATGGAATAAGGAAGGCGGATTTGACGCAATGCCTAATCCATGCAGGTATGGACGGCATAGGTCCTTCCGGAGAACGGCCCATGCTGGATGAACTCGATCGCCGCATCGTCGAAGCGCTGGCCGACGACGCCCGGATCTCGGTCAAGGAACTGGCGCTGGCCATCGGCCTGTCGTCGCCCAGCACATCGGAGCGGGTGAAGCGGCTCGAGGAGCGCGGCATCATCCGCGCCTTCACCATCGACCTGTCTGCGGAGGCGCTGGGCTATACGCTGCAAGCCATCGTGCGCATCCGGCCGTTGCCGGGCAAGCTGCATATCGTGCAACAGCTGATCGCCGACATCCCGGAAGTGGTGGAATGCGACAAGGTGACGGGCGACGACTGCTTCATCGCCCGCCTCTATGTGCGAACCATCGGCCAGTTGGACGAGCTGTTGGACAAGATAGCCGACAAGGCCGAAACCAGCACCGCCGTTGTCAAATCGCAGCCGGTCAAGCGCCGAAATCCACCGCTCACCTGAGAGCCAGGCTGAAGGTGGGGAGCCTGCATGAGGCTATCGACCCGTCGCCTTGAGCAGGCGATCAGGCGGGGCGGAGCGCCCCTTGGGCTTGCCGGTGACGACACCGCCGCCGGCCGTGGTTCCCGGCGCCGCGTTAAGGCGTACGGATCGCAGATTGCATCGTTCCGGGTTCAATGGATACTCTTCGGGCATTGCGCGATTCCTGGGGGCAGGAGCGCTCGGGGTTTTGCTTCAGGCCGGGCGTCCTTTGGTGCGCTCATCATGGCAGCGTCTGAAGGAAGCGCCGGCTTCAGGGGGCTTACATGGGTAGCTTAAGCATCTGGCACATTCTGGTGGTTCTGTTCTTTGTCGGGCTGCCGATCATCTTCATCGTCATGAAGCCGCCGGAAGGCCCCAACAGGTTCGGCGAGGTCGGCCGCCCGATGGATTTCGGGCAGGCCATCAGCGCCTATTTCTCCAATTATTTCAACTTCTCGGGGCGTGCCAGCCGGTCGGAATTCTGGTGGGCGATCCTGTTCACTTTCCTGGTCGGACTGGTGGTTTCGCTGATCCCGATCGTCAACATGCTGTGGTCGCTCGGCACCTTCTTTCCGTCGATCTCGCTGGCCACGCGGCGCCTGCACGATACCAACCGGAGCGGTTGGTTGCAGTTGCTGGCGATATGCTTCCCGATCGGCACCATCGCCGTCATCGTCTGGTATTGCTTTGCGCCCAAGGAAATCGACCAGCTGACGACGCTTGCGTTCAATAGCGGCAGCGCCGATCTCGACAGGCTCGAGCGGCTCAACGCCCTCCGGGCGTCCGGCGCCGTCACCGACGAAGAGTTCGAGGCCCAGAAGCGCCTCATCCTCAAGCGCTGAGAAGCCCTTCCGCGGCTGGGGGAGAGCACCGGGTGTGGCTCGCGCGCCCCGGATCGTCTTGCGTCCTGACGATGCAAGCGGATCCGGTTTTTTGTTGTCGCATCGGAGGGTGAGAAAACCGGATCCGCTTTCCGGTCCTATGCCTTAAGGCGCATGGGGCTGCGATTGCATCGCTCCGAATTCGATGCTTATTGATGCGGTGGGCTTTCCTGGGGAGGGAAGCGGGGAGTTCAGACTGGCGCCTTGTGCGTGGTGGAAGTGGGGCGGCCTGCGGGACATCAGCCTTCGGGGGGCAGATATGATCAGCATCAATGGGGCGGAAGGGCTGGCGGTGCTGCTGATCCTGGTCTGGGTGCTTATCCCCATCCCCTTCATCCTCAAGCGCCCTCCCGGTGGCGCCAACCGGTTCGGCGAGGCCAGTTGGCCCTTGGGGTTTCTGGAGGCGATCGCTGCCTTCTTCAAGAACTTCGCAGACTTTTCGGGACGCGCCAGCCGCTCGGAATTCTGGTGGGCGATCCTGTTCAACGTCCTCGTCGTCACGGTGGCGTCCTTCGAGCCGCTGCTCGGCGTCGCGTGGACGGTGATCTCCTTCCTGCCGGCAATCTCGCTGGCGACAAGGCGGCTGCACGACATCAACCGCAGCGGCTGGTTCCAACTGCTGTCGATCTCCTTCCCGGTCGGCACGATCGCCCTCATCGTCTGGTACTGCCAGCCCGCCGGGGACGCCGACGCGTTCGACTGACCAGGCGCCGCCTCGTCACGCCGCGCTCAGCTCCTTCACGAACGTCTGCACCTGCGACCGCAAGTCGTGCAACTGGGCGGCCATCTGGCCGAATTCGTCGCGCCGGCTGGTCTTTTCGCTGGTGGACAGGTCGCCGCGAGCGATGGCCTGCAGCGAGCGCGAAATGGTGACGACGCCGGTGGAGACGCCGCGGTCGATCTTGAAGCTGAGGGCGAAGATGACGAGGCCGGTTCCGCGCCGAGGCGCTCGGCTGGGGGGCACGAGTGTGCTGACCGCCGGCCTCTCAAGCCGCCGACGGGTCGCGTCGGCGCGCCGCCGCCTTCGTCGAGCAGCTCCGACAATCGGCCGACTCCGACGGGCAACGTGTCGGTCGATGAAAACGTTACGAAGATCAGGCCGCCATCTCAAGGCACATTGGCTTGGCCAATTCCGGATGGTCGCGTTCTGGCTAAACGGGCGCCTGCCCAACGAGGCCTACGGTGCGGACATCCCTCCGTCCAGGATGCATCACAGTCCATGAGTCATGTCCAATCAAGCGGAGCCATCTCTTGCATAATACCAAGGCTCATTTTCAATGCATCTTGGTATTGGCGATCCCTATTTCATGGCTGCTTGGCGACGATCTCCGTTTTGACCCATGGGGCACAAAGCAAAGAATCGAGATAGCCCTCGAGTTCTATCAATTTTCTGATTAACTCGCGGCGGGCATACACACCCTCTTCGGAAGTTGCCGGAATTTTGATAACGTAGTCTACGCCCGCTTGAAAATGTCCCTCGAGGATCTCGGCTTCTTCCTGGCCGAGACACAAGGCCCCGGCCAGCTTAACGCGTCGCGCAATGGACGATGAAATTTTCCTAAGTTCCAGATCTACATCATATGTATATTTTGACGGTACCGCGTCTCGACTTTCAAGGATTTTCAGGTGCATGATAACCTCGAAGTAATCGATATCGTAATGAAAATTATCGTGAAAATTTGAACGTGTGGTTCTGGCGATTAGCAAAATTGGTCGATTGTTCGCCTGTGCGATAATATGAATTATTTTCTGTTTTCGAGTTAATGAATTACTCGACTAAGTAGCTATCGCATGGACGGTATTCATCAGAACCCTCTTTCCGAGGGGACGAATCTATTTGGAATCAGCCCAGGGCATGCCTACCATGACGACGAGGGCAGGCAGGGATCGTATTCTGATTGGTGCGATGACTCCGCCGCAGCGGCGCCATCGCACCCACTAAATGGCGTCAGTCTCTATGTTGAGGGGGAGACCCGACGCGCAATACGTGTTTTAAAGTACATAACGAGTCCCTGTATCAAATTCATTTCCGCCTTACGCCAATAAAAGCGAAGCGAACAATCCCCCAACAATTCAGTAGGACAATACCCACCGGACGCCCCGACACATGCTTATGTAATCTGGAACGACACTTTCTCGTATAATTGAGTTATGAATTAATTTCAAGGATTTTAGATCTCTATGTTTAGAAAAAATTTCCAAAATAAAAAATGATGACGTTAGAATCTATATTTTACAAGTTTTTCCATATGGTATTTCTGACAATATATGGATATAGGTACTGTATACGATTGATGGACAATATCCGGCTCTTATTCTCGCTGCGGATATTTCCGGTATGGCCTCGTTAATTATGGATAAAAGCTATGAGGTGGCGATTGCCCAGAGTATATTTGTTCGCCTTTCCCGGGCAGCTTAGTTGTTATCGGCAGCGTGCGGGCCTGTGGCTGGGGTGCGGATGTTGTTTGGCAACGTTGGGTAGTACGTAACGTTGCGCTTGACCTTCTCTTGGAGGTTGCGCCGGCCAGATCTTCGTTTGAAGAGAAGGCGCATGTGCGAATCATCTATATGTCAAGTTTCTTGTAATTGTATATCTGATTTGCTCCTGCATGCTGGGCGTGTATGAGCCGAGGGCTCATATATCCACGCCACCGAGTTTTTCCTCACTTACGATCGCCTTGGCGGCGAGAACGAGCCTGCAGCACGCACCTTCGCGCCTGATCCGCTGACAATCCATTGTTTTTACGATGTCTTTTGATTTTCTACATGGAATCGGGAGTCTGGGGCGGCTGAGTTTTAAGTGTCAAACTCGCTCCACTCGCCAGCCGGCAAGGCGATGACCGGCATGCCGGGGCGGCACGTGATCGCGGAGATGGGGGACGTCGTCGTTCATTCTGCGGATGCAACCGGACGGCTTCCGCCCGGCTCCCCCTCTGGAGTCGACTCTTTTTTTTATGCATCCAATTTCGTCGCTCCCCGTCTCTATCCGTGAACACACGGTTATTCGGAGGGGGCAATGCCCGACAGTTCCGCCGCCACTCAACCCCGGCGCTCCTTGAGCGCCTGGCTCGTAGGTCTCGCTATCGCGGCGCTTATTTGGGCGTTCCTCTTCAGCCATCTGTCGGATGCCGCCGATGCTGTCATCGCGCTCCTGCGGTTAAGTCGTGATACGCATCTCGGCGAAGCCGTTCACTTCTTCGTCCTGGATACCCCCCACATCCTCCTGCTGCTGGTCGCCATTGTCTTCGTGATGGGCATCGTCCAGACCTATTTCTCGCCAGGGCGTACGCGAGCCTTGCTTCATGGACGGCGGGTGGGTGTCGGCAATGTTCTCGCGGCATCACTGGGCGTCGTCACACCGTTCTGCTCGTGCTCGGCGGTGCCGCTGTTCATTGGCTTCCTCTCGGCAGGCGTGCCGCTGGGGGTGACGTTCTCCTTCCTGATTTCGGCGCCCATGGTGAACGAGGTCGCGCTCGCGCTGCTTTTCGGCCTGTTCGGCTGGAAGATCGCGGCTCTCTACCTGGCGATGGGGCTCGCGGTCGCCATCGTGTCAGGGCTGATCATCGGCCATCTGGGCATGGAACGTCATCTGGAAGACTGGGTGCGGAAAATCCAGGCCACACAGGACCTTGAGCATGCCGTCGTGACCACGACATGGACTGAGCGATTTGAATTCGGCTGGGTTCACGTTCGCCAGATCTTTGGTCGCGTCTGGCTCTACGTCGTGCTCGGCATCGCCCTCGGCGCCGTCATCCATGGATACGTTCCCGAAGATGTCATGGCCTCTGTGATGGGCAAGGACGCCTGGTGGTCCGTACCGGTCGCCGTGGTGTTGGGCGTTCCCATGTACACGAATGCCGCCGGCATTATCCCCGTGGTGCAGGCTCTGATCGACAAGGGAGCGGCGCTGGGAACGGTGCTGGCCTTCATGATGGCGGTGATCGGCCTCTCCGCTCCGGAAATCCTAATTCTCCGCAAGGTCCTCAAACCGCGTTTGATCGCGGTCTTCGTGGGCGTGGTGTCCGTCGGCATCATGGTCATCGGCTATGTGTTCAACGCCGTCATCTAGTCGTTCCTCTGAACGATGGTGCCAATAGGCCTTTGATCGGTGAATATTTCTCTCTTACTCGGTCGAGAAGCGTTCTCGTGACTGACGACTAAGTCTCAAAACGATCAAGAACTCTACAGGAGGATTCAAATGAAGATGGAACTTTACGATCGCCCGACCTGCTGTTCGCGCTCGGTTGATCCCGCGCTCTTCCAAGTCACGGAAGACTTGCGTTTGATCGCCAAGTACGGCGTCGAGGTCTATCGCTACAGCCTTGCGCGCACGCCGGAGGCATTTACCGCCAACATGGACGTGCTCAAGCAGATGGGGACGACGATGGAGCGGCTGCCGATTACCGTCGTTGACGGACGCATCGTCGCCGTCGGGCGCTATCTTTCGCGAGAGGAACTCGCACAGGCCCTTGATATCAAACTGGACGGTTGAGGCGGGCCTATAGCTTCGCCGCAAGATGCGGCAAGTCGGCGGCATGGTTCCGCTGGCGATGTTGATCACGAGACTCCCGCGCTCCCCCCTTTCGTCGAGATGCAATCCGCGGCGTATCCCCACGCTCATGTCGTGTTGCCCGCGGCCTCTGGACAGGTATCAAAATGGTAATGAATGAAAATGTCGGATAGCAACATCAGATCATCCAAGTCATCGCTTCCTTATGTTCTCGGTTTCCTGGCTTTCTGGGCAAATGGAGAGAACTACGCCGCGGCATCTCTTTTGCCGAGTATCGCCGCCGACCTGAAACTATCCATATCGGAAGCGGGATTGTCCGTTACTGCGTATATGCTGAGCTTTGGCCTCTTCACGATTATCTTCGGACCGCTGTCGGATAAATTCGGAAAAGGTCGTGTCATAAAGGTAGCCGCCCTCGGCACCTCCCTTTTCAGCATTCTTGTCGGCTTCAGCTTCAACCTCGAATCTCTGATGTTCTTCAGGGTCATGAGCGGGCTGCTCGGAGCGGGGATATTCCCTGTCACGATGGCGTTGATTGGCGCGGAGTTCGGCGATCGCGAGCGCCAGGGGGCGATGGCAAAGGTTCTCGGTCTCGGTTTCCTGGGCGGCGCGTTGGCTACGGTTATCGGTGGCGTTCTGGCGCAATTCGGGTCCTGGCGCGGCGTCTATATTCTCTATGGGCTGGCGGAACTCGTTTTATCGGTATTGGTGTTGCGCCTTGTGCCGAACGGAAATATTGCGCGGGAGCCGTTCAACATCTTCAAGTTCTACGCGGCGGCGTTCCGAAACCCTCAATTGATCAGCATGATATCGGTGGTGCTGGCTATCGGCTTTTCCGTATTCGGCAGTTTCTCTTTCTCCGGATATTACGTCCAGACTCTCACCGGGTTTCCCATAATAATGGTTGGTCTGATCGTCGCCGCCTTCGGTGTTGGGTCGATCGCCAGCAGCAAACTTCTCCCTGTCTTGCAGCCCGTACTCAAAACGGCACTTGTGCCGGTTGCCGGCATTGTCGGGGCGGTCTCCGTATTGACGTTGCTGATACCGCTCGCCTCGGGTCAGCCTTCGACGCCTTCCCTTGTCATCGGCTATTTCGGCTTTGGCCTGGCCTTCGTCCTGTTGCAGTCGACGCTGGTCATGAATGCGCAGGCCCAACTGCCGATGATGCGCGGCACGGTCATGTCTTTGGTCAGTTTCGGCATGTTCGTCGGAGGAGGTCTCGGGTCCCTGGCGAATGGCGCCCTCATTGCCTCACATCATATCGAGTGGATGTACATCATCGCCGGGTGCCTGATCCTATTCGGATCATTTTCTCTTTGGACAATACTTTCGATAATTGGGAGGAAACAACGCCACTCCCTCGCCTGACTATCCCGCAGCGAAGAATACAGATCGATGACAACCTGAAGAAGGAATATGTGACATGCCCAGCATTGAATACATGACGAACGAGACTTCCGATCCGTATAGTTTCCCGGCCGTCGGTCATCTCTATGAAGTCGATTACGGCGGCGATCTGCTTGTGAGGTTCAAGTTTCATTCGCTATCGTCGATGACGATCTATGGAATGAAGGGCAAGTATAAAGACTTCGTCGAGACAGTGAAGATCGAAGTTACTTCGATCCGACAGGACGTTTTCATGGTGGCGTGGCAGGAGGAGAACCACACCACCGTCGTCCATGTCGAGGATTTCGGGGAGAAGGTCATCTACGCCAATATTACCAAGCCGGGGAACGAATTCATGCGTATTGAAGGTCCGTTTCGGCGCGTTGAGTAAAATCCGGGGCGCCTCGTCTCACGCGTCGTGGGAGGGACGAGGCGCTTTGCCTTTCGGCGCGCAGTCGACGAGTTTGCCGCTCGGCGTGATGTCCAGGCGGCAACACGCTTCGAGCGAGTCTTTGAGCATCAGACGGCCGCGCCGAACCCGCGTCTTCATCGCCGCCAGCGATACGCCCACGCGCTCGCAGGCGGCCCGATGGGTCAGCCCCTCCAGCTCGGTAAGAACCAGCGCGGTGCGGTAAGGTTCCGGAAGGCGGCGGATGAGGAGATGCAGGTGGGCGGCCACGCCCTGCAGCACGGCGTCCTCGTTCTCCGCTTCCGGAGCGTCGCAGTCGTCCGAAAGAGGAGACGTTGTCGATCCGGCGGTCCGGCGCCAGTGATCGACGATGGCATTGCGGGCGATGCGGTAAATCCAGGGACCGGGGTTCTCGGGCGTTCGCAGATCGCGCAGATTGGCGAGAACGCGGAGCAGTACATCTTGCACCACGTCGTCGCGGTCGGAGGGATTGCGAATCCGTCGGCCGACGAAATCCCTCAGCTTGGCGGTCACGTCGGACCAGGATTCGCGCTCGAACGCGGCGATCATGGCCGCCCCCTGGGAGTGAAGGCCTCGATCAGGGCGGAGGGAACAGAAGGTGCCAACGCTACCAACCATCGCTCGATGTTGACGGACGGCGCAGCATAGCTGATGTCTGTCGCAGACCACTCACCAACAATTCCCAATCGGGTCCCTTCGGCGTCATTCGGTTGCCTGGCGGCCCGCGCCCGATCCTGCTCCACTCTTCTTCTCCCAACAACGTTGACGGCACCTTGTTGGTGAAGACGGCGCGGACGAGAAAAGGATGCATGTCTCCTGAGGCCGTGGGGCGGCGGGCACGTCCGGCACCGGCGCCGGTGGGCGCGAGCTCCGGTCGGGCTGATCGGATGCACAGACCAACCGCCCGGGCCTCGTGCGCCGCTTCCCAGTGACGATTTACATTGCCGCCTGGCGGACCGGCAGCACGATGACCGGGGTGCCGACCGGCACGCGATCGTAGAGATCGGTGACGTCCTCGTTCATCATGCGGATGCAGCCGGACGACATGGCCTTGCCGATCGATGTCGGCTCGTTGGTGCCATGGATGCGATAAAGCGTGTCCTTGTTGCCCTCGAACAGGTAGAGGGCGCGCGCGCCGAGCGGATTGCCTTCGCCGCCGTCCATGCCCTTGGCCCATTGGGCGTAGTGCTTGGGATCGCGGGCGATCATGTCGCCGGTCGGCGTCCAGCGCGGCCATTCCCGCTTGAAGGCGACCCTGGCGCTGCCGGACCATTCCATGCCGGCCTTGCCGACGCCGACGCCATAGCGCAACGCCGTGCCGCCCTCCTGGACCAGATAGAGATAGCGGTTCGCCGGATCGACGACGATGGTGCCGGGCGCGGCGCCCGTCGGGTCGTCGACCAGCTGGCGGCGGTATTGCGGCGGCGGCAGGTTGGCCTCGGCAACCGAACTCTCCGACGGGACGGTGGCCGTCGCCGGAAACAGCGACGGCAGAGACGGAAAGGTCGGCAGCGAGGGCATGGCCGGGCCGGAGGGCGAGCCGACGCAGGCGGCGAGCAGCACGGGCAGCAGGGCGAGGAGGACGACAAGTCTCATTTGGCGTCTCCCGCCTGTTTGCGGCGAGCTTCGGCGATCGCTTCGCGGAAGCCGTTGTAATCGAGCGTCGAGGCAAGCAGCGGCCCGATCAGGTAGGCCGGCGTGCCCTGCAGGCCGAGCGCGTCGGCCTGATCCATGTTGCGGGCCAGGAGCGCGGTGATGTCCTGCTTCCTGGCCTCGAGGTCGGCCGCGAGGCGTGGCATGTCGATGCCGGCGGCGGCTATGGCCTTTTCCATGTCGTCCTGCGACACGCCCCGGCCGGTGATCGACATCAGCGCGTGACGGGCGCGCTCGTAGGCGCCCTGATAGTGGGCGGCCAGCGCCATGCGGGCGCCGTAGACGGAGGCCTGCGTCAGGATCGGCCAATCCTTGTAGACGAGGCGGATGTTGCCGTCGTCGCGGACGGCGCGGTCGAGGTCCGGCTCGGCCTTCTTGCAGAACGGGCAGTTGTAGTCGGAGAAGGCGACGAGGGTGAGATCCCCCTTGGGATTGCCGCCTTCGGGGGCGGCGGGGTCGTGGAGAACGTCGTCAAGGGTCACCTTGGCGGCCAGCGCCGGGCCGGCGCCGAGGGCAAGGACCAGCGTCGCGGTGGCGCTGGCGAGGAAGGTACGTCGTTGCATGGCAATCCTTTCGTGAAAATGTCAGGCGCCGATGGCGGCAAGGCGCGCGGTAAGATCGGCGGCGTCGAGGGCGCCGATCAGTCGCGAGCCGGGAATTTCCCGGCCGTCGGCATCGAGCAGGAACAGGGCTGGCGGCCCAACGACGCGGAAACGCGTCATCAGCGCCTCGGCGTCGGCGGTCTCATCGGTGATGTCGACGGCGATGCGGGCGGTGCGCGCCAGACGGGCGCTGACGGCCGGCTCCGCCAGGATCTTCTCGTTGGACTTGCAGACGGTGCACCAGTCGGCGGTGAACAGAACCAGCACCGGTTTGCCGGCGGATGCCTCCGTGGCGAACACGCGATCGAAATCGGCCGGCGGCGTCAGGGGCAGGCCGGCGATTTCGGTTGCCGCGCGTCCGGCCAGGAAGGCGAGGGGGCGGAGGGGATCCCCGGCGCCGCCGGCAGCGCCGACCATCAGGATCGCGCCATAGAATGCCGCCGAAAGGCCGGCCGCCTTGGTGAGGCGGGCGTTCCAGGGGTTCGTCCGGTCCATCCGGTCGAAGGCGCCGAGAAACGCGGCGGCGATCATCGCCCAGACGCCCCAGAGCGCCAGCCCGGCCGGCGGCGGCAGCAATCGTCCGGCCAGCATGGCGGCGATGCCGAGAAAGATCAGGCCGAAGACGCGCCGGAAGCCGGCAAGCCACGGGCCGGCCTTGGGCAGCAGGCGCGCGCCGAAGGTGCCGGCCAGCACCAGCGGCAGGCCCATGCCGAGGCCGAGGGCGAACCGCCACGCCGCCGCGCGCCGCGTCGCCGGTGTCGATGGCGTAGAGCATGGCGGCGGCGAGCGGCGGGGTGACGCAGGGTCCGATCACCAGCGCCGAGCCGAAGCCGATCAGCGCTGCGCCGCCCAGCGTGCCGCCGCGCACCGGAAGGCTGGCGATCCGCGTGACGATGAAGGAGGGCAGAGCCAGTTCGAACAGGCCGAACATGGCGAGCGCCAGTGCCACGAAGACGGCGGCTGCCAGTCCGAGCACCAGCGGCGTCTGCAGGAGGACCTGTAGGTTGGCGCCGCTCCAGCCGGCGACGAGGCCGGCGAGGCCATAGGCCGAGGCCATCGCCAGCACATAGGCGGACGACAGCGCGAAGCCGCGCGCCGCCGAGGGACGGCCGGCGCCGACCAGCAGCCCCGAGAGGATGGGGATCATTGGGAAGACGCAAGGGGTGAAGGCGAGCAGCAGGCCGAAGCCGATGAAGGTGGGAATGACGGCGAGAAGGCTACCGGCGAGCGCCGCGTCGGCCGGTGCCGCGCTCGGTGTCGAAACAGACGTCAGAGGGGCGGGCGACGCGTCGGCCAGAAGCGAGGCGCGCGGCTGCGGCGCCACCGTCAGCGCGGCGAGATCGACCCGGCTATGCACCGGCGGGTAGCAGATGCCGGACTCGGCGCAGCCCTGATAGGTCACGTCGAGGGCGCCGCTCGCCGGCAGGCCGGCAAGGGTCAGCGCGACGGCGCCATGGTAGACTTCGACCGGCCCGAAGTTGGGATCGTCCTTGGTCTCGCCGGGCGGCGGGGCGAGGGCGAGATCGCGGCCGGCCAGCGCCGCCTTGAGGCTGTCGCGATAGAGATAGGCGCCCGGCGCCACCGTCCAGGAAAGGCGCAAGGCGCCGTCATTGTTCCGGCCGGCGGCGAGCACGAACACCTTGTCGGCCGGTGGCGGCGTCTCGGCCAGGGCGACCGACGGAAAAAGCACGAGCGGCAGCAAAAGGAGGAGAGCCAATCTCGCCTTGATCGAAGAAAACATGCCGCCTGTCGCCTCGCTGATTCCGCTGGACAAGGCGCATAGTCTCACCCGACCTTAAGCCAGCCTTAAGGCAGGCAAGGATTGTCCGGTCGATCTTGTGCGAGGCTGGGGGGAAGACGGTGCGGCGCGACACGCAGATGGTGCCGGCCGCCTTCATGAGCGCCTTGCCGGCGTCCCAGCCTTTCCAACCGCGTCGGCAATGCGTTTCAGTTCGTCGAGAAGGTCTGAACGCGGGGCTCGTCCTTGGCATAGTCGGCGCTCAGGCTCAGAATGTCGCGAAGCTTTTGATAGAACCGCGCTTCCGAGGCCCGGATGTCGCGAATGCGTTCGATCAGCTCGTCGAAGTAGTCGGCGCGCGCGTCCTTCAGCTTGGCGTCGTCGATGGCAAAGCCCTTGACGAGATAGTCCTTCAGCACACTGCCGGCCCAGCGCCGGAACTGCACGCCACGCGGCGAGCGCACACGGAAGCCGGCGGCGAGAATCGCATTGAGCCGGTAGTGATCGACCTGATAGGTCTTCCCATCGGCGGCAGTTGTTGCATGATTTGCAACAACTGCTTCTTCCCGCAATTCCCCCGCTTCCAACACGGCCTTGATGTGCCGGGAAATGACGGATTTGTCTCGGTCGAACAGGTCGGCCATCTGGTTCAGGCTCAGCCATACCATGCCGTCGACCGCGCGTAGCTGGATCGTCGCCTGTCCGTCCTCCGTGGCGTAGAGGATGATCTCGCCCGCGCTCATGCCGCAGCTCCCACATTGTCCGCGTCGTCGGAGGGCATGCGATGGGTGCGATTATGATACTGCGGGTATGCGGTCATCTGTCTCAAACGCCGGTCGGAATCAGCAGCTGAAACGCAACTTAGCATGGGCGCCGAATGAGGAAAGAACGCAACTCGGCCCCAGTGTTCGATGCCGATTCCGCTGGACAAGGCGCAGTGTGTCGCCCGACCTTAAGCCAGCCTTAAGGCTGGCGGGGTCCATCGGGCCAATGCGATTGGCGGGGAAGGGTAGGATGCGTGTCTTGGTGGTCGAGGACGACCCGGTGCTGGCTGACGGGCTGAAGGTGGGGCTGGGGCTTTCGGGCTCGACGGTCGACGTGGTGTTCACGGCGGCCGATGCCCGCGCCGCGCTCGCGGCCACGCGGTTCGACGCGGTGGTGCTCGATCGCATGCTGCCCGATGGCGCCGGCCTCGACATTCTCGCCGACCTCCGGCGACAGGGCGATGCGACGCCGGTGCTGATGCTCACCGCCCTCGATGAGGCGACCGACCGGGTGGCCGGCCTCGATGCCGGCGCCGACGACTATCTCGGCAAGCCTTTCGACCTCGACGAACTGGCGGCGCGGCTGCGCGCCATCGCCCGTCGCCGCGAGGGACGATCGGGGCCGCTGCTGGAAGCGGCCGGCATCGTGCTCGACCCGGCCACCTCCATCGTCACGGTGGGCGACAAGGCGGTGTCGCTGTCGCGGCGGGAATTCGCGGTGCTCATGGCGCTGATGGAGTGGCCCGGCGTCATCCGTTCGCGCGGCGAGCTGGAGAATCGGCTCTATGGCTGGCAGGAGGAGGTGGAGAGCAATGCCGTCGAGGTGCACATCCACAACCTGCGCGCCAAGGTCGGCCGCGCGGCGATCGAGACGGTGCGGGGGCTTGGCTACCGGCTGAGGAACGGGCCATGACCTCGCTGCGCCGCCGCCTGTTCCTGCTGCTGATTTCCGCCACCGCCGCCATCTGGGTGTGCGCGGTCGGCTGGATCTACTTCGAGAGCCGCGCCGATCTGGAGCACGTGCTCGACACCCGCCTGCAGGAGGCGGCGCGCATGGTTCATTCCATGGTGGCAAGCTCCAACCTGGAGACGGCCGGCGTTGCCGCCGCCACGGCGGCCGATTTCACCTATAACCGGCAATTGTCCTGCCAGGTCTGGTCGCTGAGCGGCCGGTTGCTCGCCCGCTCCGGCGGCGCGCCCGAGGGCAGTCTGGCCGAGGAACTGGAAGGCTTTTCCGACCGCCAGGTGAACGGCGAGGCGTGGCGCGTCTACACCGTCGTCGATCTCGTGCACGGCGTACGCGTGGCGGTGGGCGACCGGATCGGCCTGCGCGCCCGGCTGGTGCGCGACCTGATCGTCGGCCTCGTCGGGCCGGCCCTCATGACGGTGCCGCTGCTCGGCCTGATGATCTGGGCCAGCCTTGGCCGGGGGCTGGCGCCGCTCCGCCGGATCGCCGGCGAGATCGCCGGTCGGAACGGCGACGATGTCAGCCCGGTGGCCGGCGAGGGGGCGCCCGACGAGGTGCGGCCGCTGGTCGATGCGCTGAACGGCCTGTTCGCCAAGGTGGAGGCGGCGCGCCGGCACGAGAAGGAGATGACCGCCTTCGCCGCCCACGAACTCAGGACGCCGCTCGCCGGCCTGAAGACCCAGGCGCAGGTGGCGCTGGCGCTGGCGCGGCTGGAGGCGCTGCCGGACGTCGAGCCCGACGGCGGCACGCTTGTCGTTGGCGCCCTGGTGCGCGAAGTGGTGACCGGCTTGCCGCGCCGGCCGGACATCGCCGTGACGATCGACGCGGCGCTCGACGGGCTGGAGATGCAGGCCGATCGCGACAGCCTCTACCTCGTCGTCCGCAACCTGCAGGAAAACGCCGCCGAACACATGCGTCCGCCCGGCCGCATCGCCTGGTCGGCGTTGCCGGATGGCGTCGGCTTTGCCATCGAGGACGACGGTCCCGGCATCCCGGAGGACGAACTGCCGGAGGTCACCCGCCGGTTCTTTCGCGGCCGCACCCGGAGCGGGTCGGGCAGCGGTCTCGGTCTGACGATCGCCGAGCTTGCCGCCCGGCGCGTGGGGGCGAGACTGATCTTCGCCAACCGGACCGAGGCGCGCGGCCTCAGGGTGGAAATCCGCCTGCCGTTGAAGCCGGCGGCGCTGTCATGAGAAATCCGATCGCCGCGCAGGGCTGTCTGCGCCGCTTTGGCGCCGGTCATCGATCGAGATGGCGGTCGGCCATCAAGGCCCCCATCGGAGGCCTTGAATCGTGGACAATGGGACCTGCAAACAAGGCTTACTTCTTCGGGACGGGTCCATATCCGAAAGTGAAACTGGATCCGAATTTGCGGTATATGAGTACCTTGCGCCCTGAATCCGGCAGTCCCTTGAATATGAAGCCATCTACCTGTCCAGACGCCAGACGACTTACCTTGTACCCTTTGTAGTCGCTAGGGCAGTCTGTCTTCGGTCCGATCATGACAACTTTTGGCGGCGCGCGTTTCCTGGTTTGGAACACCGGTTGTTCGTACTTTGCATCGGACAATATTTGGCACTGCCCGCTGCCGACCGGCACATAACCGAAACCACCGCTCGAGTTGGCGGATTCCGCGGCGAAAACACCGCTTGTGGCGCTCAGAAAAAGGATATTTGCGATAATAAGAACTTTCATTACTTATTCCTGGTTGTTAGTATATTTTCTTATATCGCGCTGATGTGCCGACGCCAAAGTCAATTATGCGTGAGTAGTCTTGGTGGTGCGAAAAGTAGATTTCCTCTCAAATGGCGATGATGCCACCGGAAAAGCTATCGCTCTGTCTTGGACGACTTTGTGGCGGCCGGTTCATATCTGGGGATGCGTTCCGAGCGGCGCTTCTGTAGCCGAAATCGGATTCGTAATATGGCTCGTTCGAGTTGCCGTCGGTATTCGGGCCTGCCGTTCCTTCGGTGCGCCTCTGTCAGTTTGCCCGCCTTGAATTCACTGGCGGCTCAACGATCTGACTGAGCCGCCATGTTGTGAAACTGCGAAAGGAGGGCGAAAGCTCAATTTTCGCTTCAGGCGCTGTGGTTTCTTCCCAATTCCCGGATCGGCGCTCTAGGCTCTCGTTTTGGAAGCATCATCTTGTCGATCCGCGTTTCGCTTCGGTTGGCGAATGCTCTAGAAACTCGAAAAGGCCTTGCGGCATACCTTCGACCTTGGTCCGTGGAGGATCGTCGGTCCGGAGGTCCAGATAGAGGTTGGTGGATGCGATCAGGGCGGCCTTGATTGCCGCAACCTCGTGGTGAGCGATCGTTGCCACCAATCGTTCCGTCCCATTGGGTCCGAAGGCTTCGATGCGTCTCACCCCCCGTTGCGGACGTTTCGCCCTGCGGTGGAGCATCGGGCCGAGAACCTGCTCTCGAAAAAAGGCCAGCATGCCCATGGCTTCGTATAATTCACCCCGCAAGGCTCTGGCGGCTCCATAGTGCAACCAGATCCAAGCGCGCGCTTCGAACCAGTCCGGATCCAGGTTCGGCCAACGGATGTCCGCCTTATCCAGTCTCGCTTCGACCGCCGCCTGATCGCGCGACCAGAGGACGAGCGGCCGCTCGATGCGCCGATCGAGGTCGGACGTGGTGACGAACTTCAAGTCGATGTGCAGAAGGTCGGGTCCATAGAGACAGATCAGAAGGCGGGGCTCCCCGACGTGTTCGCCGGTAAACGCACTCAGCAAAGGCCCGAGGCGGCGCGCGATTTCCATCCTGTCGGCAAGGACTTCGCAATATGAATTCTCGTCCACGACGACGACGAAGTCGAGATCGGAAAACTCGTCCATGCCGCCATGGATCATGGAGCCGCCGCCAAGCAACGAATGAATGCGAGGATCCTGGGGAAGAATGTCGAGAGCCTTCTCCAGGAAGGCCCGATGACATGCGGGAAGGATGCTGGTCATATCGCTCTCCAAGCCAGCACCTCAGGATATAGGAGAAGATACCGTTCTAGCAACTTGCCCGCCCATGCCGGGCATTGCCACTGCGCTTGCGGCGGGGGCTATCCTCGACAGCTTGGAGCATCGCCTCCACCAGCCTTTACGATCGCCTTGGCGGGGAAGACGAACAGGTTGCGCACGCCGCCGGTGCCGCGATGCCGCGGAGACCCTATTGGAGCGGAGAGAATGTTTCGGGAGCCAGCAACGTCGTTTCGACCGAGGCGAAGGTGGAAAAATCAAATCCCGCCATATCGGCCTTGAACAGATCGCTCGCCATATAGTGCCCGCCCACTTGCACGGGGTCGGATTCCTCCGGGTAGGCGACGAGTGCGACGACCTTCGTCGGGTCGCTCGGAACGGAAAAGACGCCATGCGTGGTGATGCCGAAGGCCTTGAGGCTTTCGATATGCTTGATCCAGATGGCGCGGTAGGTTTCGGCCGCCTTGGCCGATTTCAGCGTGTAGGTGCGCAGTTCGTAAATGGTCATGGTGTCGTTTCCTTCAGGCGGCGATCTTCTGATAGCCGGCGATCAGCTCCCGCATGATGGCGTCGGCCGGTGCGATGGTCTTCAGCAATCCGAGGTTCTGGCCGACGACGACGCTGCCGTTCACGGTGTCTCCCTCGACGGCCGCCTTGCGCAATACACCACGGCCGATCTCACGGATGCGCACCGAGGCTTCCTCCGGTGGGAGTTCGCGTTCGATACGGTGCATCTCGTCGGTCAGCGGGTTGCGGATGCCGCGCACGCCATCGCCAGCATCGACGCCGGTCAGCACCGTATCGCCCTCGGAGGCGGCGACGATGGCGGTCTTGTAATTGGCGTGGATGGGGCATTCCTGGGCCACCAGGAAGGCGCTGCCCACCTCGACGCCCAGCGCGCCCAGCATGAAGGAGGCGGCGACGCCGCGCCGGTCGGCGACGCCGCTGGAGTTGATCACCGGGATGGACACCGCGTCGACCACCTGCGGGATCAGCGAGAAGGTGCCGGTGAAGCCGAAGATGTGGCCGCCGCCGTCGCAGCCTTTCACCGCCACGAAGTCGACGCCGGCTTCCTCGTAGATCTTCGCTTCGGAAACTGTAGACGCTTTGCCGATGACAATGACGCCATGGCGCTTCAGCGCTTCGACATAGAGGGGCAATGTGTGGAAGAAGTCGGGGAAGGTTTCGATCTCGATCACCGGGACCCGTTCGCGCAGCGCGATGGCCATCAGCTTGTCGGCGTCGGGCAGGCAGGTGATGATGTTCATGCCGAAAGGCGCGGCGGTGAGAGCCCGCGCCGCGCGGATTTCAGCTTCCACGACGGCTGGCGGGCAAAAGCCGAGGCCCATGATGCCGAGGCCGCCGGCATTTGAAACGGCGGCTGCCAGCCGGCTGTCGGAGGCCCAGGCCATCGGTCCCTGCAGGATCGGATAGCGGATGCCGAGCTTGTCGCAGATAATGTTGCCCATGATGTTCTCCTGTCCGTGCCGGCGGTGGCGCATGCCAATGGACCCTTGTGGGTCCGTTCCGGATTAAATACCGAACGGTACAGTTTTATTTTGCCCAGGGGGAAGCTAGGGATATTATCCGAACAGGTCAACAACTGAACGGTTACGTTCAATAACGAATGCGAGATGAGGTCGGGTATGGCGGGCGCGGGGGGCGACAAGGTGCGGACAAGGGGCGCGCGCACGGTGGAGCGCATCTTCGAGGCGGCGCGCCGGCTTTTTCTCAGCCGGGGATTTTCGGAAACCTCGATGGAGGCGATCGCCCAGGAGGCCGGCGTCAGCAAGGCGACGCTCTATTCCCATTATGGCAGCCGGGACGAGCTGTTCGCGGCGGTGATCTGGGC
>JAGSYV010000007.1 GCA_018262505.1 Pseudomonadota bacterium
GGCGGAGTGAAGGACGGTCATTTGCGAAGATCCTTTTGGCGAAGAATCTTCAATCTAACCCCTTCATCCCGCTCTCACTCTAACTGTCGTGTACGGTGGTCCGTCAGGACGCACGAGGATCTAGGCGTCTTCTTCCATCGAGGCGGCGAGCATGACCTCTGTGCAAACCCGATTGCGGCCGGCTCGCTTGGCAAGGTAAAGGGCGGTATCGGCTCGTTCGATCAGCGAGACGACCGTGTCACCTGGGTGAAAGGTCGCAACCCCCACCGAAACGGTGACGAAGCCGAGCGTCTCGCCGGTGGAGCGCTTCTTGAGTTCTTTCTCCTTGACGCTCTCGCGGATGCGCTCGGCCAGGGCTTCGGCCCGTGTCAGGTTGGTCTTCGGCAGAATGATCGCGAATTCCTCGCCGCCATAGCGACAGGCGAGATGATGCCCCTTGATCGCCTGCTTGACCGAGAGCGCCACCAGACGCAGCACCTGATCGCCAGTCTGATGGCCGAAGCTGTCATTAAACGCCTTGAAATTGTCGATGTCGCTGATCAGCAACGACAGAATGCCGTCTGTCTCGGCCGCGTTGGCAACGGCCCGTTCCAGCGACTGGTCGAAATACTTGCGGTTGCCCAGCGTCGTCAATTCGTCAGTGAGGGTCTCGAAGCGCAGAGACTCGAGGCTTTCCTTGAGTTCGGAAATCTGCTGCTGGCTGTCGGCGAGCTGGCCCTCCAGCTCGCGGTTGACCTTTTCCGTCTCTCGCGTCGCAACAAGCAGCTCGCCGACAATTCCTTGTAGTCGAGAAAGGTCCGGTCCGGCGCCCAACTCCGTCGAGGCTCCGGATAAGGCGCTGGCATAGGTGGCATTGGCGGCCATCGTCTTGTTCACCGCGGCCATGACGCCTTCAATCTCGCCAGAGATGCGGCCACCGACATCCTCGATGCGATCGGAGAGGCGCGACGGCGAGATGAACTGGTTATAGATGGCGTTGAGCTCGGCCGTCTCGATGCGGCCTTGGCTGCGCAGGATATCGTTCACCGCGCGATTGAGGGCATGGTTGAATCCGGCACAATAGTTGTACCAGAGTTCATAGTTCCTGGGATAGGCCGCGTTCTCGTTTCGCCGCAGCTGCGCCACGGCCGCTTCTCCGTAGCCGATCGTCCGCAGAAACTCTTCCCGGTGCGTCATAGTCTCCGCCCATCGCCCTCACGTGTCTGCACGTTGATAAACGGCAGGCATGAATTGAGCGTTAAGCAAAGGTGCACGCGATCGCTACAATCCTAGCTTTTCGGTCACTGCCAAGGCTGGGGCGGCCGATTTTTCCGACCGTCCGACCCGATTTGCCACATCGCACCAAACGAAAACGGCGGCCGAAATGGCCGCCGCTCGACAAAAAAACGATATATCCGATCAGCTCGCCGTCTTCGCGATGCGTACCGGCCGCAACAGGAAGGCCGGCACGTGATCGCCGAGCCCGACGACGGCGGGGCCATCATCGACATCACGGCGGGGCTGGGAACGCGGACGCTCACCGGCACGGACGGGTTGCTGCCGTTCGGTCACCCTTTCGGGCCTCGCCTCGCGTTCAGGCCTCGCCTCGCGTTCAGGCCTCGCCTCGCGTTCAGGTCTTGCCTCGCGTTCGGGCCTTGCCTCGCGTTCAGGTCTTGCCTCGCGTTCGGGCCGTGCTTCCCGTTCGGGCCGAGAAGCGCGGCTGCGACTCTGGCGTGGCGCCTCCTCGGTCGAGGCCTCGACCGGCTCAGACGGCGCGGCCTCTTGGCGGGTGCGACGCGAGCGCGATGGCGCGCGAGCCTCTTCGCCATCTGCCTTGGCACGAGAGCGACGCGGCTCCTTGCCCTCGGCAGTCTTGCGGCCGCGTGACCGCTTGCGCGCTTCCGGATCGAAAACGATCGGATCGCCGATCCATTCGATGTCGGTGATAATCAGCTTCTCGATGGCGGAGAGATGCTTTTCGTCGTCCTGGGTGACCAGCATCACAGCCGTGCCCTTCCGGCCGGCTCGGCCGGTACGACCGATGCGGTGGACATAGTCCTCGGCATGGATCGGCACATCGTAATTGAAGACGTGGCTCACATCGGGAATGTCCAAGCCGCGGGCGGCGACATCCGAAGCAACCAGAAGCGTCAGAGTGCCCTTCTTGAAGGCGTCGAGCGTCGCCATGCGGGCGCGCTGGTCCATGTCGCCATGCAGGGCGCCGACGTTGAAGCCGTGCCGGACAAGGCTGCGGAACACCACCGCCACGTCGCGCTTGCGGTTGCAGAACACGATGGCGTTCTTGAGGTCTTCGGCAGCGGCGATCTGGGCGCGCAACGTCTCGCGCTTCTCGAAATCCTCGGTGCCGGAAACGACGAGGCGCTGCGCCACAGTCGCCGCCGCGGTCGCCGGCTTCGCGACTTCGATCTGCACCGGGTTGTTGAGGAAGTTCTCGGTCAGGATCTGGATCTCGGGCGGCATGGTCGCCGAGAAGAACAGCGTCTGATGGTTCTTGGTGACCAGCTTGCAGATGCGCTCGATATCGGGAATGAACCCCATGTCGAGCATCCGGTCCGCTTCATCGATCACCAGAATTTCGACACCGGTGAGCAGCAGCTTGCCGCGCTCAAAATGATCGAGCAGCCGCCCAGGCGTGGCGATCAGCACGTCGGCGCCGCGATCGAGCTTGCGCTCCTGATCGTCGAAGGATACGCCGCCGATCAAGAGGGCGATGTTCAGCTTGTTGTTGAACGAATACTTGACGAAATTCTCCTCGACCTGCGCTGCGAGTTCGCGCGTCGGCTCGAGGATCAGCGTACGAGGCATGCGGGCACGAGCGCGACCGCTCTCGAGGAGCGTCAGCATCGGCAGCACGAAGGCGGCGGTCTTGCCGGTACCCGTCTGGGCGATACCGATAACGTCACGGCCGGCAACGGCGTGCGGAATGGCTTCCGCTTGGATCGGCGTCGGAACAGTATAGCCAGCCGCTTCAACGGCCGCCATTACGCTGGCGCTCAGTCCGAGATCAGAAAAATTCATGTGGTGTGCGGTCTCTTGGATTGGGGATTCTAACCCTGAGGCAGGCGAATCCACGCTCTTCCGGGTCGACTTTGTACGACCCGGATATCGTGGGAGACCATATGTGGAATCGTCGGTATGTCAATCAATTCCTGCAGAATTGAGCGTTTATTGTTACTTTGAACAGCCGGGAAGCGGTTCTGGAGGCTTTCAAGCCACGTTTCGGCCCGTTCGGATTTGAGATGAACCTAACCATCGCATCAATGCACGCCAATTGATCAGCCGATCTTCTTGGCGGGGAAGGAATTCTACGTGTCTCTCCTGGGCGGAGATGGCAAGCGGCTCGAGAAGGACGCGATCACAAAGCCGGCAGTCAGCGGCGTATCGAGGCTGCCGATGACTGATCGGTGGTCACGCCAACCTCCGATCGGCAATACCTTCACTCAAAATCGCTCGCCCAGCGGCTCTACTTTGAAGCCGCTGCCAAACCAAGCGCCCCGCTGAGATGGTCTTACTTTACCTCAACGAAAGGCAGAGTTGCTCCTGGGAGCATGGTGGCGGGCAACTGCCCACTCCATTTTTCGGAGTTGTTGAGGCGAATAATCATGTCGCCATTGGTGCTAAGGGCCTCGGCGCGCGCCCTGATCGCCAAAGCGTCCGCCTCGCCTTTAAGGCGGATACGCTCGGCGTCGGCTTTGGCTTGTATTGCGGTGGCCTGCGCGGCCGCCGTGGCCGTGGCGAGTTGGCTGTCGGCCTTGGCCTTGGCTTGCGTCACGGTGATTTCGGCCTGAACTTTTTCGCGTTCGGCGTTCTGGCGCAGCTTGGTCACTTCGATCTCGGCCAGCATGCGCTGCTCCACGGAATTCTCGTAAGCTTCGGAAAAGATGATGTCCTCTATGTTGACCTGGTCAATCACCAAAGGTCCGACAATTCCTGCCTGCGCGGCATCTTCGACGTCGGTGGCAAACTTGCCGCGATTTTGAATGACCGACGCGGCGGTATAGCGGCCGAACACGGTCTTGAGATCCTGTGGCAACTTGCGAGCGATCAAGCGGGTTTCGAGACCGTCAACGCCTGCGAATTGCCGATAAACCTTGTCCACCTCAGCCGGCGGTACATGATAGACGACCGACACCGACAATTTGGCCGGTTGCTGATCCTGGCTATAGCCTTCCAAGCTATCTTCGCCGGTCCACTTAATTGCCCGCTGCGTCACGTCGATCTTCACAACGTTCTCGAAAATCGGCAGCTTGAAATGAAGCCCCGGTTCGACCGTCGCGACGAACGCGCCGTTTCTTAGGAGGACACCCCGCTCCGTCTCCTGAACGACGTACCAGCTGCCGTTGAGAAACATCAAAATGATGGCCACCAGCACGACCAGGACGGCGATACGGATCGGTCTCATTGCCGACATGCCCTTCGGGAAATCCATCTGTTGCATCGTGTCCAACATACATCAGCCTGCAACTTCCAAGTGGTGATGCCGGTTATTTCACCAATGATCCTAGATGTCTAGATCCTCGGCGAACTCGGCATTTTCCTGGATGAACTGGAAACGGCCTTCCGGTTTGTTGCCCATCAGCCGTTCTACCGAATCCGCCGTCCGCTCCGCCTCATCTTCCACCATCACGACGCGCAGCAGCGTGCGCGTCTTCTTGTCCATGGTGGTTTCCTTGAGCTGCGACGGCATCATTTCGCCGAGGCCCTTGAAACGGCCGATCTCCGGTTTCTTGTTCTTGAAGGTGGTACGCAGCAGTTCTTCGCGGTGGGCATCGTCGCGCGCATAGATGGTCTTGCCGCCGTGGGTGAGACGGTAGAGCGGCGGTACCGCCAGATAAAGGTGGCCGCCACGGATGAGCTGCGGCATCTCGCGATAGAAGAAGGTGATCAGAAGCGAGGCGATGTGGGCGCCGTCGACGTCGGCGTCGGTCATCACAATCACCTTGTCGTAGCGGAGATCGTCTTCGCGATAGTGCGATCGGGTGCCGCAGCCGAGCGCCTGCAACAGGTCGGACAGCAGTTGGTTGGCCGTCACCTTGTCGCGGCCGGCGCTCGCCACGTTGAGGATCTTGCCGCGCAGCGGCATCACCGCCTGGCTGGCGCGGTCGCGCGCCTGCTTGGCGGAGCCACCGGCCGAGTCGCCCTCGACGATGAACAGCTCGGATCCCTGCGCGGCGTTCTGGGTGCAGTCGGCGAGCTTGCCGGGCAGGCGCAGCTTGCGCACCGCGCTCTTGCGGAGAACGTCCTTCTCCTGGCGGCGGCGGAGACGCTCGTCGGCGCGCTCGACGATCCAGTCGAGCAGGCGACCGGCTTGCTGGGGCGAAGCGGTCAGCCAGTGGTCGAAGGCATCCTTAATCGCGGTTTCGACAATGCGGGTGGCCTCGGCCGTGGAGAGCTTGTCTTTTGTTTGGCCGACGAACTCCGGCTCGCGCACGAACACCGACAGCATGGCGCCGGCGGAGGTCATCACGTCCTCGGGCATCACCTGCGCCACGCGCTTGTTGCCGGCCATCTCACCGTAGGCTTTGAGCGAACGCGTGAGGGCGAGGCGCAGGCCTTGCTCATGCGTGCCGCCATCCGGCGTCGGGATGGTGTTGCAATAGGAGTTGACGAAGCCGTCGCCGGCGAACCAGGAAACGGCCCATTCGACGGTGCCATGGCCGCCGGTTCCGACACGGCCGGCGAAAAGGTCGTCGGCGACGCGCTTTTCCCCTTCCAACGCCTCGGCGAGAAAGTCCTTGAGGCCACCCGGAAAGCGAAACACGGCTTCGTCCGGCGTCTTCGATCCCTCGACCAGCGACGGGTCGCAAGACCAGCGAATTTCGATGCCGCCGAACAGATAGGCCTTCGAACGAGCCATCTTGAAGATGCGTGCCGGCTCGAACCGGGCGTCTTCTCCAAAGATCTGCGGGTCCGGCTTGAAGCGCGTCTTGGTGCCGCGCCGGTTCATGGTTTCGCCGAGGCGCTGCAAACCGCCTTGGGGAATGCCGCGCGAGAAGCTCTGCTTGTAGAGCTGGCGACCGCGCGCCACCTCGACGTCGAGCCACTCGGACAGGGCATTGACCACCGAAACGCCGACACCATGCAGGCCGCCGGAGGTCTCATAGACCTTGCTGTCGAACTTGCCGCCGGCGTGCAGCGTGCAAAGGATCACTTCCAGCGCCGACTTGCCGGGAAACTTCGGATGCGGGTCGACCGGGATGCCACGGCCGTTGTCGTTGACGGTGAGGAAGCCGTCGGCATCGAGCCGCACTTCGATCCATGAGGCGTGGCCGGCGACCGCCTCGTCCATCGAATTGTCCATCACCTCGGCGAACAGGTGATGCATCGCCTTGTCGTCGGTGCCGCCGATATACATGCCGGGGCGCCGGCGCACCGGTTCGAGCCCCTCCAGAACCTCGATGGTCGACGCGTCATAGACCGCTTCCGTCGGCGTGGGGACTTCAACGCGGGTGCGTGCCGCTTTGGGCGCGCGAGCAGGCGCCGCCACCGGGATCGCCGTCGCCGGCGGGGGGAGTGTTCCGAACAGGTCGTCCTTTTCCATGCGTTCCGTCTTCGTCCATTGACCGGCAACCCGGTCATTCCGCCGTCCGCCGGGAAGGGCGGAGCTGATTCGCGCGCTCCGCAGTTTGCCACGCCGGCAAGGGAAGCGCCAATCTTGTTCTACATGTGTTCCAGTGCGCGCACCGATGATCCTGATGCCGTCGACGCCGTTGAGGCGTTCTTAACCCTGGCGGCGGCAAGCTCCGGAATGTTCATTGGTGGTTTGTCATGCGTCGAAACCAGTATCAAGATGCCGTGCTCCGAGAACTCGGAGCCGTCCACACCCACGCCTTCGTTGCTGGCCATCGCCTTGGCGGCATGCGGCGCTATCTTCGGGAGGTGGCGGCCGAGCCGCCGCTCACCGGCGGCATCTTCGCGCTGCCCGCCGTGCTGGTGCTGCTCTCCCTGACAGCACTCGTCGTTCTACTCGCCTGATTTTGCAGCTGGCAATCGTCGCCGTGAAGCGCTAGGGAAACCGCCCCCACATATTCGGAGAGCGGTCATGGCGGCGGCAGGCCTCGATTTCGGCACGTCCAATACCACGCTCGGCGTCGTCACAGACAGTCGGGCCGAGATGGTGCGTCTCGAGGGCGGCGAGGATACGCTGCCGAGCGCCATTTTCTACCATCAGGATGGTTCGATCTCGATCGGTCGCGCCGCCATCGCCGCCTATGTCGGGGGCGAGCACGGCCGATTGATGCGTGCGCTGAAATCCGTGCTCGGCTCGGCACTGATGGAGGAAACGACGCTGGTCGGCAAGAGCCGCGTCAAGTTTCGCGACGTGCTGAAGCGCTACCTGGCGGAAGTGAAAAGGCGGGGCGAGGCGGCGGCTGGCGCGCCGCTTACCCATCTCGTGCACGGCCGGCCGGTGCATTTCGTCGACGGCAATGCCGAAGCCGATCGTCTGGCCGAGGCGACATTGCTTGCCATCGCCCGAGATCTCGGCTTTGAGGAGATTTCGTTCCAGTATGAGCCGATCGCGGCCAGCCTCGATTACGAGCAGCAGCTATCCCATGAGGAACTGGCGCTGATCGCCGACATCGGTGGTGGCACCTCCGACTTCTCGATCGTCCGCCTTGGGCCGGAGCGGGCAAAGAAGGCCGAGCGCGCCTCCGACGTGTTGGCCAACGATGGTGTTCGCATCGGCGGCACCGACTTCGACCGCCACCTCAGCCTCGGCACGGTGATGCCGCTGCTCGGCTTCCGCTCCAAACTCGCCCGTGGTGAACTCGACGTGCCCTCGGTCTACTACCATGACCTCTCGACATGGTCGGCAATCAACCGCCTCTACGAGCCGCGCATTCACCGTGAACTCGTCGATCTCGAGAAGCGCGCGGCGGAGCCACACCTCATCCACCGTCTCATGCGCGTGGTCGATGATGAGCGCGGTCACACCCTTGCCATCGAGGTGGAGGCGGCCAAGATCGCCGTTGCCGAGCAGGGCGCGGTCACTATTTCCTTCGACTGGTTGGAAAGAGACCTGTCTACCCACATCGACCATGCCGACCTCGTCCGCCACACCGGCGAGCTTGCCAGCCGCATCGGCGCCCGCGTCGATACCTGCCTGGCGGCGGCTGGCGTTGAGGCCAGCGACATCGACGCGGTGTTCCTGACCGGCGGTTCCACGCGGCTCGAACACGTGCGCACTGCCATTCTGGCATCAGTTCCAGAAGCGCGCGTCGTCACCGGCAACGTGTTCGGTTCTGTCGGCACGGGGCTCGCCGTCGAGGCGGCACGCCGCTACGGCTGATACTGAAGTCGCGCTTGCCGGCGGTGCGGGCAGGGTGCCTGATGCCAGACCTGATGGGGAGGGCTCATGAGAATCCATTGTGTAGCGGCGCTCGCCTTCGCCTTGGCGACGCCGGCACTGGCCGGCGACTGCGGGGCTTGGAAAGCCAGCATCGAACAGGACGAGGGTGGGCCGACGATGACGGCGTCGATTTGCTCATCCGATCGGCCTGATGATGTCCTGCTGATCACCTGCGGCGGCGAGGACAAGATCGGCTTGCGCTTGGTGCCTGCTGTCGGCGACGACTTTCCGCCCCACGGCGACATGAATTACAAGGCCCCCTTCGTTTTCTCGAGCGGCCTGCTCAGCGCCGAAGTCACCCTCCACTACGAAGCAATGGATGGCGTCATGGCGGCGACGCCACGGCGTGATAGTGAGCTTGTCCGGATCCTGAAGTCGGAGGGTCCGCTAACCGTGACCGACAAGACCGGCACGCTACCGGCTGCGACCTTCCAACTGAAGGGATCGTCGAAGGCGATCGGCAAGGTGGAGCGGGCCTGCTACAGCTGACCGCTCAGGCGCTCCGTGCAAAAACCGCGGCGTCCTTCACCTGCTCCTCGCTGGGGTGGACGCCGGTATAAAGCACGAACTGCTCGATCGCCTGCAGCACGGCGACATCGGCGCCAGAGATGCATTTGCGACCGGCTTCTTGCGCCGCTCGCATCAGCGGCGTCTCGATCGGCAACGCCACCACGTCGAACACCGTTTCAGCCGCCTCGATTGCGTCGGGTGGGAAGGCGAGGGTGTCCGCCTCGATGCCGCCGGCCATGCCGATGGGGGTGGCATTGATAATCAGCGGCGCCGTCAATCCTTCGGCCGTCCCGGCCCAGTCAAAGCCGTAGAGGTCTGCGAGGGCCCGACCGGTCACGTCATTGCGGGCAATGATGACGCCGGAGCGGTGACCACGGTTGCGCAGTGCCGCAGCCACCGCCTTGGCCATGCCGCCGGCGCCGGCGAGCAGGAAGGGCGTCGAAGGCGCGATTTCCGCATGATCGAGCAGATCGAGCACGGCGCTGTAGTCCGTGTTGTAGCCGGTCAACCAACCGTCGTCGTTGACGATGGTATTGACGCTGTCGATGGCCGCCGCCGACCCCTCGATATGATCGAGCAGTGGGATGACCGCCTCCTTGAACGGCATCGAAATGGCGCAGCCACGGATGCCGAGCGCCCGGACGCCGCCGATCGCCGCCGGCAAGTCCTTGGTAGTGAAGGCTTTGTAGATGTAGTCGAGCCCGATGAGTTCATAGAGCCGGTTATGGAAACGCGAGCCGAACTTTCCCGGCCGGCCGGCCAACGACATGCAGAGCCGCGTCGAAGGACCAATGGGGGGCTTGTCGGGCATGTTCTGATCTCCCGTTGCAAAGTCGAATGATCATAGGCGCTTGACGGCTTGGCGGGAAGCCGCAGCCGGCCGGCTATCCCCCATGCCGCAATGAAAAAGCCGCCCCAGCCTCGCGGCGGAGCGGCTCATCAAAACCGGACGCCTCAAGGCGTCCGGTCTGTCCAAGGACGTGCCTCAGACCGAGTAGTACATGTCGAACTCGATCGGATGCGGCGTCATCTCGTAGCGCATGTTCTCTTCCATCTTCAGCTCGATCGAAGTCGCGGTCGGCATCGAGCGAGGCCAGGGCTTCGCGCAGCGAACCGCAGACGGTCGGGATGGACTTGAGCTCTTCCGGCGGCAGGTCGTAGAGGTTCTTGTCCATGGCTTCGCCCGGATGGATCTTGTTCTTGATACCATCGAGGCCGGCCATCAGCAGCGCGACGAAGCAGAGATAGGGGTTGGCGGCCGGATCCGGGAAGCGGGTCTCGACGCGCTTGGCCTTCGGGTTCGTCGTGTAGGGGATACGGCAGGAAGCCGAACGGTTACGCGCCGAGTAGGCGAGCAGAACCGGCGCCTCGTAGCCCGGCACCAGACGCTTGTAGCTGTTGGTCGACGGGTTGGAGAAGGCGTTGATCGCCTTGGCGTGCTTCAGGATGCCGCCGATGTAGTAGAGGCAGGTTTCGCTGAGGTCGTTGTACTGGTTGCCAGCGAACACCGGCTTGCCGTCTTTCCAGATCGACTGGTGGACGTGCATGCCCGAGCCGTTGTCGCCGAACACCGGCTTCGGCATGAAGGTGGCCGACTTGCCATAGGCATGGGCGACCTGATGGATCGCGTACTTGTAGATCTGCAGATGGTCGGCCATGCGGGTCAGCGTCGAGAACTTCATGCCGAGCTCGTGCTGGGCAGAGGCCACCTCATGGTGATGCTTCTCGACGACGACGCCCATCTCGGCCATGGCCGACAGCATCTCGGAACGCATGTCCTGCAGGCTGTCGATCGGCGGCACCGGGAAATAGCCGCCCTTGGTGCGGACGCGATGGCCGAGGTTGCCCGACTCGTATTCGGTGTCGCCATTGGTCGGCAGCTCGACCATGTCGAGTTTGAAACCGGTGTTGTAGGGCGTCGCCGAGAAGCGGACGTCATCGAACACGAAGAACTCGGCTTCCGGGCCGAAGAACACGGTGTCGCCGATGCCGAGCGAAGCAACGTAGGCCTCAGCCTTCTTGGCGATCGAGCGCGGGTCGCGGCTGTAGGACTGGCCGGAGGCGGGGTCGACGATGTCGCAGACGATGACCAGGGTGGTCTGAGCGAAGAACGGATCGATGAAAGCCGTTTCCGGATCAAGGATCAGCGTCATGTCGGATTCGTTGATGGCCTTCCAGCCGGCGATCGACGAACCGTCGAAGGCGGTGCCGTTCTCGAGCATGTCCTCATCGACGAGGCCGATGTCGAACGTCACGTGCTGCCACTTGCCGCGCGGGTCGGTAAAGCGCAGGTCAACGTACTTGACGTCGTTGTCCTTGATCATTTTTAGAACGTCAGCACCAGTGGTCATTTGCCCTTCCTTTCGGGTTTTCTGGTCTTGCACGGAGCGCCCCCTGGCCAAACGTATGGCCGGTTGAGCGCACCAATCTCCCTGGATCATCCTCGCCGGCGGCCCGCCGTCACCTTGTGACCGCGCGCCGGCTCGGCGTCAGATTGCGTCGTTGCCGGATTCGCCAGTTCGGATGCGAATAGCATCCTCCACCGGTGAGACGAAGATTTTACCGTCACCAATGCGACCAGTCTGCGCCGCGTTGCGGATCGCATCGACGGCCTTGGCGACCATGTCGTCGGTCATGACGACTTCGATCTTCACCTTTGGCAGGAAGTCGACAACATACTCGGCGCCCCGATAGAGCTCGGTATGGCCCTTCTGCCGGCCGAAGCCCTTGGCTTCGGTCACGGTGATACCCTGAAGCCCCACTTCCTGCAGTGCTTCCTTCACCTCGTCCAGCTTGAAGGGCTTAATGATAGCCTCGATTTTTTTCATCGACCCCTTGTCTCCGTTGCTCCTGGCGCCCCGCGCGAGGCGATTTTCCATCCTGCGCCGACCGAGACGCACGCTCTCAAGCATCCCACGTGCCAGTTCGGCACTGCGCCGGTTCCTGGCGAAAAATGAGGCGGTCATCCGTCCAGGAGCGGGGAAGATATCGGGAATTGCCCAAGGACGCGGCCTAAATCTTGTGCAGTTGGGTGCTGAATGGGCAAGGAGGCATGTCGTTAAGTGGATCTTCAACGGTTTGAGACCGCTGAAATGGCGATTTCAATTCAGTTCGACACGACATTTGTCGCTTTTCGCCCAAGGGTGTAGACGGGAAGCGACCCGCCCCGGACAGGGCTCCGGGCTTGACATGCCGAGGAGGGAACCGGATGCGTGGCGAACTGCTGCTCACCCCGGCCGAAATGGGCCGCGCTGATGCTCTGACCATCGCGAGCGGCGTTTCCGGCGAACGGCCGATGGAGAACGCAGGTTATGCCGTCGCCGACGTCATCTGCGCCCGTTTCAGCCAGGGGACACGCGCCGTTGTGCTCTGCGGCATGGGCAATAATGGTGGCGACGGCTTCGTCATTGCCCGGGTCCTGAAGCAACGCGGCTTCATCGTGCGCGTGGCGCTCGCCCTGCCCGAGGGAATGACCGCTCGCGATCTCAAAGGGGACGCCGGCGCCGCCGAGAGAACCTGGCGCGGCGAGACGCTGCCGGCGACACCCGATCTGTTTGATGGCGCAACGGTGATTGTCGACGCACTCTACGGTGCCGGCCTGATCCGCGACGTCTCCGGCCGCGATGCCGAACTTATCGCCGCCGTCAATGCCGCCGGTGCCGAGGGTGCCCGCATCTACGCCGTCGATCTTCCCAGCGGAATCGATGGTCGCACCGGCGAAGTGCGGGGGGCGGCCATCATCGCCGACGAGACCGTCACTTTCTTTCGCCGCAAGCCCGGGCATCTCCTGCTCCCTGGGCGCACACATTGCGGCCGTCTGCGTCTCGCTCAAATTGGTATCGGGCCGGAAGTGCTGGCAGAGATTGCCCCGACGGCGGTCGCCAACGGCCCGGCGCTCTGGGCGGAATACTGGCCGAGCGCCGCTGTCGACAGCCACAAATACAGTCGAGGGGCGGCGCTCGTGGCATCGGGGCCGCTTGTATCCTGTGGCGCAGCCCGCCTTGCTGCCGAGGCGGCGCTCCGGATCGGGGCCGGCATCGTTACCGTCGCGGCGCCTCCGGACGCCGTCGCCACGGTTGCCGCCTGGCGCGCAGCTTTCGTCGTCAGACCGGTCGCCGACATGGCGGCACTCACCGAACTTCTCGGCGAGCCGCGCCTTCGCGCGGCGGTATTGGGACCGGGGCTTGGCCTTGGCGATGATATCTGGGCGGCCATCCGGGCCGCGCTCGAAGGTGATATGGCGCTGGTGCTGGATGCCGATGCCATCACCCAGGCTTCGCGCCGTCGGGATGAGGCGTTTGCACTGATAAAGGCGCACAAAGCCGGCGTCGTGCTCACACCGCACGAGGGCGAGTTCAGGCGCCTCTTTCCGGATATCGGCGGCTCGAAGCTCGACCGCGCCCGCGCGGCGGCTGCGCAGTCCAGCGCCGTCGTGCTGCTGAAAGGGCCGGATACGGTGATCGCTCATCCCGACGGGCGTGCCGCGATCAACGAGAACGGCACGGCGACGCTTGCCACTGCCGGTTCGGGTGATGTGCTGGCCGGCATCATCGGCGGTCTCCTGGCCGCCGGCCGCCCGGCCTTCGAGGCGGCGTCGCTCGCCGCCTGGATGCACGGCGAGGCTGGACGGATTGCCGGTCCCGGCTCGATCGCTGACGAAATTGCTGCGGCGCTGCGGGATGTGCTCGCCAAAGGTTGCCCCGAGACGGGAGAGGATTGACGAGTGCCGGCTTAGTCTTTCCCCAGGGGGAACGTCGAGTTTGGGCAGGCGAACCCGATTCGAAATTCCGCTTCAGGCTGTGTCGCGAGGAGCGACCGGCAGGTGACACGAGGTGCAAGGCCGAAGCCAATGCCCCCTTCCATGATCATCGATCCTTCAAGGAAGGGAGGCGCAGCGGCCGATGGGAGGATTGATTTTTCCCGATCCTCATAATTTATCTCTTGCGCATCAACGCTGAAATCCGCGCTTTTCTCGGCCTTTTCGGGAGGGCTTTTTACCGTTTGATGCAAATTGCCAAAAAAAAGCCGGCAAGGGGTTTCCCTTTCGCCGATGAGCCGCTATATACCGCCCGTCGCCGCAAGAAACGGCGCTTGACGCGGGGTGGAGCAGCCCGGTAGCTCGTCAGGCTCATAACCTGAAGGCCGCAGGTTCAAATCCTGCCCCCGCAACCATTGAGACCGACTCAGGATCGTGCCCAACTCTCCATACAGCATCGCGTCGATCTCGCCCCGCTTCGGGCCAGGCGTCAGCACGATCTTCTCGATCAGCGTCCGCAGCGCCTCGGCCGCTTCCGCACGCTCGTCAGGCTGGTTCAACGCGTCAGTTAGTCGAGCGACCTTTTTGGCGTAGATCGCCGATGCACTCGGCAGCAGATCCGGCACGTCGGCCGGAACGTCGGTGAGCAAGGAGGTCAGTTCGACCTTGCGGGCTTCGAGAGCCGTCATCTTCCCCTTCATCGACGGGTGGTACATGCCGTCGGCGATTGCCTCGACGATTTGTCCGATCTGCTTCTCGACCTTGGCCAGTTCCACCCGCCACGCATCGCCGTTCGAGCGGCGCTCGCGGTTCAGCCGGTTCATCTCCTCGGCATAGGCGCGCATCGCCACTTCAGCAGCCTCCGGTGCCATCAGTCGATGCTTCAGCCCGGCGAGAACCCGGTTCTCCAGTTCCTCACGTGGGATGGTGCGGTTGTTGGAGCAGGTGCCCTTGGTGCCGTGCGTCGAGCAGGCAAAACGGTCCGCGCTGCGGATCGAGAAGGGGCCGCCACAGCAGCCGCAGAAGATCAGACCCGACAGCAGCGTCTTCGGTCGGTGAGTGCCGTTCAACCGATTTTCTTGATGATGCCGGCGCACGCCCTCGCCAACACTGGCGTACCTCTCCGAGGTCTCGGTCTGACGCGCCTTGACGGCCTGCCAGAGATCGTTGTCGAGGATGCGCAGGTGCGGAACCTCGGTCATGATCCACTCGGATTCCGGGTTCAGCCGCGAGACGCGTTTGCCGGTCGACGGGTCTTTCAGATAGCGCAGTCGGTTCCAGATCAGGCGGCCGATGTAGAGTTGGTTGTTGAGAATACCCGTTCCACGTTTCGCATGACCGTGGATTGTCGTGTCGTTCCACGGGCGTCCTTCCGGGCCGGCGATGCCTTCCCCATTCAGCGCCTTGGCAATAGCGTGCGGGCTGATCCCGGCGGCATAGTCGCGGCAGATACGGCGCACGACGTTGGCCTCCGCTTGGTCGATCTCGCGGTCGCCTCGGACGAGTTCACCCCGTTCGTCCATCTGCTTGACGACCTTGTAGCCGAAGCAGAGGCCACCTCCGGATTTGCCATCCTCGACGCGACCGCGCAACCCCCGATGCGTCTTCTGTGCGAGGTCTTTGAGGAAGAGCGCGTTCATCGTGCCCTTCAGGCCGACATGCAGTTCGGAAATCTCGCCCTCGGCCAGGGTTACGATCGGCACGCCGGCGAACTTCAGATGCTTGAACAGCGTGGCGATGTCGGCCTGGTCGCGGCTGACGCGATCGAGCGCTTCGGCCAGCACGATGTCGAACTGCCCCGCCTGGGCGTCCTGCAACAGCATCTGGATGCCGGGCCGCAGGATCATGCTCGATCCGGAGATGCCGGCGTCCTTGTAGGCGCCGACCACCTGCCAACCCTCGCGCTTCGCCTGCTCGCGGCAGATGCGGAACTGGTCCTCGATCGACGCGTCGCGCTGATTGTCGGAGGAATAACGGGCATAAAGCGCGACGCGGGTCATGGCAGAACTCCCTTCAGGCAACCTTGTCGAACCGGCTCGGACGGATCAGCACCTCGGCCGAAATGCCGAGCCGTTCGTGCAGTTGCCGGATCATCTCGATTGACAGGCCGCGTTTGCGGTTCAGAACATCGGCCACGCGGTTGCGGGGGCCGATCATCGGTTCCAGGTCCCTGCGGGAGAGCCCCTGCTGTTCCATGCGGAATCGGATTGCCTCAACCGGGTCGGGCGGATCGATCGGATGATGCTTCGCCTCGTAGACGTCGATCAGCGTCGCCAGCACGTCGAGGCGGTCGCCCTCCGGGGTGCCGTTTCTGGCACCCCAAAGGCGTTCCACCTCGGCCAGCGCGGCCTCGTAATCCGCTTCGTTGCGGATTGGCTTCAACTCAGCCATCATGATCCACCTCCGTCACGTCGATCTTGTCGTAAGCCTTGTGCGTGCCGATCCATTTGATCCAGACGATAGCCTTCTCGAAATCGACCGACACGATGAGGCGATAATCATTACCCTTGATATTGAAGACGATCCGCTCGGCGCTGACGATGCTCGCCGTCGCATAGAGCCGCTTCACATCGGCGGTGCTCGCCCAGGCCGCCTTGCTCACTTCATCGAACCAGGCTTCGAGCGCGGCCTTGACGGCCGGCTGATCCTTTTGCCCGGCAAGGGTTTCGACAAATTCCCGCAGGGTGCGGCGGGCGATGATCCTCATTTGCCTATCCATATCATGAGACCAAAAAGGTCTCAAGTCGATTGCACCAATATGCCGGCAGCAAAATCCTCGCCGGGCGACACGTCCGATTCAGCGATACAACCTACGACGATTCGCCGGTTCTGATCTGGCGCGACAATCCTCGCTCTTTCAGAGGGCGAGCCGGGGCAGAGCATCGGTCGCAGCGGCGGGGTAGGTCGGACGATCCTTGTCCTGATCCCGGCCGGTGGCGGCCTCGCGTGTCCAGAAGTAGCCCCGAGCGGATGACAAGGCCGAGCTTTGGGTCAGGGAGCATCATATCCTTCGTCTACTTCAGCAGATTGTTGAGGACGGCATGCTCCGGGTCCATCTCGGCCTGCTCCAAGGCGTCGACAACGACATCAGCGGCATTCGCCGTAAGGTCGGTTCGCTGTGCGGCAGCTTTCAGCCAGTCGTAGTGATCAGCCGACATCAACACAAATTCGCGGCGGCCGTGCCGGGTGATCTCGACTGTTTCGTGCTGCGCTTGGCGCAGAAACGCGCCGAAGTTGTGCTGAAATTCGAGGGAATCGACCCGAGGCATGACAGGCATCTCATAGGTGAGGATGCCTAAACTACTCTTGTAGTTCGGCTCTGTAATGGCAGAGTCACGCATCATCATTCACTGCTCGCTTCTTGCGCGTTCTGCGTTCTCGCCTAACTGCGCGTTCGAACTGCTCGCGCGCCATCTGGCGGCCGATCAGTCGTGCGAGGGCAAGGACTGCTTCGTCGGCAATGACCAGGGACTCCGTCTCCGGTCTTCCGCCGTTGGCGGAAGGGCAGAACTTGAGCCTGATCCTGTCCCGTTTGGGCGTCATTGTCTCGTGGTTCCGTGCTTGGAAGTCGGCGGAGTCATCGAGACCCAAAAGGGGAGACAGGAAAATAGGCCGAGCGCAGCCGTGCGGCGAATAGGCTGCCATGGCGTGGAAAAGGGACCGCTCAAGTTCAGGGATGTCTTGCGATGGAGATCGACAAAGGCGGGATCGATGCCATGTTGGCTTTGATCTACCTCACGCTCGACCGGGGCGGACGCGCCTGGAAAGGTCTGGCGTGAACGGCTTCACGCCAAATGCCTTGTCGGTGACGCTCGAGGTCGAGGAGAGCTATCGTCGCTGGGCTCATTCCTCGCCGAATTCGGCCAGGAGCGCCTCCTGCGCTTTTGCGAAACAGTCGGGCGAAAGCGCTTCCTCCAGAACGGCCAAGATCTCCTGCAGGAACTCATCCCGGGCTTCCTGTTGCACCTTTTCCCGATCAACTGCCGCAGCGGCACCGCCAACGTGAGAAAGGGCCTCGAGCTTGATGTCGCTCAAAGCCGAGCCAATCGCCTGAAGCTCGGCGGCGGTTTCCATATCTGCCCCTAAGACACCCTTGGCGATCCTGCTTTGGTAAGTGGTAATGTTCTTTGACAACTTGATCGCACGGTCCGCATCCGCAAAATTTGTACGCTGAAGAGCTTTCAACTCCTTCTTTGAGGTTTGAAGGTTCGTCTTCTGAGCTTCCACAGAAAGCTGGCCTTGCTTTGATACAGCATAGGCTTCCTTGCCGAGTTCCTTAACTACCTTAGCCAGTTCAATCCTGACCCTCTTCCAAGCCGCGTCCTCTTCAAACCCGTCACGGCGTGCATTCGGAACAAGCGCACTTGGCTCCACAAATATCTCACCGAGAAAGTAATCCTGGAACCGCACGTGCGACTTCGCATGGTCGCGAAAGACGTCTCGAACGATAGCTGTTCCGTCGATTTGGATGTTGCGCACGCGGACCCGCAGACCGCTCACACGCGTATCCGTGTATGCGCCCGACTCGTCCTTCTTTCCAACCCAAGCCCACCACCTATGGGTGGGCGACCTGTAGATTTCACAATTGTTGAGCGCAACTGTGCCGGACTCGAAATCGTACTCGTCCGTGTACCGTTTTGTGACTGGTTTGGGCCGTCCCTCACCATCTTTGATAGTGATCCGCACTTCCTCGATCGGGATGCCAGCTTCGCCTGCCGCCGCCGCTAACTGCACCCGATATGGAAAGTCAGCAGGATAAGGAACGGGCGCAACCTGGCTGACAAAGTCGTACATCTCGGTCGCCGACAAGCACTCGTCGGGCGGATCGGTGAACCCATCAAGGCTGACCTCGAAGAAGTGCTTCTGGGCATCCTTATGAGGAGTTCTGTAGGCGTCAACACTCTCCCTCATAAGATCTTGCACTGACTTCGTGCTGCCCTTACCAGGGGCCATGGCTGCCCGCATGGCTTTGGCCTTGAAGACCACCGTCGTTTGCTCGCGCTCACCCTTCGCCTTCGTCGTGAAGGTTACTGTGTTGCTGAACACGATGCCGGCGAGCCGGCCGATCCCTCGAAATCCGGCATTATGCCGGTGGCTCTTGCCCGACGCTCCGACCCGGGTGAGTATTGTCGCTGCCTGCTTCACCGACAATCCAGCGCCGTTGTCCCGGATCGTGAGACTCTTGCGGTCAGCGGCGAGTTCAATCTCGATTAGCCCGCCACCAGCGGGAAGAATCTTCAATTCGTCTATCGCGCGCTGAACGGAGTCGAAGCCATTCTGGATATACTCGCGAATAGCATTGCGCGCCTCGCCGTACATGCCAATTGTGAGCGTCTCAAGGACGAATCCGCCGAAGAACGGATCAAAGGGGACTGACGTTCGATTATCCGGCAACGGACTGCTCCTTCGGAATTGCTACGTCGACAGGCCGCTTGAAGCCGATGGTCTCCGTGAGGCTATAGGTTTGAGCGAACGCGTCGGGAAGCTCGATCTGCTCCGTCGGCAGTGCAAAGAGCTCACAGGCCTTCCGGACGATTGCATCGCCGCTGATGGATCGGTCCAGATCAAATAGCGTCGACAATCGCAAGGCCTCATCCTGCTGCGCCGCGGTCAGTACTTCCACGCCAGCAATGCGAAGGCTTCGGAGTTGATCCAGCCCAGGGCTGTCTGATTCGATGTCAAGAACAGCGGAAACGGGTGGGAGATCTACGCTGGGAAGATAAAGCGGTGTCCGATCATTGTCGGCGAGGCGCCTTCGCACATTTGCCACGGCATTGGCGGCATAGGGTTTGGCCTGACTGGCAAACAGCAGCTGAGCCACGGGACTGACAGGTGGTAGCCGAGAGGCGTTCGTCTCGCGCTCAAGGTACATTGAGGATAGAAAACCGAGATAGAAACAGCCAGCGGTGTTCTCTGGCAGAATATCCAAGAGTGAAAGCATGTCAGTCAGCGCTTCGCCAAAACCCGGCTCAGCTCGTACAACCCGATCATGCAGTTCGCGAGCAATACGCGTCAGTTCCTTATGATCGAGTCCGTCCAACTTGTCCTGTGTGATAATGTCTCGAAGCGGTTGGCGCGCTTCCACGCTGGCCCGGACCTCTTCTAATAACGCTTCGCCGCGCTCGCCTACAGCAGTTCGACTTTCAAAGAGCGCACGCCGGAATGCCGCAGGCGAGTTCGACACGACAGCGCCGTCAGGAAATAAATAACCATTTTCAGCCGCCGCAGTGACAATCTTCATTGCGTCGGCGGAAAGTCGCTCCTCTATAGTCTTGGCCCGCCGAGCGCGCTCTGTTTCGGCCTCGGGTCCATCCGGGATGATAGCCACATCCGCGAATGCACGTACTTCGTTTTCAGCAACGCCGCGCAGCAAAGCGGCAAGATATGGGCTATCAAGGAGCTCCACCTGATCGATATTTGCCGCCTGCTTCGCTTCAACGACCAACATAGGGTGGGTCCGAGGGACCGGCTTCCAGGTTTTCCTGAGCGCTAGGAGGCTGGCGTCGATATCGACCGTATGGCTGCGGCCGAGATGCCAGTCGTTCTTTCGGTCATTGGTCAATACGATGACCGCGGCGGCGCCAGCTAGCCTCGCATGATCCAGCAGTTCCTTCCAGAAGACGAGATCTCCGTAGCGATTGCTCCCGGCGAGCCCATCCTCTGAGGAATTGGCGTCTCCATCGGCCGAAGCACCCTTCTTGCGCCGGTCTTGGAAACCGGGCGGAATAGAACCCACAAATCTTCCCGCGCCAAGGGTACCGAGTTGAGGAAAGTAGTCATAAATCGTCGTCGTTTCTGGACTCGTGTCGTTGATGAAAGCGATCACCTCATTTGCATGCTTCTGGTAGGATTTATGCCATTGACGACTTGTACTTACGAGGCGCTCTAGGGCGTTTAGAGCCGCGCGCGTGGCGGCTCTTATCGCCGCAGGATCTTCTGCGCCTTCGCCGTAAGGCTCGTCGATGAACGGTCGAAAATAGGAGTATGTGCGCCCGACGAGATCGGCGACCTCACTGGTTTTTTCCGCCAACTCGTTAGCGATCGTGCCGGCGACATGATGCTTGAGGTATTCGTGTGCAGCCCAGATCGGCACATGCACCCGACCATTGCAGTTCGTTTGGAGCCATGAGATCAGCTGCCGCCGCGATTCAGAGCCGATCTTCGTCATCCACATCAGAAATGACGTGTCGACATAGATATGGGTGCCAGCCGCCGTGATGAGCGCGGCAAGGCGAGCCATGAACACGGCCGACCCTTCCGTGTGGTTGGGGATTGTCAGAAGAGGCTTCCGGTCAGCTTGAATCACAAGACAGCCGCTTCCGTCCCGTCGAGACCATAAGAGCTTGTCACGTAGCACTCCCCCCAGAGTTTAGCCTAGCCGCATCATGATCCGATCGATCAGGGCCTTAGCGGCCGCGCGGTTGACTGAGCATTGATATATTAGCTCGAAAAAGCTTTCGTATGTCTTTCGTTCGTCCTCCGATAAGCGCATGAGTGGCGAAGAGATTGTACCCTCGTCCTTCATCACCAGACTCAAGGTCGACTTCAATTGGCCTACTAGGCCGCTCCTTGCCGAGGCTGTCTCAGCTAAGATGTCCATGCTGTCGATTTTCGACAGCTGCATGAGCCCTTGTTCTGCCACCAGCGCCAGTCGCTCCCGTTCCGACTTGCCGACGCCCCCTTGCGAGATAACCTCGATAGTCCCTTCCACAGATTCGGCTTGAAGCTCAAATTCCCGTTGCCATTTGCGCCGAACCGAACTCGTCCGACACCGGCGCGCGATATCGCGCGCCATGGGGGCCAATTGATTGGTCAAGTTATTGTAATGCGCGTTCTGCTCGAACTGATCGCGACGACCATTGGGCACGATCCGCGTGTCAATGACGTGGACTTCGCCGACCGACCAAACATTAAAACGTGGCTCAGGGAACAACTCCTCAAGCAAAGTATGGTCCCCAACCTGCACATTCCCGGATCGAAGCCTTAGGCCCTTTGCCAGCGTGGCGGTTGGCACCGCGCCTTCGTAATCGTGGTGTACGACCCAAGCGATGGCAGCCAGATTGCCGTCGATCCCGGGGATTCTGATGAGGTCTAGCTCGTCGAAGGTGATGTCCGGCTTGTCGTCGAAAGAGAAACAGTTGCGATAGGGGCGGTAGATGGGCGCATTAGAACCCTCAATCCGAATTTCAAGAGAGCCGAGATGGACGACGTCGCGCAGGGCATCCGTGATTTCGTCCGCAAAACGGAATGACGGTGAAAAGGGCACGGGCGCCACTTGGCTGAGGTAGTCCTCGATCGCTGATGGGCTCATAAGCCGATCGTTTCGGAGACGCACCATGCCCCTCAACTCCACTTCAAAGAAGTGAGTCGGGGCATCCGCCATATTGACTCGCTCAAGCTGGATCACGCTCCGGATAAGATCTTCGACGCCAGCATCCGCGTCTGCCTCCCGAAGCGCAGCCTTCAACCGTCGGCAGTCCCACCGAAGCTGAGACACTTTCTCCTCACCAGCGGCGCGAGAACGAAAGATCAGTTCCTGCGCGTAGCCCAAGCCGGCCAAGCGGCCTACGCCCCTGAACCCGCGTGCTGCTGTACCGCGCTTAACACTGCCACCCAGCGCAGTTAGCCGGCGTCCAAATTCGGAAAACGCGATGCCGGATCCGTTATCTCGGATCCGAACGGTTCGCGTTTCAGGGGCCACGGAGATGTCGACGCGTCCGGACTCTTCCGGTGTCAGAATTCCCTCGGCGCGCGCAGCATCGATCGCGTCAGCCGCGTTCTGAACGTACTCGCGATAAACTGTCATTGGGTCGACGTACATCGCGCTTGACACAAGCTCGAGTACGTCCTTCCCAACAACGATATCGTGAATCTCGTGGGATTCGACCCCGTCCAGTTCCCGGCTCTGCAGGGCCGAACGGGTGTTCGCGGCGCTGGTAATGCTCATGCTGCGACCCTCTTGCGAGCCTTGGACCTGCCGGTCGAAAATGGGAGTGTAGGCTCATCATCGTGGTCGAGACCGGCGTCTTCGACGCGCTCGTCTTCGGCGAGCCCCATGTCGGCAGTCATTTCACCCCGTGTCAGCTCCTTCTGTTTCGTCCAGATAGCGTAGAGCTCCTCTTTAGGTAGCGGGACGTAGAAGCGGAGGACCCGCTTCAGGGCTGAGGTAGTCGCCCGCTCTGCAAGAAGCGAGAACTCTCGCGGATCACACGACGAAAGGAGCTCGATGAGTTCGCCGCGCTCAGCTGCATCTAGCCGCGAGAATTCTGCGCGATAGGCGTCGAGGCGTTGTTCAGGGTCGAAGCGTTCGTACCAATCGCGGTTGAAGATGAAGTCATGCGGCAACAGGAGAATGCGTTCGTAGTCGGCGAAGGTGTCGCCGTATGCCCGCTTGAAGAACGTCGGCTCCCCGCTGACGATTCCGTGGGTCGCCTGAAGAATGATTTGCATCGATCGGAGCTGGTAGCGCGACCATTTTTCGCCGACGTGCCCGCGGTCTGGGCGGTCTGTGGGCTGATATCGCATCGGGAACGACCAAATTCTGACGCCAAGCTCCTCGTTCAGCGTCACGTTCAAGCGCATACGCTCGAACAAATCCTGAGGCCCATCGTGAAAGTTATACAGCATATAGTTCGATAGTTCGGTGAGACCGTACTCGGCCGCGTAGCGCACAGCTTGTTCATACGGCTTCTTCACGCCCAAATGATCAAACGCGATCCGGAGCGGCTTAAGGCAGATCGTGGCGAGCTCACGCAGGTACATAGGATCCTTGCAGAGAATCCGGGCATCGACACCTTGATTGAAGTCCACCCGCCGCTGCACGGCCACCCGAGATCCTGGACGGAGCAGCTTTGCTCCAGGCGTGAATCCAAGGTCCCTAATCTCGGCGATGATTTCCTTGAAGCGCGGCGAGGCGACAACATTGTTATCCATGAGGATCAGATCCTTTTTCGGACCGTACAAATCCTCGATGGCACGGACGAGGCCGGTGAGCGATTCAGTGTCGCGTTGTGCACCCTCAAGCTTAGGAACGCCACAGAAATGGCACTTTCGAATGCAACCCCGAGAGGTGTAGGCGAAATATGCGTCCCGGACAGAGTATTTATACTCCACCTGATTAAGTATATTATAGTCTGGAACCAGGTCTTCGATAGGTTGACCATAGTTGTCATCAGCGTAAAATTCTTCAGAGAATTCATCCAGCTGCAACGCCACAGCAGGTGGCTGGGACAGAAGACCCTTGATGAATCGAACACCGTGCCAGCGGCGTTCGGTCAGAAATCGGCTGTGCATCAGGGATGCTGCGATTCCTCCCACGAACACCTTGTCGGCTTGCCCATTGGCGACTTCCAAGGCGAAGTCAATCGTCTGGGCAATTTTGGGATATTCGAACGAAAACAGGGTAGTAACATAAATCCGGTCCCATGCTTCAGACAGGACTGTGCGATCTTCACCCTTGATGAAGCGCACACGATCCCGCTTACCACGCGGCCCGTGATACTGAGCGATTTTCATCAAGCCTAAAGGAGGATACTTGTTCTTGTAGCCCGGCTCGATCAATAGGATGTTCTTGTTAGCCACTGACCACCTTGTATTTTGTCCGGCGGCGAACCTCCCGGATGTATTCTATTGCGGCCTTAACGCCGCCTTGCCCGCCATACCCCTTCAGTGAGCCGTCGTTGGTCCAGTCGATCCGGTCCACAAATTCCGAGAGTACAGCCGCAAAGTTTCGGCTGTCGCAGACACACCGCGCGTCCCGGCTCTCCAGGTAGATGTCCGAGGCAATCCGTGTGAGCGCGTAGACGCCTATGCCTTTTGTCAGCACGTGCCGGCGAGGGTCGGCCCACGCGTCGGGAAGCGTCTCGGCGACAGCCTGCCAAAATCTCTCGACTGTCAGAGTTGCCGCCTCGACCGACATGTCCTTGAGGATGCGGGTCGCTCGCAAGAAATCATGCGCTGCCTGCTGCATCATGCGCAAGGAAGCGACCCGCTTGAGTCCCGATGTCGTGTTTCCGCCGAGATTGAGCCGCCTCCGCCACGGAGAGGCCTCCGAATTGTTGAGGTGAAGCGCGATGAAGAGCTCTGGCCGTTCGGCTGCTAGGTCACCCGCGAACTGAGCTTCATGATAGTCCAGCAGGCTACGACTCAGGCCTTTCGCCTTGCTGTTAATGATGTTGAATACTTCCATTTCCTCACGCCGGGATAGGCCGAGGAAACACATGAACGGCAAAACGATCGGCAGATCAGCAAGGTGACCGAGCCGGTGCTGGCAGTCCACCTGCGCCATAACCTTTCCCGCGTCAGGCTCGATCACAAGCTCGGCAGCAAGGCCGACGTCTCTCACGGTCCAACGGTTCTCATGAGGAGGGCGCAGATTGAGCGTCAGCGGTATCGTCGAGCTGTTGTCCTGTTTGATGTAGCGCCGAAAATCTTGGCTATGACGAGCATTGAAGGGACGCTGATAGCCTTCACCTGTGTCCTCATTCAGTATGTCGGCAAAGCTATGGGCGTAAAGCAGGTTCGCCGGGGCGAAACCAAGCAACACAGGTCGATGTGCCGAAACGCCCTTCAGGCAGGAGAAAACGATGTGTGCGATGACAGCGACTCCCTAACCAAATTGCAGCGCTATGCTGCATTTTTGGCAGACAGTGGCTGCAAGTTCAAGCCGTCAAATGATCAAGCGACGGCGTCCAACACCGCAGCAGCCTCTTCCGTGAGATAGCGCTGCTTCGGATCCACCGGCACCTTGCCCTCAATATGGATTTTTACAAGCTCGTGGACCCGAGCAACAAAAGCGACTTGGTCCTTTGACAGAGGTCCCTTTTCAGCGTGATGGGTTACCGTTCTTGCCCTATTGACCTTTCCGATCCAGCGGACAAGCGTTGCCTTCGCGCCCTTCCCATAGAAATTGTAGTAATCTTTGAAGTGTTCCCAGTTGTCGCCGTACAAAACTATGTCTGCATAGTTCACAAAAAACAAATAGCGCCAACGTTCAAGCTCGCCGTTGTTTTCATTGTAGTTACGATCGCAGTCATTCCTGACGGTCTTCGGGACGCCCTGCACCCACCATGCGTCCTTTGCTTCGCCGTATTTTGCCTTGAGCGTCGCCAGGACGTCACTAAACAAAATGCGGTTGATCTCATCGATCATGTCCTTTGCTTGCTTAGTCCCTTCAGCATCCTGGCTTTCGAGATATTCCCGAACCTCTTTCAAATCAAAGCTGGGTACTGCTTCGTAGATGATAGCCATTAACTGCAAGCAGTTTTGGCTAACACTGAGCAGAGAGCTGCCGCGGTTTCTAAACCGAGCAACGTCGGCAGTGTCGGCCCGCCGGAAATACTCGACGATTGGCGCGACCAGCGGCGCAACTCGTTCAATGATTTCGGCAGGTTCAAGGCTGACGGTACGAGTCCCATCGCGCTCTACAAATAAAATGAGTTTCCTAAATAACTGCATTAGCGCGCGAAGGCCGAGATTGGTGCAAAGATAACCACCTTTCGCATCCCCCAACGCCCAATGCTCCGACAGCGCTCCCGCGAAGAGATTGAAATAGGCGGCCAGGGTCTGGCTTGCTTTATCCAACGTGAGAAGGGGTGTTGCACTTACCTCGGCTAACGGCCCGGGCTGCAAAGTCACGGTCGCGCCCTTGCCAACCTTATGGATGGTTCCGAGGAGGTTGTTTTCAGCAATGCCATCAGCCAGAGATGTCAGAGTCAGGCATCGGACATAGTCCTTGTCCTGCGCAACAGTCAGGATGCGGTCTTTGAACGGAGACCCCCTGAGGCTGTCCAGCCGAAGCGACACACGGGCGCACAAAGCCTCGAGACGACGCTTGGGATCCTCGTGATCAATATCCAGGCTAGATACGATCTCGTTCACGAGGTTTCTGGAGACTTTCACTTGCTGAGTGTTAATGTCGACGAACATCTGGATCTCGTCGCGGGTCGGCATGTTTTCGTAAGCGAGGACCGACACGACCGAGCGATCTTCCTTTGCGTCTCGTCTGGCATAGGCATAGCCGTATAGACGGTGTTGTCCGTCAATTATCCAGGCAGACCCATATTGACCAGGCAGGTTTAGCGTTCCCGTCGCCGTTTCTCCGAAGTTCTCGGTGACGTCAAAGTTTAGACCAAGCTTGATATTCACGACGATATTGGTCGGAAACGTCCCGCCGTCGTCGATGTACTTACCGATAGCCTTAAGCCGGGTGGATTTTACCATGCGCTGGTAGGTGTCGAGATCGGAGTTCGACACCTTCGCCATGTGGCTGATGTAGGCAATCCGTAGGAGATCATGGGGCGAAATCAGGAAGTTGTAGAAGATTGTCTTTCCAACGCGCCCACGTGTTGCCGGCACCTTGGTCCGAAGACCCTCAACCTTCTCGCCCTTGAAATACCGGCCGAGGAATTGATAGCGCGCAGCTGTCTTGAGGATGTCAGTAAGGCGCTGGAAGTAGGCGAGGTCGTCTTCGGTTATGATCGGGACGCCGGCGGCCTCTGCCCGCGCTCTATCCGCAGCACGCCAGTCGATATTGCGGGTCGCAATGGCGAATTTTACCTTTAGCTTCGGATCTCGGCCATAGTGGCTGTGGACTGCTTTGACCACGTCCTCCCGGATTGCCGCGATTTTGTCGAGCAACGCCTTAACCGACTTGGTGCCGGTCTCTTGGGAATGCGTGCATTCGACAATGAAGACTGTCTCATCATCCTTTGCGAAAACGTCTAATTGACGTGCAGGGGCTTTGTCATTGAGTTGGACGCGAAAGTTGCGGTCGGCGCTGAGTTCCGTAAACCCCATCTTGTAGAGAAGAGACCAAACGTCATCCTCAAGTTGACGATCGACCGATTTTTCTCGTCCTACCCGAATAGAGTGCTTGTTCCGCTTCAGTACCCGCCAACCATCAGCTTCCTCTCCAGCTAATTTCAGTTCCAGACTTTCAGCTGAATTCCCGCTGATCGTCTTTTCATCAACAGTTTTCGCTCGAAGTAAGGCGATTGACTTTAGATTGTCGCCAGATGAAAGCCCGATTAGCGTGTCTACCATACCTCCGCCCCCGCGCTTCGGATGATTCAATTATTGTGACAAGCTAATAGTCTGCGCAAGTTTGGCAAGCGCCCAGACAGAACTGATCCCCCGTTTCCTCGGTAGGTCAACCGAGCGGCATAGGTAGCTGAGGTTATCGGGTGCCGCGTAAGGCTACCTACAAACGCGAAGACGACCTGCGTTCGGTCTACACCGCCTCGCACTCATATCAGCATCACAGCCAGTCTCGATCTGCGGGACCGTACGTATTCATTCTCTGTCTACCGTTGCCAACCAGAACAGCATTCCAACCTGCGTTAGCCAAAACGACGTCGACATCTACACCATTGCATACCTCATGCCGATCAATGTTGCCCCGAATACAGACGTGGCATCTCCTGCTCACGTAAGTTGATGCCGTCGGAGCGCAAGTTCTTAAATCCCCAAATCCGTTTTTGCGGGATTACGGCTGATGAGGGAAAACCTTCCCTTACGGCCGCGTCTTGTCTCGGCCGTCCCCTTTCTGCGGTGAGATCCCGCAACGCCCATCGAGAGTGAGAGTCCGGACCGGATTTCCGTGACGGGTAAGGGCTGGAGAGAGGATCTCCGGCGCCCGTCATGGAGTTTGACCCCATGAACATGCAGGTTCTTGATGCCCGTCGCGACATGAGTGGCGGCTATAAGGTCGATATCAGTCGTGGTAAGCGCATCGGGCGGGTGTCGTCCGAATGGTTCTCCCGCCCGGCCGACGAGCGTTACCTGTCCCTGACTGAGCTCGCCCATTCGGTCCGCGCCCGAACGGAGCGCAGCCGGACCCGCTTGGTCGAGACCGCGCTGATCCATGTCGAGGCGAGTCGCGCCGATCCAGAGCGCCTGTCCCTGATCCTGCCGGGATCGGACGCACCGGTCGCACCGACGCATTGGAGTTTTGGCCAGCTCGCGAGCCAGGTCGGTGCACCGGCCGCCTATCTACGTCAGCTCCCGGCTGCACTCGCCGGCATCAATCTGCAGTATGGCCTCAGCACCGATCGCGGTGAGCAGATCAAGACACTCGAAACCGACGATGGTCGGGTCGAACTGCGCGCCGTCACCGGTCCGGACTACGGCCGCATCTACGACCACGAACTAGTCGAGGCCGTGCAGCACATCGCCGGCAACGGCACCGGCGACACGCGGTGGAAGATCCCTGGCGTCCTCGACTGGTCGACTGGCATCTACAATCCCTGCGTCGACATCACCCAGGATACGACGACGCTCTATGCCAGCGATCGCGACGTATTCCTGTTCCTGGTTGACGACCTCAATCCCATTGAGGCCGGTCGTCTACCGGACGGCTCGCCCGATCTCTTCTTTCGAGGCTTCTATTGCTGGAACTCCGAGGTCGGCGCCAAGACGCTCGGCTTGGCAAGCTTCTATCTCCGCGCCGTGTGCCAGAATCGCAATCTCTGGGGCGTCGAGGATTTCGAGGAGATCACCATCCGCCACTCGAAATACGCCGCCTCGCGTTTCGCCCATGAGGCGGCACCGGCGCTGCTCAACTTCGCCAACTCTTCGCCGATGCCCTTCGTCAACAGCATCAAGGCGGCGCGTGCGCGGATCGTAGCGAAGACCAATGAGGACCGCAGCGACTTCCTGCGTCGGCGCGGCTTCTCCAAGTCCGAGACGGCGAAGATCATCGACACCGTGCTCGCCGAGGAGGGACATCCGCCGACCAGCATCTTTGATTTTGTGCAGGGGATCACCGCCGTCGCCCGCGACAAGTCGCACCAGGACGCCCGTCTCGACATGGAGGCGAAGGCGAAGAAGTTGCTCGATCGCGCTGCCTGAAATCCTCCGAACCGGAGATGCGGCTCTCTGCATCTCCGGTTCGGCGCATCCGTGTCTTTCCGTTTCTCCGTTTCCGTGGCGCCGTCCTCAGAGGAAGAGGGCGGCGCTTCGCTTCGTGACGGATTTGGTTCGAGAGAGAGGCTCTCGGCGTCCGTCACGGAGTAAGTTCCATGGCAACCGCCGTTCAGAAGATCACCCTCGCATCGTCGCGCGACATCCCCTTCAACAAGTTGGTGCTCAGCCAGTCGAATGTCCGGCGCGTGAAGGCCGGTGTCTCGATCGAGGAGTTGGCCGAATCCATCGCCCGGCGAGGCCTCATTCAGTCCCTGCACGTCCGGCCCGTCCTCGACGCCGAGGGTAAGGAGACCGGCATGTTCGAGGTGCCCGCTGGTGGCCGTCGTTACCGCGCGCTGGAGCTGCTTGCCAGGCAGAAGCGTCTCGCCAAGACAACGCCCGTGCCCTGTGTCGTCGGCGATGCGGCGAGCGACATCCTGGTCGATGAGGTATCGCTCTCCGAGAACATCGAGCGCACACCGTTACATCCCCTCGACCAGTTCCGGGCGTTTCAGGCCATGCGCGACAAAGGCATGACCGAGGAAGCGATCGCCGCCGCCTTCTTCATCGGCGTCAACGTCGTGAAGCAGCGCCTGCGCCTTGCTTCCGTCTCGCCCAAGCTGCTCGACATCTATGCCGAAGACGGCATGACGCTGGAAATGCTGATGGCCTTCACTGTCTCGCCGGATCACGACCGCCAGGAACAGGTCTGGGAGACGATCGGCAATGGCTGGCAGAAGGAGCCGTGGCAGATCCGGCGCATGTTGACGGAGACCACGGCCCGCGCCTCCGACAAGCGCGCTGTCTTTGTTGGCATCGACGATTATGAAGCTGCCGGTGGCATCGTGCTGCGTGACCTGTTCCAGTCCGACGATGGCGGTTGGCTGCAGGATGTCGGTCTGCTCGACCGCCTGGTCGCCGAGAAGCTGAAGACGATCGCCGACGAGATCGCCATTGAGGGCTGGAAATGGGTCGAGACCGCCGTCAGCATCCCCTACGGCGTTACCCACGGCCTGCGCGCCCTTGCCAGCACGCCGCTCGACATGACCGAAGAGGAACAGGCGACGCGCGACGCCTTGCAGGCCGAATACAACCGCCTGTCCGAGGAATACGAGAGCGCCGAAGAGCTGCCGGAGGACGTCGATCAGCGTCTCGGCGAGATCGAGACGGCGATGGAAGCGCTCGACAAACGGCCCGTCCGCTACGACCCGGCCGAGATCGCCATCGCTGGCGCCTTCGTCACTATCGATGCCGATGGTTCGCTGTCGGTTGACCGCGGTTATGTCCGTCCCGAGGACGAACGGCCGGTGGAGCCCGAGGGTGACAACATGCAGGACACAGTGGATGGCGAGACCGTCGAATCCGCCGCTCCCGCCATCCCGCGCGCCGTCATCACCATCGACGACCAGTCTGCGCAGCCCGACGACGAGGAAGACGATGGCATCAGACCGCTGCCCGATCGACTCGTCGCCGAGCTGACCGCGCATCGCACATTGGCGCTGCGGGACGCGGTGGCGAACCATCCGCATGTCGCCATGACGGCCCTGCTGCACAAGCTGGTGTCGGACACCTTCCTGCACCGCCCGGCGACGGGCGCGCTCGAGGCCAATGTCCGTCACGTCTATTTCTCCGCCCAGGCCGAGGAGTTGAAGGACAGTTCCTCGGCGAAGTCCGTCGCCGATCGGCACGAACGCTGGTGCGACGCCATTCCAGCCGATGATGACGCCTTGTGGAATTGGCTCGTCACGCTCGACGACGACAACCGCATGGAGTTGCTCGCCCATTGCGTCAGCTATGGGATCAACGCGCTCTATGAACGACCGAACCCCTACGGCGGCTCCGGCGTCAGTGAGCATGGGCTGAAGGTGCGTCTGTCGCAGGCCGACCGGCTGGCGCGGGCGACCAAACTCGACATGGTGGAGGCCGGCTGGCGGCCAACCGTTGGCAACTATCTCGGCCGCGTCACCAAGGCGCGCATCCTTCAAGCTGTCCGCGAGGGGGCCGGCGAACGGGCCGCGCAGTTCATCGACCACATGAAGAAGGGTGACATGGCCAAGGAGGCGGAACGCCTGCTGGCTGACACCGGCTGGCTGCCGGAACAGTTGCGCATCCCGGTTGCGGACTCGTCTGCCGTGGAAACGGTGGCAAGCGGCGGTGAATGGGCCATGGGCGAAGACGACACTTTGGAGAATGATGACTTGGCCGACGAAGTGCACCAAGCGCTGGCGGCCGAGTAACCCAACCCAGGAACCCCCGCGACCACTGGCCCGTCAGCAATGGCGGGCCTTTTCTTTTGGAAGTGCATTATGGTGGAGAGTCCACATGATCTGGCACGTCGTCTTGCCGACCACGCCGAGACGGTTTGCCGACACTATCTCAACGCCGGCCGCAGACAGGGCAACTACTGGCAGGTTGGCGATGTGCGCAACACGCCCGGCCGCTCGATGTTCGTGCGGTTGAAGGACTCGTCCAAAGGTCCAGCCGGCAAATGGACCGACGCCGCCACCGGCGAACATGGCGATTTGCTCGACGTGATCCAGGAATCCCTCGGCCTCGTCGACTTCGCCGATGTCGTGGAAGAGGCCAGGCGCTTCCTCAGCTTGCCGCATCCTGAACCGGAGCCGACATCGAGGCGGCACCGCAGCACATCAGCGCCGTCAGGTTCGGCAGAAGCGGCACGGCGGCTGTTCGCCATGGCGCGGCCAATCGGCGGCACGCTCGTAGAGGCGTATCTGCGCCATCGCGGCATTGTGTCTTTGCACGCAACCGGAAACCTCCGCTTTCATCCCCGCTGCTATTATCGGCCCGACGAGCACCGCCCGACTGAAATCTGGCCGGCGATGATCGCCGCCGTCACCGATCTCGACGGCAGAATCACCGGCGCGCATCGCACCTGGCTCGCACACGACGGTTCCGACAAGGCACCGATTGACACGCAGCGGAAGGCAATGGGCGATCTCCTCGGCAACGCTGTTCGCTTCGGTTTGTCCTGTGAGGTCATGGCGGCAGGCGAAGGCATCGAAAGCGTTCTGTCGGTTCACGAAGCCACGTCCAGCATGGCGATGGCGGCCGCTCTTTCCGCAGCCCATCTCGCCGCCATCCTGTTCCCCGATACGTTGCGCCGCCTCTACATCATCCGCGACAACGATCCGGCCGGCGATGGCGCGCGGGACAGCTTGATCGAACGGGCAAGCGCGGCTGGCATCGAGGCGATCGCGTTGTCGCCCAAGCTCGGGGACTTCAACGAGGATCTCCGCCACCTTGGCATCGACGCCCTTCGGGCCAACATCCGGGTTCAACTCGCCCCACAGGATGTCGCACGCTTCATGATGCAGGCAGCGTGACCGGACGCGAGAAGGGCGGTGACGGTGCGCCGTTGTCATGCCCGCCTGGATGCACCAGCATTGGAAAGGACCGCGCCTCGGCCTTCGAGAGGGCGATTGGCCCACGGCCGGGTCGGCCCGGCAATGGCGGCGGCCGGCTATTTTCCGGCGCGGCCTTTGGGCCGCTTTCCATCGCGAGGCAAAATAGCCGGCCTCTGCCATCCTCCGCTGGCGCTCCGGCCCCGACGCTTTGCTTTGGGGTGCAAGGCCGTCTCGGCCGTGGGCTTTGTCGCCATGAAGGCCGCGACGGTCGCGGTCCATCCGATGGAGCATCCCATGAGCGAGCACGATGACTTTGAGCCTCATCACGGCTCTTCTTCAACCGACCACGTTCTGCAGGAGCTTCAGCTCTACGGCTACCGTCCCTTTGAGGATGAACCCGATCCCCGGCCACTTCCCGAAGGCAACCATGTCGCCGGTGCTATCGCCGACATCTTCGACGCCCTGATCTCGACACTGGCCGACACCCGCCTCGAGCCAGACCTCGACGATCTCCTGTGGTCGACCGTCAATCTCTTTCACCGCGCCACCGACCGGATCGAAGGCGAACTGGACGACAACGAACAGGCGCAGCGCCACAGCCAGCACGAACAGGACGGCAGCGAGGTGAAATCGGTTGAACTTGAACGCCTGACCGCCGAGGGCCAGACGCTGATCGAACGCCGCAACGCCTTCGAACTGATGCGCGACCAGGCCGCCGATCACTTCGAGCGTCACACTGGCTCAAGCTGGCGTCCGCGCACCGGCTCGATGGTCAACCACCGCAACATGACCGCCGCGATGATCGACAGTCGCGATTTTCTTGCCGCCAAGCGCCGCGCCGAGACCGAGATCCTGTTGCCCGCCGGGCCGAAGATCGCCTTCTCCGGCGGCGACGGCACCGACCACAACCTCATCTGGGCCAAGCTCGATCAGGTCCATGCCAAGCATCCCGACATGGTGCTGTTGCACGGCGGTTCGCCGAAGGGCGCCGAGAAGATCGCCGCCCGTTGGGCCGATCATCGCAAGGTGCCGCAGGTCGCCTTCAAGCCCGACTGGGGCAAGCACGCCAAGGCGGCACCGTTCAAGCGCAATGACGCAATGCTGGCCGTCCTGCCGATCGGCGTCATCGTCTTCCCCGGCACAGGCATCCAGGACAACCTCGCCGACAAGGCCAAGAAGCTCGGCATTCCGGTCTACCGGTTCGGCTCGGGCGGCGCGTGAGCGCCGCCACTACGGCGCAGCCAGCCCAAGCTCTATCCGCTTCTTCTTCGACACCCCCTTCGAGACGATGGAGTGCGACGCACGGATATAGTCGCGCAACGCATCGTCATCGAGGCCGGGCTTGGCGAAGTGCTGGATCCACTTCATTCCCCGGGACGCAAGATAAGGCGCGGGACGCAGTCCCGGCTGCTCCTTGAGTATCTCGTAGGCGATGTCGCTCACTTTGAAGGTGAAGCCCGGTTCGTCACCCTGCCATCCGCCGATCGCGAAGACCTTCCCGCCGACCTTCCAGACATGCGATCCACCCCACTGGACCACATAGCTCGTTGCCGGCAGTGCACCGCAGAACGCGTTGTACTCTTCATAGGTCATGCACGCCGTCTCCGCCCGAGTCACGATCGATTGGCCCTCATGCGCCGCCGGTAGCAGGTTTCTACACACGCCGAGTCCGGGATCGACAATACCAACTCCAGCTTCGATCTGAGAACACCCCCGCTTCATTGACGCTGATCCTTGGACCAGCCGAGAGCCGCCATCAACCCGTGAAGGGTCGGACTACGCGGAACGCGTGCCGCCGCTTCGGCTTCACCTTCGCGGTGATTGCGGCCCTCGGCCGGACACTTCGGGCGCCTGTCAGCGGGGGATGGTCCTCGCTCGAGCAGGAGCCGGATCGATGTCCCTCACCGACGCACACGCCTTCGCCTTTAGCCTTGCCACCACGCTGAAGGTCGCCATCGTCATCTTCCGCGCCGGCGACGGCACCCTCTCGGTGATGCCCCCGGCCGAATACGACGGCACCGACGACACCATCGTCGACGAAATCGATCCCTTCGCCCCATGACGGGGCGAAGATCGTCACGGCCGGGGCGGAAACCTTGCCGGTTTTCACTCCCGGCGATCCTATTTTCTTGCTATGTTCTGCTTCGCGCCGCGGTGGTGGTGGATGGCGCGCCCCTCAGAGCTTTTCTCGTGGGAAGGCACCACCATGATCTTTCTCGGCATTCTCATCAGCGTCGCGGCCATCGGCTTTTTCTGCTGGCTGCTGTTTATGCTGGCCGTCTTCGCGCTGCCGCTCTTCGCTGGCATCAGCGCTGGCGTCTGGGCCTATCACTCCGGCGCAGGCTGGCTCGGCGCCATTGTCGTCGGTGTGGTCGCCGGCGGCCTCACGTTGGGCGTCGGCCAGTTCCTGCTTCTGATGGTGCGCCCGATGTGGGCGAAGCTGGCGATCGCAGTCGTCTTCGTCGCACCAGCGACCATCGCCGGCTACCACGCCGTCCACGGCATCGTGAAGCACACCATGCCGTCCGAGACGTGGCAGATTGTCTTCTCCATCATCGGCGCGATCGCGGTCGGCATCACGGCGTTCTTTCGGGTTGCAGGCGTGGCGACTGCCGACCACTCCAGCCGGGACCTCGCTCGCAACTGACCATCTTCCGCTGTTCGCTGGAGAACCAGAATCGGCGGCGTGCGTACCAGCCTTGTCGTCGAGGCGGTGGCTGAGAGGCGATGACATCGGAACGAGGCTGAACCTGAGACGCGCGGTCCTCGTGGAGTGGCCAGAACCCGTGGCCTGCCAGGTCCCGTCAAAACCGCCGTGATGCAGCGGTGAGCGTTCCGGGTAGATGATGGGGCGAGGTCGATGCACATCCAAGCCTACCGGTAGGGAAGACGATGCCAGTAATGGTTCGTTCGTGTCTCCTGTGCCGGGAGCGAGGCACCGCCATCATCTCCGTCCTGCCTCCGTTCAGCGATCGCTCCAAACGGCCTCTTCAATGGGCTGATCTGGCCGAAGGCCGGCTTCGCCTCGACCACCTATGCCGCAACGGCGCGTCATGACTTTCTTCCCCTGCGAACGGGTTCGCATTCCTCGCGAGACAACAAAGCCCTCTCACACCGTCCTCCGCTGACGCTTCGGCCCCTCGGGTGCGGCGTCGGTCGCCTCCGGCCTTTCGATCGCCATCGAGGCCGCATGGAGCGGGCTCGAAAACGGAAAACAGAGATTTGAAAATGGCGACCATCGGCACCTTCAAGAAGACCGGCTCGAACGAATTCACCGGCGACATCATCACCCTCAGCGTCCAGGCCAGGGGCGTGCGCATCGTCCCCGACCTGCGCTCCACCGGCGAGAACGCCCCCAGCCACCGCGTGCTGGTCGGCCGAGCCGAGATCGGGGCGGCCTGGTCCAAGCGCTCCGCCAACGAGGACCGTCCCTATCTGGGTCTCAAGCTCGACGACCCGAGCTTCAACGCCCCGATCTACGCCAACCTCGTGGACGACGAGGACGGCGAGACCTACTCGCTGATCTGGTCCCGCCCCAACGGGCGCCGGGGCGACTGACACCCCGAGCAAGGTCCCGGCCGGAATGGCCGGGACTTCTCACTCCGTTGGCAGTAAATCTGCCTTATTCCAGGTCGCCGAAGGCTCCTTGGCCGGTATGGCGAACGAAGGGCAGCAAACAAACATATGCCAATTGGGGCTTCGACCGAAATGCGCGCGCCAATCTCGTTTGGTGGATGTTGCCCGGAGGCATACAGCGCCTGAGAACCGCCTGAGCGTCACGAAGCCGTGGAGCCGTCAATCCGGTTTCAGGGCCTTTGCGCTTTTCATGAAAGACGCAGGCCAGAATTCGCGCTGATCCTACTTTGCGGATTGGCTGGTTTCCGCTTGGCGAAAACAAAGCGGCTCATCGGGCCGGCTCGCGGTCAAGGACAATCTTCGATCGGACATTTGGTGAGTGATCGCGTTGCGCGATCAACGTATCTGGAAACGCCGGCTCCTCATTAAACTGATAGTTGCTCACCTTACGTCGGCCTGCATCTCACAGTAGGCAGATCGTAGACGAGGTGACGCCATGCCAAGTACCGATTGGCGCTCGCCGGCGGCCTATGCCCACGCCCGAAGCATCTCAGCTTCCGGCTTTGCCTGGGAATATCTGCGCCGAGACGAGGACTACCGTCGAGATTACCAGCGCGTCGTCGCGCTTTCGCAATCAAGTTCGGACGCAAAAGCCGCCTTCAGCGAGCGCTGGGGGTTGCGATTTCCCGGCCGACCCAAACCTGCCGGCTGACCGTGCAGCGGTCTTCTGGGCATCAAAGCTCCAGCCTGATGCCTTCGAGCTTCGTCCGTCAGTTGCATCGACGGATGACAGCCTCGCAATGCCGCTCGCCTTGCCCGAGTTATCCGGGCTAGTCGAGGTGCTCGACGAGAATGCTGTCTGGCATGGTCACTGGCAAGCCTTCGACCACGAGCATCGTGTTTGGCTCGATGCCGCACCTCCCAAACGCGCCGTATCCTATGCTGTTCTCCTGCCACTCGATGCCTTTTTCGAGCTGAGGGCGGAAGCTGTGTTGCGCTTCTGGAGAGCAGTCAACGGGCGTCCCGCCGGTCCATGGGTTCGCCCCTTGCCGCAGCAGACGCGCGATCGTCATATTTTGATTCTGCGGGCGCTCGACGCGCATCTCGCGGGCGCCAGCTATCGCACCATCGCCGAAGCGCTGCTCGGCTTTCGCGGCCACACTAAGAGCGACTGGGAACACAGCGAACTGAAGAACCGCACACGCCGTCTCGTCGCTGACGGCCTCCGCTACATGCGCGGTGATTATCGTTCGCTCCTCCACTATCCCCTCCGCCCGCCGCGCCGACGCTGACTTCCAGTCCGGCTTTCCATGCCTTGGATTTGCCGTGACCTCGCGCGGCGGGGTGCCGCAAACGGGCCTCCTCAAATCCGGCACGCTGCAACTCGTCGATCCTCCGCCAGGGTTCGCCATGACCCGCTGCACCACGCCGCAGCGGCCGATCACCCACCGGAGGTACGACCATGATCGACCCCAAGACGGGGCTGCCGCCCCGTTTCTTGCGCACGCCCGATGCCGCCCGTTTCCTAGGCATCTCGATCCGAACCCTCGAGAAACACCGCACCTATGGCACCGGTCCGACCTATCGCAAGATCGGCGGACGGGTCGTCTACGCCATCGAAGATCTTCAGGAATGGACGGCGATCGGCGCGCGCAAATCGACCTCTGACGTCAATGTCGGCCGCGTCTTTCCAGCGCGCCCGTTGACGCCGGCCGAGCGGGGAGCACGTTGATGCGCGAGAACACCCGCTCCGACCCGCGCAGGATCGCTCGCGGTGGCGAGCGCCAGCGCCTCGATCCCTTCGTTGTCGCGACCGGCGATGCCGGACCACGCGACCAACGCGATCTGATGGAACGACCGTTCTTCTCCTTGTCGAAGACGCCGCGTGTTCGCCCCATCCTTTACAAGGCGGCCGACGTTGAAGTGCAGGTGCTCGGCATGCCCGAGCACGGCATGGCGACCATCTGGGATGCCGACGTGTTGATCTGGGCCGCCTCCCAGATAGTCGCTGCTGAGAACCATGGGCTCAGGACGTCGCGGTTCATCCGTTTCACGCCCTACCAGTTGCTGCGCGGCATCGGCCGCGAGACCGGCAATCGGCAATACGTGCTGCTGAAGGCGTCGCTGGCGCGGCTGCAGTCGACCGTTGTCGCCACGACCATCCGCAACGGCGCTCATTGGCGGCGCCGGCAGTTCTCGTGGATCAACGAGTGGGAGGAGATGGCGACGCGGGACGGCCGCGTCGAGGGTATGGAGTTCGTCCTACCCGAATGGTTCTACAACGGCGTCGTCGACCGTTCGCTCGTCCTCGCCATCGACCCGGACTATTTCCGGCTGACCGGCGGAATCGAGCGTTGGCTCTATCGCGTCGCCCGCAAGCACGCCGGCCGGCAGCCACATGGCTGGCTATTCGAAATCCACCATCTCCATGAGAAATCCGGCAGCCTCGCGCGCATCTCCGATTTCGCGCTCGACCTGCGCCACATCGCGGCCCGCCAGCCCCTGCCGGGATACCGTCTGGCGATCGAACGCGACGACGGCCCCGAGCGTCTGCGCATCTTGCCCGCCGAACCCCGCAGTGTGTCGTCCACAGTGCCTGTGGATAGAGCTGTGGAACTCATCGGCACATCAGGCGCAACGGGTATCGGCACATCGGGCGCAGCCCTATCGGCACATCAGGCGCACGGATCGCAGTTAAGCCTTTGGTCCGTTGTGCAAAATCCGCCGCCTAACTCTTCTAACTCAGAATCTAACTCTTTTTTTGAGGCGCGAGACCAGTCACCGCATAGTGCCGTCACGCCGGTGGAGCGCGTGCCATGATCGTCGCTCTCCTCAACCAGAAGGGGGGCGTCGGCAAGACGACACTGGCGCTGCATCTTGCTGGCGAATGGGCTCGGCAGGGAAAGCGGGTCACGCTCGTCGATGCCGATCCGCAAGGCTCGGCGCTCGATTGGTCCGAGCAACGGGCTCGCGACAGCGGCTCTCGAAGCTTCGGCGTCGTGGGCCTTGCCCGTGACACGCTGCACCGCGAAGCGCCGGAACTGGCTCGCGATGCCGATCACATCGTCATCGACGGTCCGCCGCGTGTCGCCGGTCTGATGCGTTCGGCGCTGCTCGCCAGCGACCTAGTGCTGATCCCGGTGCAGCCGTCGCCCTTCGACGGCTGGGCCTCGGCCGAGATGCTGGCTCTGATCCGTGAGGCGAAGATCTATCGCCCCGATCTTGTCGCCCGCTTCGTCCTGAACCGCTGCGGCGCCCGCACCGTCATTGCCCGCGAGACAGCCGAGACGCTTGCCGACCACGATCCGCCGCTTTTGTCGGCCCGGATCGGCCAGCGCGTCGCCTTCGCCGACGCGGCGCAGTCCGGTCGCCTCGTCTTCGAGATCGACGAGGAAAGCCCGGCAGCGCGGGAAGTCACAGCGCTCGCGGACGAGATCAGCCGCCTTGATGTTGCGAGGGCGGTGCCATGAACGCCAAGCCCCCAAAGCACGGTTTCGCTTCCCGGCCCGCCGACCCCGAGAGCTGGGTCAAAGCGGCCGAGGCATCGTCGACTCGCGCTTCCGAGAGTACCGGCTTCACCGCCCGGTTGACCATCGATGTAACGCCGACCCTGCGCGGCCGCATCAAGATTGCCGCCTTCCAGTGTGGTGTCACGGTCGCCGACATGTTGCGTGACCTGCTCGCGCGCGAATTCCCTGAAGACCCTGGAGATGCCCCATGACGGACCATTCCTCCGCACCGCCGCCGCGGTCCGGCGACATCATCCTGCCGCCGAAAGAGCCGAGGACGCCGCGCCTGACCCAGGTCGAACTGACCTGGATCGAGAAGAGGATCGAGCACTGGATCCGCTTCGGCCATCCCGTCCACGATCAGATCCTCGACCGTCGCCGACGTCTCGTCAGCTTCGCCTCCGGCAGCATCTTCGCCTTCGTCCGATGGGCGTCGAACGATTTCGGCACGGTCGTGTCCCGGATGGATGTCGTGCGGGCGGTGTCTGCCGGCGAACCTTACCAGACGCTGCCCTTCGTCCGTCCCGGTGGCGACATCCTGCTGAAGGTCGACAGTTGGCCGAAGGTTGAGCGCGTGCTGAAACTCATCGACGCGATCGAGGCGCTCGACATCGACCCGGCCGACGTCTCGCTCGACCACTGGCGACACATCCACAATCGGCTCGCTACTGGGCACGAGCCGCGCGCCTACACGGTTGACCAGCATCGCGCCTGGCTGCTGCGTCGGAAGGTCGATCCCGACCGTCCGAACGAGCCGGATGCAACGTTTCCTCTTGCGGGGAGGAAGACCCCATGACCCGCTTCGGCTATGTCATGGTGACGCATTTCTCCGTCGTCACCTTCACGGCGTTGAACTTCGTGTCGGTCACGCCGCGCCTGATCTGGAACGCTTCGGCGAGCATTCCCGTTGGACTCTACCGCCTACACAAGATCGACGCTCCTGATGTTGGCGACCTAGTCGCCGTCGCGCCACCCGAGCCGATCGCCCGATACCTTGCCGATCGCAATTACCTGCCACGCAAGGTGCCGCTCCTGAAATATGTCGCCGCCTTTTCCGGGCAGACGATCTGCCGAACTGGCACCGTCATCGCCATCGACGGCAAGGACATCGCGACGGCGCTCGAGTACGATCGATTGGGCCGGGACCTGCCGACCTGGAGTGGCTGCCATCGGCTTGCTGGCGGCGAGGTTTTTCTCCTCAATGCCGACGTCCCCGACAGCCTGGACGGGCGGTATTTCGGCGTGCTGTCCGCCGAGGCGATCCTCGGCGCCATGACGCCGATTTGGACGAGAGACGGCGGATTGTCCGCCGTTCAGGCAGCTGACCACGGGCATTGAGCCTGTTATCGGTTCGCGATTCCAGAAAGATCCGGAGCCTTCCATGACCGCCCAACCCAAACGGCGAGCGAGCTTGTGCGTCGCGACGATGGTGCTTATCCTGTTGCCGAGCGTCGTGCCGCCGAACTGCTCCGCTCTGGCAGCGGACAATCCCTTTGCCTCGCCTGCAAAGGACGCCCCATATGCCGCCTTCATCGCCGAGGCGGCGCAGCGTTTTGAGCTTCCCACCGCCTGGATACGCGCGGTCATGCGCGCCGAGAGCGACGGTGATCCCCGGGCGCTTTCACCGAAGGGCGCTGTCGGACTGATGCAGATCATGCCCGACACATGGGCAGAAATCCGCATTCGCTATCGCCTTGGCGGCGATCCATACGATCCGCACGACAACATCGTCGCCGGCGCGGCCTATATCCGCGAACTCTGCGACCGCTATGGATCGCCCGGCTGGATCGCCGCCTACAATGCCGGTTCCAGCCGCTATGAGGCATCGCTGAAGGGCCGTCCCCTTCCGGCGGAAACCCGTGCTTATCTCGATGCCATCGCACCGAACCTCGACGGTACCGGCATCGCCGACAACACAGCGATTGCGCCATCCGACGTACTTCTATGGACCCGTGCGCCGCTCTTCATGGCGTGGTCAGAACGCACTCGGGATACCGATTCTTTGCAGAACGAGCGCTCGTTGACCGATGCTCCTGTGACCACCACCGTGCGCGACGTCTCCGCCATCGTGCCGCAGTCCGGCGGTTTGTTTGTCGCGCGAGCTGGCACGGGACAACAGCCATGAGCATCGTGACCGGGCCGGACCAGTGGGAGGTTGCAGTGTGCAGGGGAGGGGCTGGCAAGAGTCTTCTTCGTTCGCAGGAGAGGTGCAAACGCGACAGAGGGAGGAGGGCAAGATTAAAGCGGACGGCACCCCATGGGTCCAATCCGCAGGGCAAGCCCTTGTCTGCACACTGTTTTGGGTGGCACGCCTCCGGGCCACCATAGTGCCGCGAGGCGCGGCAAAGCTAGCAGCCGCCGGGCTTTTCGCGGCACTCGTCGCCGAAACCGGCAGTTTCGGGCGGAGCGGCCATGAACGGCGATGACGATAACCGTTTCCGGCCGAGGCCCGGCCGTGTCCGCTCCGATGCACCGAAGGCCGGACAGGCAAAGAGCTTCCTCAGCAAGGTTCGGAAGAACACGCGCCTGCAGCAGGCCGCGTCTGGCCGAAGCCGATCGGCCAAGAGCAGCGGTCCCGGTCGCGCTGCCAACGGTACGAGTATTGTCGCCTCCGGCCGAGGCGTGCAGCGCGGGCGCGGCGCGGCCTTCGTGCGCGCTCGCAACCTGTCGAACGGCTGGAGTCACCGCCAGCCCGGCAGCCGCCGCGTCGTTGTCAAATCCCGTTCCGTCCGGGGGGCGGGCAAGAACGGCAAGGCTGCCGCTCATCTGCGCTATATCCAGCGCGACGGAACTGCCCGCGACGGCGAGCGCGGCCGGCTCTATTCAGCGGAACAGGATCGCGCCGATGGCGATGCCTTCCTCGATCGCGGCAAGGACGATCGCCACCAGTTCCGTTTCATCGTCTCGCCGGAGGATGCCGCCGATCTTGCCGATCTGACCGGTTATACCCGCGAACTGATGGCGCAGGTCGAAACCGACCTCGGCACCAAGCTTGATTGGGTCGCGGTCAATCATCACAATACCGGCCATCCCCATGTGCATGTCATCGTCAACGGTCGCGATGCGCTCGGCGAGGACCTCGTCATCAATGGCGACTATCTCGCCAATGGCATCCGTGAGCGGGCGAGCGAACTGGCTACGCTGGAACTCGGTCCCGTCACCGAGATCGAGCAGCGTCGCAAGCTCATGGCGGAGATCGATCAAGATCGGCTCACCCGCATCGACCGGGCGATGATCGCCGAGGCCGAAGACCGGTTGCTTGACCTCCGATATGAACCGGGCGATCTGCGCGGCCAGTCTGACCGGACAATGCGGCTACGCCGTCTCGGCAAACTGGGCGACGTGGGCCTTGCCACCGAGCACGCACCGGGCGTCTGGGAATTGAGCGAACGGCTGGATCCGACGCTGCGCGAGATGGGCGAGCGCGGCGACATCATCCGCACCATGCAGACAGCGCTCCGGGCCGAGGGCTTCGAACGCGATCCGATGAGTTTCCAGATTCATGACGCCGCGCCCGCCACGCCGATCATAGGCCGCGTCATCGACAAACATCTCTCCGATGAGTTGGGCGAGAACCTGACCCTCGTCGTCGATGGCATCGACGGACGGACGCATCATGTCTCCGGCTTCGATCCGGCCCGCGTCGAGGGCGCCCGTATCGGCAGTGTCATCGAGATCGGGCCGCCAGACAGCGCTGGCCGCCCCTCCGATCGCGCCATCGCCGGTGTTGCCGAGGATGGCATTTATCGGCCAAGTCGCCATCTGGAACAGGCGCAGTTCGATGGGCGCGTGCCGAACGGCGACTATGAGGCCTTCGTAGAGTCCCATGTCCGGCGGCTGGAGGCGTTGCGCCGCGCCGGGATCGCGGAGCGGATCGACGCCGATCAGTGGCGCATCCCCGACGACTTCCAGGCGCAGGCCGTCGCTCATGACGCCGGCCGAAATGCCCGCGCCAATATCCGTATCCTCTCGACCTTCGATCTTGAGAAGCAGATCGGCGCCGAGGGGCCGACCTGGCTGGACCGACGGCTGGTCGGCGCGGGCGCGTCCGACCTGTCGGTGGCAGGATTTGGCGGGCAAGTGCGCGAGGCGATGGAGCAGCGGCGCGAGACGCTGATCGAGCGGGGTGATACTGTCCGTCAGTCCGACGGCCGCATTGTCTATCGGCGCAACCTGATCGCTACGCTTCAAGAGCGCGAGGTTGCCCGTGTCGGCGAGGAGATGGCAGCGAAGAAGGCCCTGCCGTTCCGGGCTGCCGCCGATGGCGAGACCGTAAGCGGCACCTTCACCGGAGCGGTGCAGCTATCGAGCGGCAAGTTCGCGATCGTCGAGAAGTCTCACGAGTTCACCCTTGTCCCGTGGCGGCCGGTCATCGACCGCCAGCTTGGTCGCGAAGTCTCGGGCATCGTCCGTGGCGGATCGGTGTCGTGGCAATTGGGGCCGCAAAGGGGAATAGCGCTGTGAAGGTACAACAATTCTACACAGACATTGAGACGCTTGCGATGGCTTTGCGGAGCCATAGATGAGCAGGATCGCTGCCGCGCCGTTCGTGCCAGACCTGAACGAAGGGAAATGGCGATATCGAGAACGGCGGCTCGAAGACGACAAGATTCGGATCGTGCTCATAGGGTGCAAGGGCTTTCCGGGCCACGGTCAAAACGAGGTCTGTCCCATGGATTAGCCGTGCCGCGGTCCCCCAATGCGGTAGCGTAACGGCGATGCGGCGAGAGTGACCGCAAGCATGCAAGGCTGATTCGATCTCAGTGTTTGCTTCACCCTTCATCGCAACGAGCACATGTGGTCGGGTAAGATAGGTTCCAATGTCGAGACAGTCATGGCTCTCCAATCCCTCCCGATCCGCGAGGCACGCGAAGTGCTCTAGGAAAAGCTGCGCAGCTTCGATCCGTTCCGGAAGATCGGGAAACACACCCAAGGCCAGATCGCAGTCCCCATCCAGCACCTGTCGGAGCATCGATTCCCGGCTGGATTGGGTTACCACCAAGTCGAACTTCGGCGCTTCAAGGCGCAGCATTTTCATCAGGCTTGGGAGAATTACAGCAGAGCCATAATCCGACATTGCAAGGTGGAATGTCCGTTTCTCCCTGGCAGGATCGAAACCTCCAGTTCCGAGAACCTCACGTATCTGTCGTAAGGCTTCGGTTAGCGCGGGAGCGATTTCAAGCGCCCTGGTGCTCGGCACGAGTTGGCCATCGCGGCGGATCAGGAGGGAGTCACCGAACAGATGCCGTAGACGCGCGAGCGCGTGGCTAACGGCCGGCTGGCTCATGTTCAGCCGGGAGGCAGTGCGCGACACATGCCGCTCTGACAGTAGAGCTTCCAGGACCACCAACAGGTTAAGGTCGACACCGCGAAGCATATTCACATCATGCATATCGAAGATATTACATCGGAATTTCCATTTATAAAGCGGATATTGCATCTGGTGAGTCTGGAGGCTCACCATGCAAACCAACTCGCTGTTTCTGATTCTCGCCGCTATCGTCACCGGCGCGGTTGTTCCGTTTCAAGCCGGGAGCAACGCGGTCCTTGGACGGACGCTCGGCCATCCTCTTTGGGCTACGGTCGTATCCCTTTGCGTTAGCTTCGCCTGCATCCTGCCCGTGATGGCGCTGGCGAAAGTGGAAGCGCCAACGCTTTTCGCTGTCGCGCATGCCCCCCGCTGGATATGGATCGGCGGCATCGTTGGCGTTGTCTATATCACCGGCGCGCTGCTGCTTGCGCCAAAGCTCGGTGCCGCTGGCTTCATCACGGCGGCCATCGCCGGGCAGATGCTGGCGTCGATCGTCATCGACCAATGGGGCCTCGTTGGACTCCCGCAAAAGCCCGTCTCGTTGTCCCGTCTTGCCGGTCTCGGCCTGATCTTGCTCGGCCTGATTGTGATGCAGTTGCAGACGCTTGGCGTGAAGCCACCGGCCAACTCGTGACAGCGTAAACTTCACGCCGACGATTCAAGAAAGATCAGCCATGAACCTGCTTCATATCGATTCCAGCATTCTCGGTGAGAAGTCAGTAAGCCGTATGCTGTCCAGAGCCACCGTCCAGCGATTTAAAGAATACAATCCGGCGGCTGAAATAGTCTATCGTGATGTGGTTGCGGTTCCTGTTCCACATCTGACCGGCGACCATCTGGCGGCTTCCCAGGCCATGATGGAAGAGGTCTCGTTTGGCGAAACGCTTCTGGAAGAGTTCATCAATGCGGATGTCATCGTCATCGGTGTCGCTTTCTATAATCTATCCATTTCGAGCCAGCTAAAAGCATGGATCGACCGGATTGTGATAGCGGGCAAGACATTTCGCTATGCCGAGAGCGGCTCAGAAGGATTGGCGCTTAACAAGCGGGTAATCCTCACTGTGGCGCGGGGTGGCCAATACCGACGAGGCGCTTCCCTCGCTTCGTCCGAACACGCAGAATCCTATCTTCGTTCGATGTTCGCGTTCATCGGCGTAACAAAGTTCGATGTGATCGCGGCTGAAGGCCTCGCCATCAGCGAAGCGCACAAAGAAAGCGGCATACAGGCTGCTTTCGAGGCGATCGCGGTGCTCAATCCGTCCTGCGATCTCTAGCCGACGCTCCGCGAGAGGGTTGTGCGATGCGTAGGCGAGTACCGGCAGACGGGCGATTTGAGTTAGTGAGGCGCTCGCTCCTTGGCGGCCGAATCCCTCTCGCGTCTCTCATCCAGACGCTGTCCGTGGCCGAGTATCTGAATTTCAGGCACGCGGCGAATGCTCTCGGCGTCAGCCAGTCGAGCGTGAGCACCAGGATCAAGACGTTGGAGGAGGATCTCGGTGTTGTTCTGTTCGAGCGCCGCCACCGTGGCGTCCGTCTGACCGACGCAGGCCGCAGTTTCATTACGGAAGTTGCCGCGGGGATCAGCCATCTCGATCTTGCGATCAAGACGGCTGGGGCGGTTCTGAACGGTGCGATCGGTCATCTGTCGATCGGGCTCCTGTCTTCGATCGCTTCGGGCTTTCTGGCCGATCTGCGCCGCCGGTATCGAGACGAGCATCCGGAGATCGAACTCGATATCTTCGAGGGACGTTCCGATGAGATCATACGTCAGGTCCGCGAGGCCAAGCTCGATATCGCCTTCGTGGTTGGGGCCGTAGAGGTACCCGACTGCCATTCACGGCAGCTATGGTCGGAAGCATTGATGGTCGTGCTGCCAAAGGACCATCCGTTGGCGAGCGCTGAGCGTCTCGTGTGGCGTGATCTTGCCCCGGATACCTTCCTCGTCCGACAAGGCGGAGCCGGCTCCCAAGTCATGGACCATATCGTTCGCAGACTCGTCGAACGAGAGAAGTCGCCACACATTCGTCGGTGCGATGTGGGGCGAGACACGTTGATGCACATGGTTGCAGTCGGCGAGGGGATCACGTTGACGAGCGAAGCTGCTTCTCACGTCCCGTTTCCCGGCGTCGTGTTCCGGCCTATCGCCGATGAGTCGGATCGAGCGAGATTCAGCGCGGTCTGGTCGCCGCACAATCGCGGTCCGGCCCTCATGCATCTGCTCGATCTTGCTACCGAGATGAGCAAATCAGCGCGATCTGGCTGATTCCTTCACAAGCTCACCCGGCTCAATGCCAAGCGCCTCAGCAATCTGCCCAAGAACCGTGACGCTGGCGGAAACGTCGGCGCGCTCGATCGCGCCAATATAGCGCGCGCTCAGGCCGGACTGGTCGGCCAGCTCTTCCTGCGTCATTTGCTTGTCATGGCGCAGCCGACGCAGATTGACCGCCATAACCTCCTTGAGATCCATGGCGAAATGAGAGCCTGCGTCGGAATGATCGTTCCAGGAACGATCATTCCGATTCGTGCTGAAACGTGCTATAGATCCGCTCAGCCAAACGATGCATTCCAGCCCGCTGCCGCAAAGAGCCGTGGTTCACCAAGCTGTTTGTCTCAAAATTGAAGAGCTGTTGAACTATTCCTTGCGGGCCGCTGTACTGTCGAAAGGAGGGCCATCCGATGCGGATACGCCCCGAACTCGATCCCGATGTCGATGATCTCGCTCCCAGTGGGCCAGAGATCACGGTCTACGACGAACGACACTTCGTCACGTATCTGCGACTGCTCGATGCTGAGACGGATGGGTCGGACTGGACTGAAGTGGCTCGTATCGTGCTGCATCGTGATCCCGGCACTGAAGGGGAACGCACGCGGCTCTGCTGGCAAAGCCATCTCAATCGTGCTCGCTGGATGACGAAGACCGGCTATCGCAAAATACTGGAACAGGCGGTGACCGAGGCGCGATCAGCGTGGCACTGAGCGTCCTTTTTCTTCGCCATGGTATCCGATGATGCGACACAGCGGATTTGCTGTTGCTTCTGGCTGGCACGCCTATTCTCTGATCGGCTCCGTCTCTTTTACCGATTGGAGCCCCTATGTCAGGAAGCCGCGTCCTGTGGGGACAAGTTGCCATCGTTCTCATGATCGTGCTCACCGCCATCTGGTGTGCGACCGAGTGGACTGCGTGGCGGCTCGGCTTTCAGGCCCAACTCGGTGCGCCCTGGTTCGAGGTGGCGGACTGGCCGGTCTATAACCCGCCGATCTTCTTCTGGTGGTGGTATTGCTACGACGCTTACGCGCCGTCGATCTTCATTGAAGGCGCTTGCATCGCCGTATCAGGCGGCTTCATCTCGATCTTCGTCGCCATAACCCTGTCGGTGATCCGGGCGCGAGAGGCGAAGAACGTCGCGACCTACGGATCGGCGCGATGGGCGGAGCCGGAGGAAATCCGCGCTGCCGGATTGCTCGACCCCGATGGCGTCCTGCTCGGCCGGCTCGACGGCGACTATCTGCGCCATGACGGTCCCGAGCACGTGCTGTGCTTCGCCCCGACGCGGTCTGGCAAAGGCGTCGGGCTTGTGGTGCCGACGCTTCTGACCTGGCCGGGCAGCACGATCATCCACGACATCAAGGGCGAGAACTGGGGCCTGACTGCCGGTTTCCGCGAACGGCACGGCCGCGTGCTGCTGTTCGATCCGACCGATCCGGCGTCCTCGGCCTATAATCCCCTGCTGGAGGTGCGGCGCGGCGACAAGGAAGTCCGCGACGTGCAGAACATCGCCGACATCCTCGTCGACCCCGAAGGTGCGCTCGAGAAGCGCAACCACTGGGAAAAGACTAGCCATTCACTGCTGGTCGGCGCGATCCTGCACGTCCTTTATGCCGAACCTGACAAGACGCTAGCCGGCGTCGCCAACTTCCTCTCCGATCCGAAACGCCCCGTAGAAGCGACGCTGCGCGCCATGATGAACACGCGGCATCTCGCCGAAGCCGGAGTGCATCCGGTTATCGCATCCTCGGCGCGCGAGTTGTTGAACAAGTCCGACAACGAGCGATCCGGCGTGCTCTCCACCGCAATGTCGTTCCTCGGCCTGTACCGCGACCCCGTGGTGGCGAAGGTGACGGCGCGCTGCGACTGGCGCATCGCCGATCTGGTGACGGGGGTGAAACCTGTCAGCCTCTATCTCGTGGTCCCGCCCTCCGACATCAACCGCACCAAGCCGCTGATCCGCCTCCTCCTCAATCAGGTCGGGCGGCGTCTCACCGAAGACCTGAAGACCTCCGCCAACCGGCATCGGCTCCTGCTGATGCTGGACGAGTTTCCCGCGCTCGGCCGGCTCGACTTCTTCGAGTCGGCTTTGGCCTTCATGGCGGGCTACGGCATCAAGAGTTTCCTGATCGCCCAAAGCCTCAATCAGATCGAGAAAGCTTACGGCGCGAACAACAGCGTGCTCGACAATTGCCATGTGCGCGTCGCCTTCGCCACCAATGACGAGCGCACCGCCAAGCGGGTCTCCGATGCGCTCGGTACCGCGACCGAGATGCGCGATTCCACCAACTATGCCGGGCACCGGCTGTCGCCCTGGCTCGGCCATCTCATGGTGTCGCGGCAGGAGACGGCGCGGCCGCTGTTGACGCCCGGCGAGGTGATGCAGCTTCCGCCCACGGACGAACTGCTGCTGGTCGCGGGCGTGCCGCCGGTACGAGCAAAGAAGGCGCGCTATTACGAGGATGCTCGTTTCAAGGAACGCATCCTGCCGCCGCCGAAGGCGACGACAGCGGCGGCGCAGTCCGCGGATGATTGGTCGGCGCTGGCGATCCCGGCGGCATCGGCTGGAGCTGCATCGGGCAACGGGAATGGCGTGAGCGTCTATCCGGCCAATGCAGGCATTCGCCGTGAGCCGGAATTGCCTGAGCATGAGGAGGTCGCGCCGCCCGAACGATCGCCCCTCAGCGAGTTCGATGTTCTCGATGACGATCCCGATGTGGACGCCGCCCGGGCCAGCCGTTTGCGCGAGCAGGTCACATCGAATGCTCGGCAGGCGACGATGGACCCGGCCGATGGCCTCGACTTGTGAGGATGGCCATGCAGACCAAGACCCGCATGAATGTCTATTTCGACCCCGACCTCCTGAAGAAGGTCGAGGCGCTGGCGCTCCGTCGCAACATCTCCAAATCCGCCGTCATTGAAGCCGCCGTCGCCTCCTTCCTGTCGGCGGATGCGTCCGAGCGACTGGAGGCCGTGTTCGCCCGCCGCATGGACCGGATAGGCCGCCAGATCGATGGGCTCGACGAAGACCTCGCCATCGTCGGAGAGACGCTCTCGCTGTTCATCCGCTTCTGGTTGACCATCACACCGCCATTGCCCGACAGCGCGCAGGCATCGGCGAGGGCGAAAGGCGCAGAGCGCTTCGAGAGCTTCCTGCAAACGCTGGGGCGGCGACTCGCGACCGGGGATCGCTTCCTGAGGGAGTTGTCGCGCGATATCGAGTCTCAAGTAAGCTCGAAAAGCTCATCCGACTGAACCCAGCGCACGCCTATGACACTAACTGCTCAGCAAAGTCGAGAAATCTTGGTGTTCATTTCATCACGTTAACGTACCGTACATAGGCTACGCTTCCGAGTCGATACTGGAATTCGATCATGTGGGTAAGATTTCCGATTTGGGACCGCTGGGGAGAGTTGACGCGCTTCTGGATCGTGTCTGAGACGGCTCTTGCAGCAGAGCGCGCTAGGTGGACCTCCCTGCCAGTCCTGAATCCCAATGAAATAAAGATAATAGACCCGAGCGGGAAAACGAGATTTGAGTGTGATCTCGTCGATTACATCAACGGACTAAACAGTTATCATATATTGTATTCAATGTTACTTATGTCTTACATTGGTCTTGTTGAGGAGCATGGGAGAAATGTAATTGAGTATCTAGTTGCCACAAAAGGGCTGGATCACAGCAACTTCCCCGGTCTAGATGCTTCTCTACCGGTTAGTAATGCTGCAGAGGATTATATAAAGAAATACAACGTAGAGCACTGGGCGACGAAAATTTTAGAATCTTTAGGTTGGTCTTGGTCGAGAATGAAATGTTCGAAGTCTGCAGTTGTCGAAATATTTTCGATTAGAAATATTGTTTCGCACGGTTTGGTGAACTTCAATCAGACGGCGGCTAATCGCATTTCTGGCGTTGGTGATGCTTGTACTCGTTGGGCGGTAGGCTCTCCCGTTGTTCTTGACCGAGAAATATTTGGTGATTACCTGCACGATCTGCGCGAATTTGCCCGCTGTTTGGCGAACGCATCCGCCTGAACACCTGCCTGAAGTAAACGTTGATTCGAGTATATTTCTTCAGTACCACTGCATCATCGAAGCTGTCGATGAAGGCCATGGCGAGTCTGCTTACGTGCGCCCAATGCGCTGCACCGCATCAAGTTCAGCCATCTCCTAACTTGCCTTGCATGGAAGCGCGCCCGCTCGGGACCTTCGGTCGGCGAGATTGACACCGAGAGCGGTAAGCGAACAGACGCCCAGCAGTATGGCGGTGCTCGCGGTGTCCCCACCTCCGATCCAACTCGCGACGATCGGCGCCAGCACGAGCAGCGCGCCGTTGTTCATCGATTCTGACGACGCCAGCACGAAGCCGGCGTCCGAGCCGGCCCGGCTCGCCTGAATGGCGGTGTTGGCG
>JAGSYV010000069.1 GCA_018262505.1 Pseudomonadota bacterium
GGCGACCGGATGAACGAGATCGACCCCTCGCAACGCGGCATCGCCATGGTGTTCCAGTCCTATGCGCTCTATCCGCACATGACGGTGCGCGAGAACATGGGCTTTGCGCTTCGCTTCGCCGGGATTCCCAAAGCGGAAATCCGCAAGCAGGTCGACGAGGCGGCACGCATCCTCGAACTCGGCCCACTGATGGACCGCAAGCCGAAGGCACTGTCAGGCGGTCAGCGGCAGCGCGTCGCCATCGGTCGCGCCATCGTGCGCCATCCCAAGGTGTTCCTGTTCGACGAGCCGCTCTCCAACCTCGACGCCGAGCTGCGCGTTCACATGCGCATCGAGATCGCCAAGCTACACCGCGATCTTGGCGCCACCATCGTCTACGTGACGCACGACCAGGTGGAAGCGATGACGCTGGCCGACAAGATCGTCGTGCTCAGGTCGGGTATCGTCGAGCAGGTGGGTGCGCCGCTCGAACTCTACGACAATCCCGCCAACCTGTTCGTTGCCGGCTTCATCGGCTCGCCGAAAATGAACTTCCTGAAGGGCGTGGTGGAAGGTGGCGGCGCCGGCCGCGCCGAAATCCGCCTGCCCGATTTTGGCGGCGCCGTGGTGCCGGTGGCGCTGAAGGGCAACGCGCCGGCCGCCGGCACGCCCGTGACCCTCGGCATCCGCCCATCGCACTTCGCCGAGAGTGGCGATGCGGCTCTACCGGTAACGGTCGACATGCTGGAGCATCTGGGCTCGGAAACCTTGATCTACGCCCGCTCCTCGGCATCCGACCTCGTCACCATCGCCAGCCAGAGCCGGTCGAGCATTGCCATCGGCGACACGCTGATCGCCCGCTTCCCCTCATCCTCGGCGCTGATCTTCGACGCCGACGGCAAGCGCATCTACTGACGGCTTCCTCCGTCGTTAAAACAGCAAGGCCGGGCACCCGTCGCAGGGTCCCGGCCTTCGCTTTTGTCACAGGTTGAGCGCGGCCCGTAGCGGCCCAGCGAAGCCGGCCGGCTTTCGTCAGTAGGAGCGCGACAGTCCGGAGGACGCCGGCTTGATGCCGGTGGATCGTGCCGAGACGATCGCCTGGTAGTCGGCCCAGGCGGCCTTGCCAGCGTCGCGCAACAGGGCAACGTCATGCGGGCCGGCAATGACCCGGTAGCCGCGCTCGATGAGGTCAGCGACCGACGCGCCACCGTTCGGCACGGTGCCGAGCACCTTGCCGGAGGCGAGGATCGCTTCCTCGGCACGGCGAACCAGCGCCTTCACCTCGGGATGGCCGGTCTGCTCCAGCCGTCCGATCGAACCGGCGAGATCGTTGACGCCGATGAACACCACATCGACGCCCGGTATGGCGGCGATGGCGGCGGCATTGTCGACGGCCACGTGGGATTCCAACTGCAAGACGATCAGCATTTCCCGGTTGGCCTTGACGATATAGTCGGGCTCGAGGCCGAAGGTCGAGGCCCGCACCACGCCGGCGGCATAACCGCGAATACCCTCAGGCGGATAGAGGCAGGCCCGGACCGCCGCCTCGGCGGCTTCGGGCGTGTCGACCGAGGGGATCATCACCGACTGCACGCCCGCGTCCAGCACGCGCTTCAGGAAGACGTGGTCGTTCCAGGGGACGCGCACCAGAGCGGGGGTTGGCGTCGTTTCGACCGCCCGCAGCGTTTCCATGATTTCCCGCGTTTCGCCGATGCCGTGCTCATGATCGACCAGAAGGTAGTCGAACCCGACATGTCCGAGGATCTCGGCATTGGTGGGCGAGCCACCGCCAATCCAGCAGCCATAGGCGGTCTTGCCGGACAGGAGATGCGACTTCAGGCGATTGGGCTTGTACATCGGGAACAACCTTCGAAAATATAAGAGGTTTTGGGCGCTTGGTTCGCGCCCAATCGGAACGCGGTGGGTGCCGACGATCCCGTGGGATCATCGGCATCTTCACCTCGACAGGATCACTTGGCGGCGCGCACCTGGGCGATCGTGTCGTTGAGCAGCTTGACGATCGTCGGGTCGGCCTTGGCCGCGTATTTCTCGGCGACCGGCTTGGTCTTCTCGCGGAAGCGGGCGACTTCCTCCGGCGACAACGTGGTGACCGTGGTACCGGCGGCGGCAATGGCCTCGATCGCCTTGGCGTCGGAATCGCGCGACAGCTGCCGCTGGAACTGAGCCGCCTCCAGCGCCGCATCGCCCAGCAACTGCTTCTCGTCGGCGTCGAGCTTTTCCCACAGCGGCTTGGAATACAGCATCACCATCGGATTGTAGGTGTGCCGCGTCAGCGTCATGAACTTCTGCACTTCGTTGAGCTTGGCCGTCAGGATGCTGGGAGCCGGGTTTTCCTGGCCGTCGACGGTGCCGGTTTCAAGGGCGGTGTAGACCTCCGGGAACGGCATCGGCACGGCGTTGGCGCCGAGCGCGGTGAACATGTCGAGATAGATCGGCGACTGCACGACGCGGATCTTGAGACCGGCGATGTCGTCGACCTTCTCGACGGCATGGCGGCTGTTGGTGAGCTGGCGGAAACCGAGCTCCCAGTAGGACAGCACGACCAGCCCCTTGGCATCGAGCTCCTTGGCGAAGATCTTGCCGACTTCGCCGTCCATCACGGCGTCGGCTTCCTTGGGGTTTTCGAACAGGAACGGCAGGTCGAGCACCGCGAAGTCGGGCGCCAGCGACGCCATCAGGCCGGCGTTCATCACCGACATCTGAAGCACGCCGCCCTGCAACGACGACACCGCCTGCATGTCGCCGCCGAGCTGACCGGCCGGGAAGACCTTGATGTCGATCTTGCCGCCGCTCTTCTCCTTGACGATCTCGGCGAATTTCCGCTGTCCCTGAACCAGCGGCGAGCCCTCGGAGCCGGCGCTGGCGAAGCGCAGGGTCTGGGCGTGGATTTCGGCCTGGGCGACCGTGGGCAGCATGAGCGCCGCCACGGCGCCGGCCAACAGCATTTTCGCAAAGTGTCGCATGTTTTTCTCCTCCTGATGATCTGCGAAGCGACGAGTCAACGGTTCAGCCAGGCGGCCGGAATGGTGATGAGTTCCGGGAACGCGACCATGGCCAGCAGCACGAGCAATTCGACGACGATGAACGGCCAGACACCCCTGATCACCGTCGTCATGCTCGACCGGGTGACGCCGGCGGTGACGTTGAGCACGGTGCCGACCGGCGGCGTGATCAGGCCGATCGAGGTGTTGATGATCAGCATGACGCCGAAGTAGATCGGGTCGATGCCGGCCTGCTGCACCACCGGCACCAGGATCGGCCCGAGGATCAGGATAGTCGGCGCCATGTCCATCGCCATGCCGATGGCGACAATGATCAGCATGATGATCAGCATCAGCATGCGCGGGCTCTGCATGAAGGGCGACAGCAGCTCCACCATCTGGCCGGGCAGGTCGGCGACGGTGATCAGCCAGGCGGCCACCAGGGCCGAGGCGACCATGAAGATCACCGCCGCCGTCACCTTGGCCGACGACACGAACACCTGAACGAGCTTGGCCAGCGTCATCTCGCGATAGATCACCGCCGACACGAACAGGGCATAGGCGGCGGCGACCACCGCCGCTTCGGTCGGGGTGAACACGCCGAACTTCAGGCCGAAGATGATAATCGCCGGCAGGCCAAGCGCCCAGGCGCCTTCGCGCAGGGCCTTGATCCGTTCTTCGCCGGTGGCGCGCGGCCGCACTTCGATCCGCTCGCTGTTGGACAGGAAATACCAGGTGATCGCCAGCGCCAGGCCGATTATCAGGCCGGGCGCGATGCCCGCCAGGAACAGCTTGGAAATCGACAGGTTGGCGGCGACGCCCAGCAGGATGAAGCCGATCGACGGCGGAATGATCGGCCCGATGATGGAGCTGGCGGCGACAAGGCCGACCGCCCGCCCCTTCTCGTGGCCGGTCTTGACCATCATCGGCACCAGCAGGGCGCCGAGCGCGGCGGCATCGGCGGCGGCCGAGCCCGACAGCGCGGCCAGAATGCAGGCGGCGATGATCGTCACATAGCCCAGGCCACCACGGATGTGCCCCATCATGGCCAGGGCGAAGTTGACGATGCGCTTGGAGAGACCGCCGGTGTTCATCACTTCGCCGGCCAGCATGAAGAAGGGCACGGCCAGCAGCGTGAAGCTATCGGTGCCGCCCACCAGGTTCTGGGCAAGGATTTGCGGGTCGAACAGGTCGAGCTGCACCATGAGCGCCACAGCCGACAGGATGAGGGCATAGGCGATCGGCAAGCCGATAGCCATGGAGGCAAACAGTGTTGCCACGAAGATCACGATGGTCATGGGCTGAAGTCCCGACATCGGCCATCAGGCCGGCATTCCCAAGAGGATGACACCAGCCTTGGCTGGTCAGACGATGGGTCAGTGCGGATCGACCGACTTTGCTTCGGCAATCGCCTCGGCGGTCTCGTCCCTGAGGCCGACGAGCTCTTCATCCGTGAGCCGGCCGCGCAACGACTTCAGCAGCATGGCGGCGAACCAGAACATGGCCAGCAGCGTGAAGATCAGCACCGGGACGAAATAGAGCGATTGCGAAAGGCCGAGCACCGGGGTGGTGGAGCCGTAGTTGATCACCGCCTGCGTCCAACTGCCGGAGAAGATCAGCCAGCTGAGATAAAGCATGAACGCGTTCGACAGCACGAAGCAGACGACTTTGGCCGGACGCGGCAGGAAGTGAAGCAGGGTGTCGACGCCGAGATGGGCGCGTTCGAACAAGGCCACGGCCGCGCCGAGAAACACAAGCCAGACGAACAGCAGCCGGGACAGTTCCTCGGTGACGGTGATGCCGCTATTCAGCGCATAGCGCAGCACCACGTTGAGCAGAACCAGAACGAGCATGACCGCCAGCATCATGGCGATGACGACCTCGATCGGACGAAGCAGATATTTTCGAACGGTATCCATGGCGCCCTCCCGGTGATTCATTCGGCACGCAGCGCGTCCCTCCAGACACGCCCGACGATCCCCGTCATGTATGCGCTTACATGCCGTCTCTTTTGAAATCTGTCAACTCACCAGTTTTGCTAGATTGTACCGCCGAAAAATGCCATGTACGCGCATACGTACGCCCTCATACCATGGTGTGGAATGCGAGATTCTCAGACGTCACGCCCACCGCGGGCCATTGATGTAGCCGCCGCGGCCGGCGTATCGACGGCGACCGTTTCCCGGGCCTTCAATGCGCCCGAAAAGGTACTGCCAGAGGTTCGCGACAAGATATTCGCGGTGGCGGCGGAACTTGGCTGGTTGCCGAACGCCGCCGGCGCCGCCCTGGCGAGCCGCCGGACCTGGCTGGCCGGCGTTCTCATCCCAACGCTCGATCACGACGTGTTCGCCGCCCAGGTCAACGCCTTGCAGGCCCACCTGTCGGCGAGTGGCATCACCGTGCTGATCGGCTGCTCGAACTATGATCTGGACGAAGCGACCGAACAGGTCAGAGTCATGCTGGCGCGCGGCATCGAGGCGCTGGCCATCGTCGGCGAACAGCAGCGCCCGGAACTGTTCGAGATGATTTCGGCGCGTGGCGTGCCCTATGTGGTGATGTACTCGCACCCGCCGAAGTCGGTCCACCCTTGCGTCGGCTTCGACAATCAGGCGGCCTTCTTCAAGCTGACGCGCTATCTCCTCGACCTCGGCCACCGCACCTTCGCCGTCATCCACCAGCCGTCCCTCGACAACGACCGCGTTCTCGCCCGCCTCGCCGGCATTCGCGAGGCCCTGGCCGGCGAGGGGCTGGCATTGCGGCCGCAGCATATTTTCGAGGGACAGGCCACGTTCGAATTCGGCCGGGAGAGTCTCAAGACCTGTCTGGCCGGCCCTGGGCCTCGCCCGACCGCCGTCATCTGCGGCAACGACACGCTGGCCATCGGCGCGCTGATCGAAGCCCGGGCCATGGGCATCGACGTCCCCGGCACCCTCTCCGTCACCGGCTTCGATGACCTGCCGATCGCCGAGTTCACCGCCCCACCCCTGACGACGATGCGGGTCGACAACGCCGCCATCGGAAAGGCCGCGGCAGGCTATCTGCTGACGCAGCTCAAACGCCAAGCCGCCACTCCGCAACCGCCCTTCGAAGCGCAATTGATCGTCCGCGGCTCGACCGGCCCGGTCGGCGCATAGGCTGCCCCTTCACCCACCAAGTCGATCGGCAGCTGCGGTCACCGTCACCTGTGCCGGAACGCCGCCGCGATCGGCCATGCGGATCCAGGCAGCGCCCGACTGGTCGAGCGCCGAGGCGACGCGCACGTAGGCGTCGGTGGGGCACGTGTCGTGCGCGGCATCAAAGCCCACCCATCCGAGGTTGGGGATCAGCACTTCCGCCCAGGCGGCGAGCGCCCCGGTGGCTGTCGCCTCCTCCTGCCACAAATAGCCGGAAACAAAACGGGCCGGCAGCGCCAGGCTGCGCGCCGTGGCAATGAAGAGATGGGCGAGATCGGTCGGCGTGCCCCGCGCCTCGGCGAGCACGTTTTCAGCGGCCACCTCGCGAACACCGCAGAGTTCGCTTGGATCGGCGGCAAGCGCCTCGGCCTCCTCATGAACGAGGTGCATCAGCGTATGGCAAAGGTCGAGCGGCGTTCCGTCTGACAACCCCTTCACCTTGTCGGCAAAGGACACGATGGTCGGCGTTCGCAAGGTGACGCGCGTCTCGCGCAGGAAAACGGCCGGCGGGATACGATCGAGCGGGGCTCCCTGCAGCACACCGGTGGTGTCGTCAACCTCCACCTCGCCCTCAGCGGCGATGGCAACTTCGCCGAGCGGCCCCTCGATGGCACAGTCGTGGACGATATTGCCGAAGGCGTCGGACGATCGCGCCTGTCGGCAGTCGCCGGTGATGTCGAGATTCCAGGCACGCACATACTGCCCATCAAAGGTGCGCGGACAGAGATGCAGCGACCGGCTGGCCAGCGTGACCGGCTCGTCGTAATGGGCGACGATGTCGTGACGGATCCGCAGCCTCATCGGTTTACCCCAGATACTGCTCGGCGATCGTATTGCCGAGACTGTCGTTGTCGAAGATGAAACGTTCGAGGAACTCTTTGAGGCCGATGGCGAACAGGCCGGGCAGCGTCGTGTCCTGCAACTGGCTCAGCAGCATGCGCGCCTTGCGCTGGCTCACTCCCTGCCGGCCATAGTCGCGCGACAGGCTGTCGAGATTGAGCGTGATATTCTCGTAGCAGTAGACCAGCGAGCGCGGCATCTCCGCCTTGAGGATCAGGAACTCGGCGACGAGGTTGGGCTTGAGGTTGTCGCGATAGACCCAATGATAGGAGGTCAGCGCCGACACCGAGCGCAAGATCCATGACCACTGGAAATAGTCGGCGCTGCCGCCGAGCGACGGCCTGCTAGGATCGAGGACATCGGCCTTCAGCGCCAAGACGCGGGCGGTAAAGTCGGCGCGCTCGATGAAGGTGCCAAGACGCAGGAAATAATAGGCGTCGTTCCTGAGCATGGTTCGGTAGGCCGAGCCATCGAAGCGCAGTGACAGTTCCTTCACCCGCGACAGAAAGTCGGACAGTTCCTGCCGGGTCAGGTTGGGACTGTTGACGCCGCGCGTTTCCATCCAGCCGGAATTGATCGTCTCCCACATGTCCATGGTCAGCGCCGTGCGAACCGAGCGGGCGTTGGCGCGGGCGATATCGAGACAGCTGCGGATCGACGAGGGATTGGCCAATGAGAAGGCAAGATAATCGACGACGGTGCGCTGTGTCGCTTCGGCGTGCTGTTGATGGAACAGGTCGAGCGTGCCGGTGCCGTCGACGGCCATTTCCCATTCGTTGCGGCCGCCGTCGGCGATGATCGGCGTCGCGGAAAGGCGGGTGGCAGCCTCGAGGAGCCGGGCGGTGTTTTCGGCGCGCTCGACGTAGCGGGCGAGCCAGTAGAGACTATCGGCGTGACGGCTCAGCATGACGTCAGCTCCCCGACTGCAATTGCGACTGTGAGGAACTGGTCGGCGACGCATCATCCGCCGGATCGTCGATGATCCAGGTATCCTTGGTGCCGCCGCCTTGGCTTGAGTTGACCACCAGAGATCCATCCTTCAGCGCCACACGGGTGAGCCCACCGGGAACGATGCGCACCTTGTCGGCGCCCGTCAGCACGAAGGGCCGCAAATCGATGTGGCGCGGCGCGATCCCGTCACCGACGAAGGTCGGCGAGGTGGAAAGCGCCAGCGTCGGCTGGGCGATGAAGCCATCCGGATCGGCAAGGAGTCTGGCGCGGAACGTCTCGATCTGTTCCTTGGTCGATTTCGGGCCGACCAGCATGCCGTAGCCACCCGATCCCTGCACCTCCTTGACCACCAACTCGGGGAGATGATCGAGCACGTAGCGCAGGCAGTCGGGCTCGCGGCAGCGCCAGGTCGGCACATTCTTCAGGATCGGCTCCTCGCCCAGATAGAAGCGCACGATCTCCGGCATATAGGTGTAGATGGCCTTGTCGTCGGCGACGCCGGTGCCGACCGCGTTGGCGAGCGTCACGTTGCCGGCGCGGTAGGCCGAGATCAGGCCGGGAATGCCCAATACCGAATCCGGCCGAAACACCAGGGGATCGAGGAAGTCGTCGTCGATGCGGCGATAGATGACGTCGACGCGCTTGGGCCCGCGCGTCGTGCGCATGTAGACGACCTCGTCGAGCACGTAGAGATCACGCCCCTCCACCAGTTCCACACCAAGCTTGTCGGCGAGGAAGGAGTGCTCGTAATAGGCCGAGTTGAGCGGGCCCGGCGTCATCAGCACCACGGTCGGCTCGGCCGGCGCCGAGGCGGGCGCGAGGGAACGCAAGGACGTCAGGAGTTCGTCGGGATAGTTATCGACCGGCTGGATGCGGGTATCGGCAAAAAGGTCTGGGAACAGGCGCATCTGCACGTCCCGGTTCTCCAGCATGTAGGAGACGCCGGAGGGTGTGCGGGCGTTGTCCTCAAGAACGTAGAAATCCTTGTCGTCGGTGCGGATGACGTCGATGCCGGCGATTTGCACGTAAACGTCGTGCGGCAATTTGAGGCCGACCATCTCCGGCCGGAAGGCGGAGTTTTGGTAGACGAGATCGCTCGGCACGATGCCGGCACGGATAATATCGCCCGCCCCATAGACGTCGGCGAGAAAGCGGTTGAGCGCCGTCACGCGTTGCGTCAGCCCTTTCGACAGCATCGTCCATTCGCTGCCGGTCAGCACGCGCGGCACGATATCGAAGGGAATGATGCGCTCCTCGGCCTCGGCGTCACCATAGACGGCGAAGGTGATGCCGATCCTTCGGAATAGAAATTCCGCTTCTTTTTGAAGGCGTTTGAGGTTTTCTGGGTCGGAACTGTCGAGCCAGGCCTGGATGGTTCTATAGGCGGGTCGGACACCCTGCCCGAACCCGTGCATCTCGTCGAAAGCCGGCAATCCCGTTCCTCCGCCGTTTCCCCGGCAACGCTGCCACTGATGAATTAAGCGGCAAACCGCCTGGAAGGGCAAGAAACATCATGGAGCAAACCAGGGTGGCATTTGCCCATAGAATAGGCAGGCAGCTCTTGCTCGGTAGTCGTGTGAGAGAGGATTCCTGCATCCGATGATTTCAAGCAATTCTGGAACATTCAGCGATCTGACCGGTTGAGCGGACCCCGACCAGCTTGAGAAGGCTCCAGCCTTTACCTGAATGAACTCGAAGTAGCTCGAAGGCTGAACCGGAAAATGGGCTTCCGCAGATCCTCTGCAGGGGCCTACCCATATTGGGCCAGCCGGTTCATGGGCGACCATTGTCGATCGGCACATCAAAGCTGAGACCCTACCAAAAGCGTTATGTACGCTATGGAATAACGCTACGATTTGTGGTTGGAAGATCGGACCGCAGTCCGCTTCAAGGAAAATCCAATGCATATCGCTGGCCGTTTCAAGCCGCTGATGAGCGCCGCTCTCATCATGGGTAGCCTTTTCTTTTCGTCGTCGGTCTGGGCCGATAACGTGGTCACCGACCAGATCGGCCGTACCGTGCACGTCCCCGACACGGTCCACCGTGTGGTGATCTTGCAGCATCAGACCCTCAACATCGCCGTTCAACTCGGCGAGATGGATAAGGTGGTCGGGGTTCTGGAGGCCTGGAAGAAGCAGCTCGGCGCCAATTTCGTTCGCCTGGCCCCCACCCTGCCCAAGCTTCCGACGCCCGGCGATCTCACCAAGGTGAATATCGAAGACCTGTTGAGCCTCAAGCCCGACGTGGTGTTCGTCACCAGCTACGCGCCCGCCGACATGATCAAGCAGATCGAGAGCGCGGGTCTGCCCGTCATCGCCATCTCCATGATTGACGTACCGCCCGAGGAAGCGGTGAAGCTGAACCCGACGGTCAAGGACGAACCGGCGGCCATCGATTCCGGCTTTGCCAAAAGCGTGCGCCTGATTGCCAACGTGCTCGACAACAAGGAACGGGGCGAAGCCCTGATCACGGCCGCCACCAAGAGCCGCAAGCTGGTGTCCGAGCGGCTTGCCGGCATTGAGCCGGCCCAACGCGTGCCCGTCTACATGGCCAACCCCGACCTCTATACCTACGGGCGCGGCAAATACACCGGTCTGATGATGGAACGGGCCGGCGCACACAACGTCGCCGAAAGCGTTACGGGCTACACGCAGGTAACGATGGAAGACGTGCTGAAATGGAACCCGGCCGTCATCTTCGTACAGGAACGCTATCCCACGGCCATCACGGAGATCAAGGCCACGCCAGCTTGGTCGACCATTGACGCGGTCAAGAATGGTCGAGTCTACCTGATGCCAGAATATGCCAAGGCTTGGGGCCACCCGATGCCGGAAGCCATGGCGCTCGGCGAGCTCTGGATGGCCAAGACCCTTTATCCCGAGCGCTTCGCCGATATCGACATGCAGGCCGAGGCCGACGCCTACTATCGGCAGTTCTATGGCGTCGACTACCTAGCCCCGGCGCAATGAGGCTCTCAATTGGCTCTGGCCGGCCATCGCGCCTGACCACCACGGGTCTCGCCCTGCTGGTGGTGCTGGCCGCGGTGGCCGCGCTCGGCATCGGCCGATATGGCATTCCGCTCGCCCGCGTCGTCGGCATCATGTTCGCGCCAATCATCCCACCGGCCGAGCCGGTGGGCGCTACCGAAGCGAATGTCATTTTCACCATCCGCCTGCCGCGCATCCTTCTGGCTCTGCTGTCAGGCGCCGGCCTGTCGCTGGCCGGAGCGACGCTGCAGGGCGTGTTCCGCAATCCGCTGATCGGCCCCCAGGTCATCGGCGTCTCTTCCGGCGCCGCCTTTGGCGGCACGGTGGCCATTCTGTTCGGCGTCACGCACGCCGGCCTGCTCGGCTCGGCTTTCGCCTGCGGCGTCGCGGCGATCGTTCTCGTCTACGCCCTCAACGACGTCATCGCCCGGCGCAATATTCTGGCCCTGGTGCTGGCCGGCGTGGTGATCAACGGCTTCTTCACGGCGCTGGTCAGCCTCGTTCAATACCTTGCCGACAGCGAAGACACGTTGCCCACCATCGTGTTCTGGCTGATGGGCAGCTTTGCCACGGCGAACTGGGACAAACTCACCCTCGTCGCCGCCCCGATGCTGATCGGCTGCGGGCTGCTGCTGGCATTGCGCTGGCGGATCAACATCCTGTCGCTCGGCGATGAGGAGGCCCGCGCGCTTGGCGTCAAGGTCGAGCGCCTGCGCTGGTTCGTGCTCCTCCTGGTGACGGTGGTGGTGGCCGCCCAGGTGGCAGTCAGCGGCATCATCGGCTGGATCGGCCTGGTGGTGCCCCACATGGCGCGCATTCTGGTCGGCCCCGACCATCGGAACCTGTTGCCGGCCTCGTTGCTGATCGGCGCCTTGTTCCTGCTGATCATCGACACGGTGGCGCGCACCGTCACGGCAACGGAAATCCCTTTGGGCATCCTGACGGCGCTGATCGGCGCCCCGGTCTTCGCCCTCCTCCTGCGCAAAACCGAAAGGGGCGGTCATGACGGATGACGGTGCCCTCCTCACCATTGAGGCGGCGAGCCAGTCCTACGACGGCAAGCGCTGGCAGTTCCGCAACCTCGACCTGTCGCTCAGGGCTGGCGAAATCACCGCCGTGCTCGGCCCCAACGGTCGGGGAAAGTCCACCCTGCTCCGCGTATTGGCCGGTCTGCTGACGCCGACCACCGCCCGGAGACTCGATCTCAATCCCCGCACCGGCTTTGTGCCGCAGGCCTATTCCGGTTCGTTTCCCTACACCGTGCTCGACGTGGTGCTGATGGGCCGCGCGCGCCACATCGCGCTCTTCCGGATGCCCAGCAAGAGCGACGTCGAAAAGGCGATGGCGGCGCTGGAAGCAACCGGCATGGCCGACTTCGCGGGGCGCGGCATCGACGCCCTCTCAGGCGGCGAGCGCCAGCTGGTGCTGATCGCCCGCGCCTTGGCCGGCGACAACGCCGTTCTGCTCCTTGATGAGCCGGCCTCCGCGCTCGACCTCAAAAATCAGGACGCCGTGCTGACGCTGCTTGGCGAGCTGGCCGACCGGCACCGCATCGCCATCGCCTTCACCACGCACCAGCCGAACCACGCCGTCACGGTCGCCGACAAGGCCCTCATCATGCTGGAGGGGGCCGATACCCTGTTCGGGTCAATCGGCGACGTGCTGACCGAGGCCAATCTGAAGGCGCTCTATGGCCTGCCGGTCGTCGCCGTGCCGCTCGATCGCACCGGCGCGCGACACAGCGCCTTCGTTCCGCTTTACCGTTCTCGTGATGACGGAGGTGTCCATGACTGAGCCGTTTCCGCCCATTCGGGTTCTCGCCGCCGGCAGCCTGCGCCACGCCCTTCCCGCGATCATCGAAGCCTTCGGAGAGGAAACCGGCCTTGTCGCTTCGCTGTCGCTCGGGCCGGCCGGGCTGTTGCGGGAACGTATCGAAGGCGGCGAGCCATTCGATCTGTTCGCCTCGGCCAACATGGCCCATCCCCACAGGCTCGCCGCGACCGGCTTCGCGGAAGCGCCGACCTGCTTTGCCCACAATCGGCTCTGCGTCATGGCGCGCGCCGAGCTGGGCCTGACCGAGGAAAACTTCCTTTCGGTCCTTGCCTACCCTTCGCTCAGGATAGGCACCTCCACGCCGGGAGACGATCCGGCTGGCGACTACGCCTTCGAGATGCTCGACCGCGTTGAGACCGAGCGACCGGGCCTTGGCCTCAAGCAACGCGCCCGGCAACTGGTCGGCGGCCGCAACACGCCCCCTCTGCCGCCGAACCGAGGATCGGGATGGGCCATTACGGAAGGATTGGTCGACCTGATGGTGAGCTACTGGTCGAACGCCCGCTTGTCCTTGGGCGACCCGGCCTTCAGCATCGTCGCCGTTCCCCAGGAACTGGCGCCGGCGATCGACTACGGCGTGGCGCTCGCCACCGGCGCCGGCCAAAGCCCACAGCGACTGCGGGATTTCCTGTTGTCGGACCGCAGCCGTTCGATCCTAAGTGCCACCGGATTCCAGCCCGCGTCCCCGGACTGCGATCCCAGAGCCTGACGCCAAACTCGCTGGGGCGAGGCAGATGGCGATGAATTCGAGAACCGGAGCGGAGCGGACATAAAGGTCCGTGAGCACCGGAAGCGCAGAAATCGAAGCTAGATGCCCGCCCCAGTAGAGTTTCGGCTCAGGCTCTAGATGAGTTGCAGGCCCTTCAGGCTGGCATGGCCATCGCGGCCGATAATGATGTGGTCGTGCACCGCGATGCCGAGCGGCGCGGCGGCGTCGATCACCTGCTTGGTCATGGTCACATCGGCCCGCGACGGGGTCGGGTCACCGGATGGATGATTGTGGACCAGGATGACCGCGGTAGCGGCCAACTCCAGAGCCCGCTTCACCACCTCACGCGGATAGACCGGCGTGTGATCGACGGTGACGGTCTGCTGCACTTCGTCGGCGATCATCTGGTTCTTCTTGTCGAGAAACAGCACGCGGAACTGCTCGCGATCCTCATAGGCCATGGCCGTCCGGCAATAGTCGATCACCGCCGACCAGGACGACAGGACCGTGCGCTTCACAACGCTCGACCGGGCAATCCGGCGCGACGCTGCGTGCACCACCTTGAAGTCGAGAATGGTGGCGTCGCCGATGCCCTTCACCGTCTTGAGGCGAGCCTCCGAAGCACCGATCACCTCGGCAAACGAGCCGAACGTGGCCAGCAATTGCTTGGCAAGCGGCTTGACGTCCAGACGCGGAATCGAACGGAACAGAACGAGCTCCAATAGCTCGTAGTCGGCGATCGCCTCATCGCCGGCGGTACGGAAGCGCTCACGCAACCGCTCGCGGTGGCCGGTATAGTGCGGCGGACTGGCCTTAGTTTCCTGAAACTCGCCCATGGTCGATTCCGTTCTAGCTTGAGCCAGCCTAGCAGATTTGGCCGTCATACTGACAGCGTCGAGACGGACGGCATGCTCCTCTCTCCGGGACAAACCGAAGGGAGAATCTCAATGCCCATTTCATCTCTTAACGCCCTCGCGAACCGTCTCGAAGCGATCTCGGCCGCCTATGCCGCCACCTACGCCATCGATCGAAGTGGCGATTGGTTTCTGCTGAAAGTTCAGGAGGAGATGGGCGAAATGACACAGGCCTGGCTCACAAGAACCGGCCGATCGCGTCGAGACGCCGATATCGAAGGGCAACAGCTTCCCGCCGAGGTGGCCGACGTCTTGTGCCAGCTTCTGTTGTTCGCCCGCGCCGCCGGCATCGATCTTGACGCGGCGGTACGGGAGAAATGGCTTCGCTGGGAGCCGGTCTATGGGCTGCCCAGCGAGATGTCAGACTGAGATGTCTCAGAACGCGGCGATCGCCGCATCGAGCGCCGTCCGCTCCCGATCGGCCTTCGCCTGCGCCTCGGTCCGCGCAGCCTCGGCCTCCTCGATCGCCTTTTCGGTGCGCGCGAGCTTGGCGATGTAGGACTTGGCGCTGTCGGACGTCTCCGGCAAAGCCCCGAGATTGGCGCGGATGCGCTCTTGCTCACTGGACTGGCGCGAGACGACCTGCTCGGCTCGATCGATCGCTCGCTGAGCGTCGGCAACGCGTCCTTTGATGGCGGCGATCGCCTTCAGCTTCTCCGCCACCGCCGGATCGACGCCGTGGGTCGAGGCGTAGAACAGCAGCGCATCTGAGTCGCTGTCGATGAGATGGACGGCCTCGGCGTCGGTCCGCGTCTCGGTGACCTTGATGTCTTTCGTTGCACCGGCCGGAACACCCGTCCGGACACGCAGCCGCTGGGGCTCATCGGAGACGACCTCAGCGTTGGTGGTCACTTCGGTTCCGGCGATGCGAGCGTGATCGATCATCGCCACACGCGCCTCGTCCTTCGGCGCGGCCAGATGATAAACGGTGGTCCAGGCAAGCGACCTTTTCACCGTCAGCACGCCATCCCGAGCGGACAGACCGACGATGGTTTCCGTGTGATCCTGCTCACTGCTGACACGCGTCTTCGGGTCGGCGGCAAAAGCGGCAAACCGCTTTTCGCCAGGTGGAATGCCGGCCACCTGCGCATCGCCGAGATAGCCATCGGTGCCGTAGACGGTGAAGATACCGGGCGGCACGCTCTTGCCGGTGGTGTTGGACAGGAACACGGCAGCCTGCGGTGCGCCGCCGCTGCCTTCCTGCCACAGCGAAACCACCTCGGCATCGAGATCGGCGTCAATGATCGGCACGGTCAGCGTCGCCCCCGCCTTCAGCGTCACCGGCTGCGGTAGCGTGAAAGTAACGCCGACGTCCCCCTCGACGGAGACCATCTCCTGCCCGCGCGACGGCTCGGCCGGCGCCGCCGGCGCTGGCATGGCGAGGGCTCGCTTCTCCATGGAAGACGCCATCGCCCCCACGGGCATGTCCGCATTGCCGGCCATCTCGTACATGTTTTCCGTGGCGCCACCGGCCGGCGCGCCATCGACCAGGAGGTTGACGGTGCCGCCCGGCAGCAGCAGCGGCGCCTCACGCCTCTCGCGCCAGTACATGTCGACCAGCCGCTGCTTGAGGGCCACCGGATTGGCCGAGGACAGCGTCAACTGCACGCCGTTCCAGTCATCACCGCTGCCGTTCTCCAAAACCGCCCAACCCTGGACGCGGTATTTGCCGCCGTCAGCCGGCACGATGCGATAGGCGGCCTTCCAAACTGGTGCCGCTACCACGTAGGAAAGCCGCACCGTGCGGGCGCCCTTCCCTGTCGTTTCGATGCTGAGCGTGCGGAAGTTGGTATCGGCCGCCGTACGAACCGCGGTGATCGCCGCGTCGAGACGCGTCTGCAGATCCTTGTCGGCAAAGGTGATGCCGGCGCCGGGGCCGAGCAGCACCTCGGCGAAACTGCCGTCGTCCTGGCGCAGCGTCACCGCCGGCAGTTCGATCGGCTGCCCTTCGGTGGCGCGCGGCACCTTGCCAACGCCGAGAATGACGCCGCTCGCCTTGTGGCCGGCGCCGTCGTCGATGGTTGCTGTATAGCC
>JAGSYV010000188.1 GCA_018262505.1 Pseudomonadota bacterium
GTAGCCGCCCGTCTCGCCATGAATCCAGTCGGACATGTCGATCCAGTTCATGATCTCGCCCGGCCGCTTGCGATACCACGGCAGGTATTCCGACAGGTGTCCATTGCTCTCGGTGGAGTAGACGCCGAAGCGCTTCAACACGTCGATGCGCACCTTCTCCTGCTTGGAGAAGACCGGATGCGCCTCGAAGGCCGCAAGGATTTCGTCCTTGGTCACCTTGCGACCGCGAACGCGGACGTCGACGTACCAGGTCTGATGGTTGATACCCGAGCAGATATAGTCGACTTCGTCATGACCAACGCCGAAGATGTCGGCGATCTGTTCGCCACCATGCTGCACGCCGTGGCAGAGACCGATGGTGTCGACCTTGCCATACTCGATGGCCGCCCAGGTGTTCATGGCCATGGGGTTGGCATAATTCATGAACTTGGCGCCGGGCTCGGCGAACTCACGGATGTCCTTGCAGAAATCGAGGATCACCGGAATGTTCCGCTGGCCGTAAAGGATGCCGCCGGCACAGATCGTATCGCCGACACATTGATCGACGCCGTATTTGAGAGGAATGCGGATGTCGTCCTGGTAGGCATCGAGGCCACCGACGCGGACGCAGGAGATCACGTAGCGCGCGCCCTCGATCGCCTTGCGGCGGTCCGTGGTGGCGGTGACCTTGGCCGGGAGCTTGTTGACTTCGACGATCTTTCTCAGGATCGTCGCGATCATCGTCAGATTGTGCTCCGAGATATCGGTCAGGGCAAACTCGACGTCGGCAAACTCTGGTACACAGAGAATGTCAGTGAAGAGCTTCTTGGTGAAGCCGACGCTGCCTGCGCCGATGATCGCAACTTTGAAGGCCGCCATGCTGTCCTCGTTCACTCGCCTAACCCGACCGGATGAAGGGTACGTCCAGGCAATACGAAAGTATTACGCAGTCGACACTGTCGCCCTGCGCCCAATATCTTGCCCTCGGGAAGTCCCTGGCTCCGCCTGTTCCGTTCTTCTTGTTGGGTGCATTAAGACGTAATATGGCTGCCAAGGCCAGACGAGGATTGTGCTTCGATGGGTAATTCCGTGCTCGATAAACTGCGGCAAAATGGTCCGGGAATGACGACATTGTCATTACCTCGGGGACGAAATCTGCTCCACACGATGCCGACAAGCACGGGCTATGACATTCAAACTTCGAAGGAATATTCCTGGGATGGTCGGAAACGCGGCCAGACGCCATTCACGGTTCTCCAGCATACGATTTCCGGGCATGGAAATTTGCGCTATGAGGACAAGCACTATCGTATCGGTGAGGGCGAGGCGATGCTGGTGCTCGTACCCCACAACCACCGGTACTGGCTGGAGGATGGTGGACGCTGGGAATTCTTCTGGATTTCGATGAACGGTGAGGAGGCTCTGAGACTGCATCGGTCCGTGATGGCAGTGACGGGGCCGGTGCTTCATTTGAAGCCCCGGACGGTGGAGACCCTGGCCGACTGCTGCCTCAGAATGATGGAGGGCGAAGGCGAAACGCCGGGAGCTGCCTCGGCGTTGGCCTATCGCGCCGCCATGGCTCTCTATGACGATGTGTTCGCAGGGACCTACACCGATGCCACTCAGGCGAGCCCCATGGCACCGGTGATCCGGCACATTCTCAATAACCTGCAAAGCGATCTGTCGGTCGACGAACTGGCCGGCGTTGCCGGGCTGAGTCGCGCGCATTTCAGCCGCGTTTTCACCGCCACCGAAGGGCGGCCGCCGTCGGAATATGTGCTGGCCGAGCGGATGCGCCGGGCGGCGAAGCTGCTCGCCGTCAATACGGAGATCTCGGTGAAGGAGGTCGCGACGCTGACCGGCTTCTCCGACCCCAACTATTTTTCAAAAGTGTTCCGCCGATTCTTCGGCGCCAGCCCGACCGAGTTCCGGACCACCGGCATGTATGCGACCCAGACCATCGGTAAGGATCGATGAGGCGATGACTGTCGCGGGCTAACCACCGTTGGCGGCAATCCAGGCGCCCAGCGCGTCCCGCTCTTTGCGCGTGATGCCCGTCTCGTTGCCGAGCGGCATGACCTCCGCATCGACCGCTTGCATCTTGATGAGTGGCGCGTAGCGGCGAATGTGATCGATATCGGTGAAGACGAGACCTTTCGGCGGCTCGGTGAATCCTTCGTGGGTCGGTTTGGCGGAATGGCACATTACGCAATGCGTCGCGGTAAGCCTGAGCACGTCGGCATCGGTAACGGCGGTAGCATTGGCGGCGGCCTCGTTGCGCGGTAGCGGGGCTGTGGCGAGGATCGCCAAGATGAGGGCAATCGCGGCACCAGGCAACGCCCACCAGTATTTCCGGAAAGGATCGCCCGCCTCGTGGCGGTTGAGGATGTGACGCGCCATGCCGCCGACGACCAGGATCAACGCCACCAGAAGCCAGCCGTGCGGATGGCCGGTGAGCAGCGGATAGTGGTTGGACACCATCATCAGCAGGACAGGCAGCGTCAGGTAGTTGTTGTGGATCGAACGCAGGCGCCCCTGCAATCCCAAGGCGGGGTCGGGCTTTTCGCCGGCCATCAACGCGGCGGCGATCTTCTTCTGGTTCGGGATGATCACCCGGAAGACATTGGCGGCCATCATGGTGCCGACCAACGCACCAACATGGATGAACGCACCACGGCCCGAAAAGACATTGCTGAACAGCGCGGCAAAGCCGACGATCATAAGGAAGACACATAAAACCACGAGGCCGGGATGGTCGTCGGTCGTGTGCTTCATCAGCCCGTCATAGGCGAGCCAGCCGAGGAGTAACGACAGCATCGAGATGGCGATCGCCTGCCAGGGCGCGAGGTCGGCAACCGAGGGATCGATGAGATAGGCGCGGGCGTTGAAATAGTAAACCGTCGTCAGCAGCAGGAAGCCGGAGACGAAAGTGAGATAGGCTTCCCAGCGGTACCAGACGAGATCTTCCGGCAGTTCGTCAGGCGCCACCGCGTATTTCTCGACGTTATAAAAGCCGCCGCCGTGCACGAGCCAAGCGGTGCCGTAGACGCCTGGATTCATCTTCGCCCGCTTACGGAGGCTCAGGTCGAGAGCGATGAAGAAAAAGCTGGTGCCAATCCAGCCGATGCCGACCACAAGATGGAACCAGCGGATCAGAATGTGCAGCCACTCGATGGCAAAGCTCAGCATGGGGCGTCAGATACCTTGAGACGGACTTCGCCCGGCCCAACAAGGAGGCATGGCGCATCCATACGCATTTTACCGTAATCTAGCCTCTTCAGCCCGATCAAGGCAAGCCGGCCGACTGACCGAAATGCCAATATTTACGGCAGCTTGAAAGACGACCTAAAAGCAACGGGGCCGCCCTGAGGCGGCCCCGTGCAAAGCTGGGTTATGCCCTCAGGCAGTGCTTACTGCGGCAGCTTGTCGTCGACGCCCTTGACGTACCAGTTCATGCCCAGAAGGTCGCCGTCCGGAGCGACGACGCCAGCCGCGTAACGCTCCTTGCCGGTCTGATCGGCGATCGGACCGGTGAAGGGGTTCCAGCCACCGGCGATCTTGGCCTGGGTCGCCTCGGCAAGCTTCTTGGTCTCGTCGGACATGTTGGCGTAGTCGGCCATGTGGACGGTGCCGTCCTTGATGCCTTCCCACACGTCATCGGCCTTCCAGGTGCCGTCGAGAACGGCCTTGACCGCCTTGATGTAGTGCGGACCCCAGTTGTCGACGATGGCGGTCATCTGCGCCTTCGGCGCGAACTTGATCATGTCGGACGACTGACCGAAGCCCTTCAGGCCGCGCTCCTCGGCAACCTGGATGGCAGCGGTCGAGTCGGTGTGCTGGACGATGATGTCGGCACCCTGGTCGAACAGCGCCTTGGCGGCGTCGGCTTCCTTGCCGGGATCGAACCACGAGTTCACCCAGACGATCTTGACCTTGAAATCGGGATTGATCGACTGCGCGCCCAGCATGAAGGCATTGATGCCCATCACCACTTCCGGGATCGGGAAGGAAACGATGTAGCCGGCGAGAGCCTTCTTCGATTCCTTGGCCGCGATCTGGCCGAGGATGTAGCGGCCCTCGTAGAAGCGGGCATTGTAGAGGCCCATGTTGGGAGCGCTCTTGTAGCCTGTGGCGTGCTCGAACTTCACCTTCGGGAATTTCTTGGCCACCTTCAGCTCGGCGTCCATGAAGCCGAAGGAAGTGCCGAAGACGATGCCGCAGCCTTCACGGGCGAAGCGTTCGAACACGCGTTCGGCGTCCGGACCTTCAGCGACGTTCTCGACATAGGCGGTCTCAACCTTGTCGCCCAGTTCCTTCTCGACGGCGAGGCGGCCCTGATCGTGCTGATAGGAATAGCCGAAGTCGCCGATCGGACCAGTGTAGACCCAGCAAGCCTTGAGCTTGTCGGCGGCCGAGGCGCCGGAGACGGCACCGACGGCGAGCGCCAGGGCCGTGCCGGCTAGAAGCGCGAGTTTCTTCATGTTCATTCTCCCCTGGTGTGGGTTTTCCCACGGTGTGTCACGGTCTTGAATGAGGCGCCGGCCGACCGCACTGCCGGCGCTTGTCGCTCGACCTCCCGCCTTAGCGGTCGGGTACGAAGGATTTGCCCAGGCTGCTGGGCGTATTGAACAGCGTGGCGCGACGGTTGCCGGAGATGGCCACCAGCACGATCACGGTGGCAAGATAGGGCAGCATCGCCAGGAACTGCGATGGGAAGCCGATACCAAGCGCCTGCGTATGCAACTGCAGCACGGTGACCGCGCCGAACAGGTAGGCACCGACCGCCGCCCGCCAGGGTACCCACGAGGCGAACACCACCAGCGCCAGCGCAATCCAGCCGCGGCCCGCCGTCATGTTCTCCACCCAGAGCGGCGTATAGGCCACCGAGAGATAGGCACCACCGAGCCCCGCCATGGCGCCCCCGAACATCACCGCCAGATAACGGACGCCGATCACCGAATAACCGAGGGCATGGGCCGAGCTGTGATTGTCGCCAACGGCCCTGAGGATCAGGCCGGCGCGCGTCCGGTTCAGGAACCAGGAGACGCCGAACACCGCGGCAAAGGACAGGTAGACAAGAATATCCTGGCCGAACAGCACTTTGCCGACAAAAGGCAGCATGGTGAGGCCGGGAATGTCCAGGCTGGCGAGCTTGATGCCCGGCTGTCCGACGAAGCTTTCGCCCATCAGACCCGACAGGCCGAGGCCGAACAGCGTCAACGCAAGACCGGATGCCACCTGGTTGGCGACCAGGGTCAGGGTCACGAAGGCAAAGAGCAGCGAAACCAGAACGCCGGCGATAGCGCCACCGACAACGCCGAGAAGCGGGCTGCCGGTGGAGACGGTCACGGCGAAACCGGCAACCGCGCCCATGACCATCATGCCCTCGACGCCGAGGTTCAACACGCCCGACTTTTCCACCACCAACTCGCCGGTGGCAGCCAACAGCAGCGGCGTCGCCGCGGTGATGATGGTGAGGATGATGGCCTCAAGCATGGGCGCTCTCCCCCTCGCGGCCGGTTACCAGACGCACTTTATAGAGGATCAGCGTATCGGCGGCGAGCACGAAGAACAGCAGCACGCCCTGAATGACGGTGGCGAGCTTGGAAGACATCTGCAGCGAGGTCTGGATGGCTTCGCCGCCGAGATAGGACGAGGCAATGACCAGGCCGGCGATCAGGATGCCGACCGGATTGAGACGGCCGAGGAAGGCGACGATGATCGCGGTAAAGCCGTAACCCGGCGAGATCACCGGCTGCAGCTTGCCGATCTCGCTCATCACCACCATCATGCCGGCAAGCCCGGCGAGAGCGCCCGACAGCGCGAAGGCGAAGGCGGTCATCCGGCGGTTGGAAAAGCCTGCGAAGGATCCGGCGCGCGGGCTCTGACCAAGGACGCGGATCTCGAACCCCTTCAGCGTCGAGCGCATCACCACCGCCAGCAGGATGACCAGAACAAGGGCAATCGGTGCGGAGAGATTGATGTAGATGCCGCCGACGTCAACAGCGTTCAGGACTGCCCATTCGTGGAAGTCGATGGTGATCGGGAAGTTGTAACCCTGAGGGCTGCGCCAGGGGCCGCGCACCATCCAGTCGAGGAACAGGTTGGCACAATAGACCAGCATCAGACTGGTCAGAATCTCGTTGGTGCGAAGTCCGGAAACAGGATCGGCGGGATCGAGCCGACGATGGCACCGATGGTGAGCTGCCCCTCGGCGCCGATGTTCCAGTTGTTGGAGAGGTAGCAAACGGAAAGGCCAAGCGCGATGATGACCAGCGGCGTCGCCTTGGTGATCAGTTGCTCGACGCCCCAGAGCGAGGTGATCGGCTCCAGAAAGAAATACCAGACGCCACTGAGAGGATTGTGTCCCTGCGCGGCAAAGATGATGCCGGCGAACACCACAGTCAGGGCCACGGCGATGATCGGCGATAGCACGCTCATCAGCCGGCTTTTCTCGGCCCTCTTGACCAGTTCGAGGCGCATCATGCCGCCGCCGCTCCCTTTTTCTCGGCGCCGCCGGCCATCAACAGGCCGACCTTTTCCGGCGTCAGCGTATCGGCGTCCTCTGCCTTCGACAGTTGGCCGCGTGAAATGACCGCGATGCGATCGGCAATCTCGAAGATTTCGTCGAGATCCTGCGAGATGACCACTATGGCCGCACCTTTGCGCGACAAATCGATCAGCGATTGACGGATCACCGCTGCCGCGCCGGCGTCTACACCCCAGGTGGGCTGCGCAATGATCAAGATCTTTGGCGTGCGTTCGACCTCGCGGCCGACGACGAACTTTTGCAGGTTGCCACCCGACAGCGACCGCGCCTCGGGGTCGATCACGCCTTTTCTGACATCGAATAGGCTCGTCACCTTCTCGACGATGCGGCCGGCTTTGCCAAAGCGGGTGAAGCCTCGCCGGGCTATGCCCTCACCGGTGCCGTGGCGGGTCAGCACGACGTTTTCCGACAGCTTCAGCGCCGGCACGGCGCCGTGCCCGAGACGCTCCTCCGGCACAAACGCCGCGCCGAGCAACCGGCGTTGGTTGATGTCCATCAGACCGGCCGCTTCACCGGCGAAGATCACCATGCCTTCGCTCTCGGCCAGTTCCTCACCCGACAGCACATCGAACAGCTCCGTCTGGCCGTTGCCGGCGATGCCGGCGATGGCGACGATCTCGCCGGAGCGAACGGAAAGATTGATGTCCTTCAGCGACACGCCGAATGCATCCTGCGCAACTTGCATCAGCCCCTTGAGAAGAATGGCCTCCGGTCCGAGCTTGCCCTTTTCGCGGACAACGCGGGTAATCTCGTTGCCGACCATCAGTTGGGCCAGCGTATTCACCGTCTCCCGAGCCGGATCGGCTTCGGCCACCACCTTTGCGCGGCGCATGATGGTCGCGTGGTGGCAAAGCGCCCGCACCTCCTCGAGGCGATGCGAAATATAGAGGATGGCGCAGCCCTCCTCGGCGAGGCGCCTCAGCGTCACGAACAACTGGTCGGCCTCCTGCGGCGTCAGGACCGAGGTCGGCTCATCCATGATGATCAGTTCGGGATTCTGAAGGAGGCAGCGAACGATCTCGACGCGCTGCCGCTCGCCCACCGACAGGTCGGCAATATGGGCGTTCGGATCGAGCGGCAGGCCGTAGTTGGCTGAAACGCGAGCAATGGTGTCGGCGAGTTCGCGTGTCGCCTTGCAATTAGGCAGGGCCAACGCAATGTTCTCGACCACCGTCATCGCCTCGAACAGCGAGAAATGCTGGAATACCATGCCGATGCCGAGCGCACGCGCTTCGGCGGGCGAAGCTACCGTCACCGGTTTGCCCTTCCAGAGAATCTCTCCGGCGTTGGGCTGAAGCGAACCATAGATGATCTTGACCAAGGTCGACTTGCCGGCGCCGTTCTCGCCGAGCAGCGCATGGATCTCGCCCGGCATGATCTTCAGGGAAACGTGGTCGTTGGCGGCGAAGCTGCCGAAACGCTTGATAACGTGACGGACTTCGAGAAGCGGCATATCGCCTCCCACCCGGCGGAGCATCTCTCCGGTGCTGTCCCCAGTCCCTTCGCCCATCAGAGCTGTTGTCCCCGTTTCACCGCGCTTTGTCTAATTTCTGTGCAGCATACAAGCACGATTTCGCCCACCGGACGCGCCAAAAGATTCAGCCGGAATGTCCGAATAAATGGGCAATCTGCCCATTTTCTGAGCTGCCGGTCGATCGCCCGACGGCGGGCTCTTCGCCCGGGGTCCTACGAAGTTTCTCGTCTACAATCAACAGCTCCGCCGCCACCGAAACGGCGATATGCGCCGGTTCTTTGGAGGTTATCCCCGGCACACCAATCGGGCAGGTGAAAGCCCTGATATGAGTTTCAGCATGGCCGAGTTCGGCAAGCCGATGTTCGAAGCGTGCCCGCTTGGTGCGCGAGCCGATCAGCCCGACGTACGGGAATCGATCTTCCGACAACGCCGCATGGAGGATATCGAGATCGAGACCATGATCGTGCGTCATGATCAGCACGAAGGCATCGGAGGGAGCAGCCTTCAGTTCGGCAGCGGGCGCGCCAGTCACCACCTGTTCGAGCCGGGAGAGCGGCAGTTCGGGGAAAGCCCCCCTTCGGCCATCGATCCAGCGAATATGGAACGGCAGCGGCGCCAGCGCCAGCACGACGGCCCGGCCGACATGCCCCGCGCCGAACAACAGCAACGTGCGCAAGGGCTCGCCGAAGCTTTCGCCGAGTCGACCATCGATATCGACGGTGGCGCTCGGTGCCAATTGCTCGGCACCGATAATGCGGCGGTCGATCGGCGCGGTACCGGCATCGATGGCGGTGGTCTGGAAAGGTCCCTTTGCTTCCGCCTCAGCCAATTTTGCGACGGCTTCGAGACGGGCGGCCGTGAAGGTTTCGACCATCACGCTGACGGCGCCGCCACAGCATTGACCAATGGACGGGCCTAGCGCCAAGTCGAGGCGCTCGCTGCCGTCGCGCCCTTGATGCAAGGCGGCGATGGCATGCTCCATGGCGTCGAGCTCAAGTCGGCCGCCCCCAATGGTCCCGGAAATGGTGCCATCTACCGACACCACCATGCGGGCGCCAGCATCGCGCGGCGTCGATCCCTTCGCCCCGACAACCGTCACCAGCGCTGCGACACCATCGCGGCCCAAAAGACGTTGAAGCGGGGCGAAGACCTCCTTCATGCCTCGCTCCGTCGCATGAAGGACACGGCGCGCATGATCGATTCGGGCGTCGCCGGCGCATCAAGCGGTGGCACCACGCCGGGCTTCAAGCTGGCGACGGCGTCGAAGACCGCCGAGAAAACCGAGCAAGCAAGCATCAGTGGTGGTTCGCCAACCGCCTTCGAAGAGTGGATGGTCTCCTCGCGGTTGGCGCCGTCCCAGAGACGCGTATTGAAGGCGGCCGGCACATCGCCGGCGGTCGGGATCTTGTAGGTGGATGGGGCATGTGTCGAAAGGCGGCCCTTGTCGTCCCACACCAATTCCTCGGTCGTCAGCCAGCCCATGCCCTGGACGAAGGCACCTTCGATCTGACCGATGTCGATCGCCGGGTTGAGAGAGCGTCCGCAGTCGTGAAGGATATCCACCCGGTCGACTTTCATCTCGCCGGTCATGGTGTCGACGGTGACTTCCGCGCAGGCGGCGCCGTAGGCGAAATAGAGGAACGGTCGCCCCTCGGCTTTCTGGCGATCCCAGTGGATCTTGGGCGTCGAGTAAAAACCTGAGGCGGAAAGCTGGACACGGCTCTCGTAGCAGGCCTTGGCGAGATCGGCAAAGGATAGCGAACCGCCGGCATGGCTCACCCGGCCATCGGCGAATACCACGCTCTCCGGAGCGACATTGCTGGTCGCAACGAGATGAGCGACCATCCTTTCCTTGATCTCATCGCACGCGGCAAGCGCCGCCATGCCGTTGAGATCAGAACCGGACGAAGCGGCCGTCGCCGAGGTATTCGGCACCTTGGACGTATTGGTTGCGGTGATCCGCACTTGGTCAAGGGGGATGCCGAAGGCGTCGGCCACCACCTGCGCCACCTTGATGTTGAGCCCCTGCCCCATTTCGGTGCCACCGTGGTTCAAGTGGACCGAACCATCGGCATAGACATGCACCAGCGCACCAGCCTGGTTGAGGTGGATCAGCGTGAAGGAGATGCCGAACTTCAGCGGCGTCAGGGCGATGCCCTTGCGGAGGATGCGATTCTTGGTGTTGAAGGCGCGGCATTCCTGCCGCCGCTTGGCATAGTCGCAGGAGCGTTCCAGGTCAGCGATCAACTCCGGAAGGATGTTGTCCTCGACCTTCTGGCCATAGGGCGTCACATCGCGTCCGGGACCGTAGAAGTTCCGCTTGCGGACCTCCAGCGGATCGATGCCGGTGACGATGGCCAGCGTATCCATGATGCGCTCGGCGGCAAGGATTCCCTGCGGCCCACCAAACCCGCGGAAGGCGGTGTTGGTCACCGTGTTGGTCTTGAGCCGCTCCGACTTCAGCGCGACATTGGGGTAATAGTAGGCGTTGTCGGCATGGAATAGCGTACGGTCGTTGACGCCGCCGGAGAGATCGGCGGAGTAGCCACAGCGAGCCATGAAATCGATATCGGCAGCCAGGATCTTGCCCGAGCTATCGTAGGCGACCGCGAAAGCCGTCATCATGTCGTGCCGTTTGCCGGTCATCACCATGTCGTCGTCACGGTCGAGCCTGAGCTTGCAGGACCGGCCGGTGACGCGGGCACCCAAGGCAGCGAGGCAGGCCCATTGGCTCGCCTGGCTTTCCTTGCCGCCAAAGCCGCCGCCCATGCGCCGCACTTCCACCGTCACCATGGCGCTCGGCAGCCCAAGCATATGGGCAACGCAATGCTGCACCTCGGACGGATGTTGGGTCGACGAGTAGACGAGCATGTCGCCCGACTCGCCGGGAACGGCCAAAGCGATCTGACCCTCGAGGTAGAAGTGCTCCTGTCCGCCGTTGCGGATGACGCCATCGAACCGGCGCTGCGCGCTGGCAAAGGAGCGTGCGACATCGCCACGACCGTAACCATAGTCGTCGAGCACGCGCAGCCCCTTGGCCTTCGCCTCCTCCGCGGTGAGCACCGGCGGCTCCGCTTCGCCCTCGAACAGCGCCAGTCGTGTCGCCCGACGCGCAGCGTCACGCGTTTCCGCCACGACGCAGAACAGCACTTCACCCCAGAACTCGACCTCTTTCTCGGCAAGGATCGGATCGCCACCGATGGAAGTCGACCAGTCGTTGCGACCGGGAATGTCGGCGGCGGTCAGCACGGCGACCACACCCGGCGCCTGCCGAACGCGTGAGAGGTCGATATCGCGAATGCGGCCGCGCGCCATGTCCGGGCAGAAGCCGGGCGCAAGGTGCAGCGTGCCGGTCGGCTCGACCATATCGTCGATATAGACGGCGCGGCCGGTGACATGCAGCACGGCGCTGTCGTGTGGCGTCGAACGATGGATGACTCGCTCGGCCTTTGCTTCGGAGAGCTCAGATTCAGGCGCGCTCATAAGGCCACCTCTGTTTCCGGCGCCTCGCGGCGGCCGATAACGCGGGTGCGGCTCGTCGGCGCCCCGGCACATTCGACCAACGCCTTGGCGAGCAGTGCCTTGGCGGTCTCCATGCGATAGGCTGCCGAGGCGCGCATGTCGGAGATCGGCGCATAATCCTCGCTGAGCGCCTCGATGGCCGCTCCCCAACTCGCGGCCCGTGCCGGTTGAGCGCCGTTGAGGCGCGCCTCGGCATGGAGCGCCCGCTTGGGTGTCGCCGCCATGCCGCCGTAGGCGATGCGCGCCTCGGTAATGACGCCATCGTCGATGGTGAAGCGGAACGCACCCATCACCGCCGAAATATCCTCGTCGAAGCGCTTGGTGATCTTGTAGGCGCGGAACACCTGGTTCGGCGCCAGCTTCGGCACCAGGAGACCGGCGACGAACTCACCCGGCTGCCGGTCCTGCTTGCCATAGGCGATGAAATAGTCCTCAAGCGGCAGCGCCCGGCCGTCCTCGCCATGGGCGAGCTCAAGCGTAGCGCCAAGAGCGATCAGTGCCGGCGGCATGTCGCCAATCGGTGAACCGTTGGCGATATTGCCGCCTATGGTGCCGACAGCCCGCACCTGCCGGGAGCCGAGGCGG
>JAGSYV010000070.1 GCA_018262505.1 Pseudomonadota bacterium
ACATCATCACCTACAAGGCACCGAATTGACCGGGTATTGCCTGCCTGGGACAAGGAGCAGTCGCATGTTTGCCCATTTCCGGAAAGTCCTGTCGGCCACTCTCGTCGCCGCGACTCTCCTCCCTTCCGTCGCCTCGGCCGAGGACTTCACCGCCAGCCAGAAGGCAGCCATTGGTGACGTCGTCAAGGCCTACCTGATGGACCATCCGGAGGTCATCGCCGACGCGCTGCAGGCGCTCGATGCCCGCAACAAGGCGTCCGAGGAACAGGGAAGGACCGACGCCATCCAGGCGAACCGAGAGGCCATCTTCTCCTCGCCCTACCAGGCGACACTCGGTGATCCCAATGCCAAGATCGCCCTCGTCGAATTCTTCGACTACAACTGCGGCTTCTGCAAAAAGGCGCTTGCCGACACCCGCGCCATTCTCGACAAGGAGAAGGACGTCAAGATCATCCTCAAGGAGTTTCCCATCCTGAGCGAAGGATCCGTCGAGGCGGCCAAGGTGGCGGCTTGGCGTCTGCGGTAAAGGCCGGCCTCGACGAGGCGAAGGTGAAGGAGATGGCCGCCAAACCGGAAGTGGCGGCTGCGATCAACCAATCCTACGACCTTGCCCACAAGCTCGCCATCAACGGCACGCCGGCCTATATCGTCGGCGACGAACTGGTGTTCGGCGCGGTCGGCTTTTCCGAGCTCAATCGGAAGATCGAGGCGATGCGCGCTTGCGGCAAGGCGACCTGCTGACCTTTGGATCGAAACAAGGAATAAGGCGGTCCGCACGGACGGGGATGAATTGGCGCGGCCTCTTTTTTTCGGCGCGGCATATGCCTATAAGGAAGCCGGTCGCGGCCCGACAAGGGAAGCGGCAGCCCCGCTCCGGCCTGAAAGGGAACCGACCGATTGCCCATTGAAGCGTTCATCCTCAACGGACCGAACCTCAATCTTCTCGGAACACGAGAGCCGGGCATCTACGGATCGCTGACCCTTGCTGATATCGAGGCGAACTGCCGCGAAAAGGCCGCCGCTCTGGGGTTCTCAGCCGTCGAGTTCCGTCAGTCCAACCACGAAGGCGTCCTCGTCGACTGGATCCAGGAGGCTGGGCGGCGCGGTGCCGGCGTGGTGATGAACCCCGGCGCCTATACCCACACGTCGATCGCCCTCCACGACGCGATCAAGGGAACCGGCGTTCCCCTGATCGAGGTCCACATTTCCAACGTCCATGCCCGCGAGAGTTTTCGGCATCGTTCCTTCGTGTCGCCCGTGGCGGCTGGAGTGATCGTCGGCCTTGGCCCCCTCGGCTACACCCTCGCGCTCGAAGCCCTCGCCGGTCTCCTGAAAGGGTGACCGCCGTCCCAATCCGGTGAGAACCGATGCCCCAGACCTTTGACTACGAACTGATCCGCCAGCTTGCCAACATTCTCGACGAGACCAATCTCACCGAGATCGAGGTGGAGCAGGAAAAGCTGAAGATCCGCGTGGCTCGGACGGCGGCGCCGGTAATCCGCTGATCCCGCCACCAACCCGGGTGCCGTGCCCTCCCCCATGGTCGGCACCGCCTATCTGGCGCCCGAACCCGGCGCGCGCTCGTTCGTCGAGGTCGGCGATGTGGTGAAGGAAGGCCAGACGGTGATGATCATCGAGGCTATGAAGCACCTCAACCACATTCCGGCGCCACGCGCCGGTCGCGTCACTGCGGTGCTCGTCGAGAACGGCCAGCCGGTCGAATTCGGCGAACCGCTGCTGATCATCGAGTGACCGGCCCCATGTTCGAAAAGATCCTCATCGCCAACCGCGGCGAAATCGCCCTTCGGGTGCTGCGTGCCTGCAAGGAGCTGGGCATCGGCACCGTTGCCGTCCATTCAACGGCGGATGCCAACGCCATGCATGTCCGCCTCGCCGACGAGAGCGTATGCATTGGCCCAGCGCCGGTGCGCGACAGCTACCTCAACATTCCCAACATCGTCGCCGCCTGTGAGATCACCGGCGCCGAAGCAGTGCATCCGGGTTACGGCTTCCTCAGCGAGAATGCCCGCTTCGCCGATATTCTCGCCGCCCACAACATCACCTTCATCGGCCCCTCGGCCGACCATATCCGCATCATGGGCGACAAGATCGAGGCCAAGGCGACCGCCCGGCGCCTGGGTATCCCTGTGGTGCCCGGCTCCGATGGTGCTGTGGAATCCGAGGAAGACGCGCTGCGAATTGCCGCTGAAGTCGGCTATCCGGTGCTGGTCAAGGCATCGGCGGGTGGCGGCGGCCGCGGCATGCGCGTTGCGATGAACGAGGCGGAGCTGCCGTCTGCCATGTCGGCGGCCAAGACCGAAGCAAAGAACGCCTTTGGCGATGACGCCGTCTACATCGAGAAATATCTCCTCAAGCCGCGCCACATCGAGCTGCAGGTGCTCGGCGATGGCCAAGGCAACGCGGTACACCTCGGCGAGCGCGACTGCTCGCTGCAGCGTCGCCATCAGAAGGTCATGGAAGAGGCCCGCTCGCCAGCCCTCAATGATGACGAACGTGCCCGGATCGGCGATATCGTCGCCAACGCCATGTCGGAGCTCAACTATTCGGGCGCCGGCACCATCGAGTTCCTCTACGAGAACGGCGAGTTCTATTTCATCGAGATGAACACTCGCTTGCAGGTCGAACATCCGGTCACCGAGATGATCACCGGCATCGACCTCGTCAACGAGCAGATCAAGGTGGCTTCAGGCCAGGCGCTGAGCTTCCGCCAGTCGGACGTTCATTTCAACGGCCATGCCATCGAGTGCCGCATCAACGCCGAGAACGCCGCCACCTTTGCGCCGTCGCCCGGCAAGATCACTTACTGGCATCCGCCTGGCGGATTGGGAGTGCGGGTCGACAGCGGCGTTTATCAGGGCTACACGATCCCGCCCTATTACGACAGCATGATCGGCAAGCTGATCGTCCACGGTCGCAATCGCGTCGAGTGCCTGATGCGCTTGCGGCGCTGCCTGGACGAGTTCGTGGTCGATGGCATCGACTCGACGATTCCTCTGTTCAACAACATGCTAAAGAACGCCGACATTATCGACGGCGCCTATGACATTCACTGGCTGGAAAAGTGGCTCGCCACCAAGCCTTTCGAAGCTTGACCGGAACAGTAAGTCAGCATTGACCTATTGCAACGCCACCCCTAGGGCGGCGTTGCGGTTTCAGGTCGGGGGAACTAAACGAACACCGGACGCTTGACGCGCCCCGCCCCGCCGAAGACGCGCAAATAACGAGCGATCTCGGCCGGGTCACCGGTGGCCTTCTCCGGGTTGTCGGAAAGCTTCACTGCCGGCCGCCCCCCCACCTGCGTCACTTTGCAGACCAGAGAGATTGCGTCGAAATCATCGGTGGGCTGTGGCGCGCAATCCTGGAAGTCGTTGGTGAGGTTGGTGCCCCAGCCGAAGCTCATGTGCACGCGTCCCCGGAAGTGGGTGTAGACCCGCTCGATCTCCTCGACGTCGAGCCCGTCGGAGAAGACGATCAGCTTGTCGCGCGGGTCCTGCCCTTTGGACTTCCACCAGGTAATGATCTCCTCGCCGCCGTCCACCGGATCGGCACTGTCGGGGCGGAACCCCTTCCAGTCCGCCACCCAGTCCGGCGCATCGCGCAGGAATGAGGCCGTGCCGAAGGCATCGGGCAAAACGACCAGCAGGTTACCGTCGTAGAGTTCCTGCCAGTCGCGCAATACGCGGTAGGGGGACTGGCGCAGTTCGTCCTCGGTATTGGCGAGGGCGGCCATGGCCATGGGCAACTCGTGAGCGTTGGTGCCGATGGCTTCGAGATCGCTCTTCATGGCCATCAGCACGTTGGACGTGCCGATAAACGCCGGTCCGAGTCCCTCTTTCAGGGCGTTGACGCACCAGTCTTGCCAGAGGTGCGAATGGCGGCGACGCGTGCCGAAATCGGCGATCTTGATATCGGGAAAGGCGCGCAGCCGCTCTACCTTGCTCCATAGCTTGGCCTTGGCACGCGCATAGAGCACGTCGAGTTCGAAGCGCCGCATCGTCTTCATCACTGAGCGCGAACGTAACTCGTTGATGATGGCCAATGCCGGGATTTCCCACATCGTCGTGTGAGTCCAGGGGCCATGAAACTCGAGCTGATACTGGCCGTCCGCCTTGCTGAGGTGGTAAGGCGGAAGCTGGAAGTTGCGCAGGAAGTCGAGATATTCAGGCGCGAAGATCTGCCGTTTGCCATAGAACGTATTGCCGGCCAGCCAGATCCATTCCTTCTTGCCGAGCCGCAGCGAGCGCGCATAGTCGAGTTGAGCCCTGAGCTCGCCCTCGTCGATATCGTCCGCAAGTCGGATGCTGCTGGCGCGGTTGATCAGCGAGAACGTGACGTCGACATCGCGATAGCGTTTCCAGATCAGCTGCTGCATCAGGAACTTGTAGATATCCGTATCGAGCAGGCTGCGGATGATCGGGTCGAGCTTCCAGTTGTGGTCGTGGACTCGTTTGGCAATATCGGTGGTGCTCATCGGTCCGAATACCCGTGATGAAGCGAGGCGACCCATGAACGTCGAAAAAACGCCGACGAGGCGCCACCTGACAGAGGGGTAGCCTGAAACGATCTAGAACCCAAGCGAAATCCGTATAAACGCCGAGTAGGCAGGTCACGATGTTGAGACCGCCTCGGGGCCTGCCCAACGCGAAAAGGCGACGGATTGCTCCGTCGCCTTCAGGGTTTGGCCAGTTGCGTTGCCGTTCAGCTCAAGCCTGCCTTGGCTTTGCGGCGTCTGCGGTGCGCCAGGATGTTGATCATCTCGACGCCCGCCGAGAAGGCCATGGCGAAGTAGATGTAGGCGCGCGGCACATGGAAGCCGACGCCGTCGGCCACCAGCGACACGCCAATCAGCAACAGGAAGGACAGCGCCAGCATTTTGGTCGTCGGATGCTTCTGAATGAAATGCGAGATCGGTTCCGACGCGACGAACATGATGATCATCGCGATGATGACGGCGAGAATCATCACCGGTACGTGCTCGGCCATGCCGATCGCGGTGATGATGCTGTCGATCGAGAAGACGATATCGATGACGATGATCTGCGCCACGGTGGCCCCAAAGGCGGCACGAACGATGTTGCCGCCCTCGTCCTCCTCGCCCTCGATGCCGGTGTGAATTTCGTGCGTTGCCTTGTAAATCAGGAACAGGCCGCCGGCGAGCAGGATCAGGTCACGCCAGGAGAAGCCATGTTCGAACAGGGTGAACACGGGCGCCGTCAGGCCGATCAGCCAGGATAGGGTAATCAACAGCAGAATGCGGAACACCAGCGCCATGGAGAGACCTAGGGCGCGGGCCTTGCGTGCCGCTTCGGTCGGCAGGCGGCTGGTCAAAACTGAAATGAAGACGAGATTGTCGATACCAAGGACAATCTCCATTACCGTCAAGGTGAGAAGGCTTGCCCAGGCGTTGGCACTAAAAAGAAGATCAAGCATGGATGCGGTCATTCCCCAGATATGGCCGTCGGATCAGGACCTTATCTGGAGAGTACCGTCAGCATTTCAAGAAGTCAGGCCGCTTTTGCACCGAAGAATTTCTCGACGAGCTGCTGTACCGCTGCGACGAGGGCGAGATAGGCGGTGGAGAGCGCAAGGCCGATCTCGATACCGATAGGAGGATTGAGTTTCCAGGCGAGCGCCGCGCCGGCAAACAGGAACCAGGCGAGCGTTATCGCCAGCGTCACCGGCCGCCACCTCTCGACGCGCACCGGATGCACGAAGGCAATGGGGGCAAACGTCAGAACCGACAACGCAAGGGTGATGCCGATGACGGCGAACTGATTGAGGTCGAATACGAAGTAGAGAAAGACGACGCCGTTCCAGACCACCGGGAACCCCCGGAAGGCGTTGTTCTTCATCTTCATGCGCGTATCGCCATAATACATCGCGGAGGTGAAGACGATGATGCCGGCCAGCGCCAAAGCCACCGGAATCGATGTGAAGCCCGCCGTCGCGACGGCGAGCGCCGGCAAGAAGACATAGGTCACGTAATCGACCACAAAATCGAGAGCGGCACCGGAAAAGGTCGGCAGGCGGCTTTCCACCGAAACCTTGCGGGCGATGGGCCCGTCGACCCCGTCGACGACCAGTGCGAGCCCCAGCCACATGAAGAAGGTCGGCCAGTCCAGATTATAGGCGGCGAAGGCCGCGAGCATGGCGAGCACGATACCGCTCGCCGTGAAGGCATGCACGGCAAGAGCGATCAACGCATTCTGATGCCTGCCCACAAGTGTCAGTTCCGTCATCGCGCGCCGTTCCTCTTGTCCGAACCGACGGCCGGGCTGCGAGCCATCATGAACGGACGAAACGCATCGCCCGACGGAGCCTCGAAGATCATCGCCCAAAACCTTACCGATCCTGCCGGATGGTTACATCTGGCGACAATCTACCTGATGACGAGGCCACTCGCCAAGATGACACCGGCAAGAATGAGCAAAACCCCGAGGAAATACGTGGTCCTGACGCCGCTAACGAGCTTTTCCAGCCCCATCAGCACGCCGAGCAAGGCCATAGCGGCAAGATTCATCAGACCGGCGGCGAACATGACCGCCATCATGGCCCAGCAACAGCCAAGACATGCAAGCCCTTCCTCCAGGCCAATGCGAAACATGCCCGCCATTTCACCTTCGGCGTCGGCGACGCGCGGGTTACGGCAGCGAACGAGGCAGGCCCATTTCAAAGGGGTAAACTGATAAATGCCGGCGGCGATCAGGATCGATGCCGATAGCGCAATGCCGGCAGGCGCCATGTGCGGCGCGAGCGCGCCGAGGTGGACGAGCCAGACCTGAACCGCCGTTGCCAGCAGAGACACCACCAGCCAAACCGCCGTGTAGCCGGCCATCAACGCAACGGCTCCGATACCCGCGTTGTCGGCATAGGCACGAAAAGTCGGCGCTGCCGTTGGCAACATCATGGCGAACACCATGGCGACCCACATGGCGAAGACAAGCGCGCCACTACCGACGCTGAGCCCCCCTTCCATCGCCGGCATCAGCGCTTCGGACAGCTCACCATCCCACACGGCCGCGGCCAGCCAAAGCCAGCCGATTGTGGCCATCGCCACAACGGCGGTGGCTGTCAAACGGCGCGGGTTGTTGCCCAGAAAAGAGGCGATGCGATTTGGCAAAACGCGAACCCGAACGGAGGAGCCTCTGCGGCTCTAAAATGAAAGCCCCGTCCGAGAGGAACGGGGCCTTCTTTTAGCGGAGAAACAGGCGGGGGAGCAATCGCCTCACTGCTGTTGCTGATTCTTGGTCGTGAGCAAAGGCGTGATACGGCGCACCGTGACCCGGCGGTTCGCGCGCTCAGGACCTTCAGTCTGTACCTTCAGGTAACTCTCACCGTAGCCTTGTGTGACAAGGTTTTCCGGCGGGATACCATAATGGTCCGTCAGGATGTTGGCCACGGCCTCAGCGCGGCGATCGGACAGAGAAAGATTGTCCACGACCGAACCGACCGCGTCTGTGTAACCCTCGACGAGAAACACCTCGTTGGGATTGCGCCGAAGGGCCGCCTCAATACCACGCGCAACAGCCTCGATACCGGGCACCTGGCTTCCTTCGACCATCCAAGCACCGCTCGGGAAGGTGATGTTGTCAAGATCGACGGACCTGACGCGTTCGCGCAGATCGGGACTGTAGATCACCTGGTTGAGCGTGTATTGCGGCTGCACCTCAACGAGCGGCGGAGCCATCAGCGCTTCTTCCACATAGCGCGGCGGCGCCGATCGCATTTCAACGCGATACTGCTCGCGCGGCACGTCGTAAACCGGCGGTGGCGGCAGACGGACGACCGGCTGCCACACCGGCTCATCGATCGGGCCAGGACCAAAGCTCCGGTTGTCGAACAGCACGTACACGCCGCCATCGCGATCCTGACGCTCGCGGCGGATCATCGTGCCGTTTTCGTCGTAGACGGTCCGCACCTCGCCGCCGTCACGAGTCGTGACGACCACTTCGCGGCCACCATCGCGCGTTTGACGTTCACGATAGTCGCGACCGCCGCGATCGAAGCGATCCCGGTCGTCGTGGCGGATCACCGCGTCTTCGCCGCTTTGGACGATGATGCGCCCACCCGGCTCCACCGTGACGCGAACGCCATTCTCATCACTGATCACCCGACGTTCACGCTGAACATCGCGGATGTTGCGGGCCTTCTGGTCCACACTTTGATCGGCGGCTGCGGTGGCGGCGGCGCCAGCGTTGCCCAGCTTCTCGATGAGCGCCGGCGGTGGTGTCTGCTGCTCTGCTGCAGCCGGTGACGGGAGCGGCTGACTGCCTGGTTGGGCTGGCGGCGAAAGGGACGTGCCTGGGGCTGCGGCAGCGCCTGACGCCGGTGGCTGAGGAACGCTTTTGTCAGGCGTCCCCATCGGTGCCGGAATGATGGGCTTAGGCTGGGTCGTGGGCTCAGGAGTTGCAGTTCCCGGCTTGGATTCGAGTTGCGGTGCGGCACTTTCAGTCGGCGCGGCGGGGGGCTCGGTCCGGGCGTCAGGCTTGGGCGCCGGGCGCTCGGGACGCAGTTTCGGCTCTGAAGGCGCCGCCTTGGGCTCCGAATCAAGCTTCGGGGCTACGGGCTCCGGGGCGACCTGAGGTTCGACCTTGGGTTGCTCAGGCTTTGCCGGCTGCTTGGGAGCGGTTGGTTCGGGTTGAGCTTCCGGGCGCGGGGCCGGCGCCTCGGGGAGGACCTCGGGTTGGGGCGCGGGAGTTTCAGGCTTCGCCTCGGGCTTGGGAGCCGATGGCTCTGGCAGAACTTCCGGGCGGGGGGCCGGCGCCTCAGGGAGGACCTCAGGTTGGGGCGCGGGAGTTTCAGGCTTCGCCTCGGGCTTGGGAGCCGATGGCTCAGGTTGAGCTTCCGGACGGGGGGCCGGCGCCTCGGGGAGGACCTCGGGTTGAGGCGCAGGACGCGGTGGCTCTGCCTCCTGCTTAGGCGCAGGCAGCTCAGGCTGAACCTCTGGCTTCTTCTCCTGCGGCGGCGCCACTTTCTCAGGTGGCACGCAGTTGGCATCGCCCGGTTGGCAAGCCGGCGGGTCGGCCTGAGCAACAACAAAGCCGCCCTCTTCGGCCCTGGCAGCGGCCTGTACCGCGATCTGCGACAAGGGCACGATCGCACAAGCCAGCAACAGCTTTCTGAGTCGCTTCATAAAATCCTCCAGCCTTCCTTTGTGCTCCGAGACAACAATAGTCATGATCGGTAGCACCTAACGGCCGCCGTGCTTTAGGCGAGGTCCGCCCATAGAAACCAGTGGCAACGGCCTTCGGTTCCGGAGTTTGCCCAGCCAATGGGGCGTCAATCAGAAAAAAGGCGGCAAAAGCTTGTCAATTCAAAGATTTGACATGAATGGGAGGTGAACGGTCGCTAGCTTCGGGCCTCGCCCCGGAGAACGGCTTCCGACCATTTACGCGTTGCCCACATCCATTGGCCCGGCTGGTCACGGATCCAATCCTCGAATATCGCGTGCAATGCGCGCGTTCCCTCGGCAACGTCGGCGTCAGCGTCGTCGGTGCGAGACAGATCGAGCCTTTGGCCATCAATGCAGAAATGCACCCCGTCCGTTCGCCGGCAACGCGCCACCACCAGCGGCAGGCCAAGATGGCGGGCCAGTGTGACGGGCAGCTTGGAGAGGGACGAGGGACCGCCCAAAAAAGGCGCCCGGATACCAGTGCCATCGGGAAGGTCGGCCATCATGGCGATGGCCGCACCGCTGCGAGCAAGCGAGCGGAGGCGCAACACCGATGTCGCCCCTGCAGCGATCAACCCTGCCGGATAGGCCGTTTCACGCCGTGACCGAAAATAGTGTTCTGCAAGCGGGTTCTTGAGTGAACGGTATACGCCAGCGACCGGCTTTCCGATAACCGCACAGCCGATCGCCAGAAGCTCCCAGTTACCCTGGTGCAACGAACAAAACACGGCGCCTCCGGCCCCAAGCGCGCGAATATCCGCAGCAAATTTGTCGTTCACAACGACACGCTCAGGTTCATTTACGATTTCCGGCAGGAGAAGTGCCTCGGCGAAGGTACGGCCGAGGTTTTCCCACATTTCCGAAAGAATCGAATTCCGCTCGGCCGCCGTCAGTTCCGGCAGGGCAAAGGCCAGATTCCGCTCGGCCCGCAGGTGACGCGGGTTGAGGCGGGCAAACCATCGCCAAAGTCGCCCCATCATCGCCGAGGCGCGATCAACGCCGAGGAAGTGCAGCAAAGCCACGGCCACGCGCAATCCCGCATACTCGAGCCAAAAGGCGGCTTGCGTTCTGGCCTTTCGATAATCCAACGCGCGTAAGCCTCTCTGCGGACACCGCCAAGAAAAGGGCGGCAACATCTACGTTCGCTTTCTGAATCGTGCGATGAGCTGTTATCCCATTTCGTGCTTTCCCTCCACCCCGTAGCCGCCCTCAGGATGCGGACACCCCGGCGATCACTCGTTTATGATCAAGGTTCTGGCGCTCGCCCTGCCGGGAACTACCCGCGCTGGTCGCCATCAAACTCATTATCCATCCGTTGATGGCCAGGACGATGGTCACTCTGGTGGGGGGATTTCCGCCAGTGTGGGTACAGGCGGCGGTGTTGATGGCATGCCTGCCACCGGCGGCGACCTGCTATGCCGCCGCGCAGCAATATCGTCTGTACGTCGAGCAGTCGGCCAGCGGCATCCTGATCGGCACCGCGGCCTCGGTGGTAACGGTGACCGCGACGCTCTACCTCATCACGCACGGCTTGGTGCCGGTGTTCAGTCCCTAAATGACAGCCTCACTGGGCGATCCGCAGGGCCGAGAGCTTGTCGCCGATAGCACCGAAGGCGGTGATGATATCATTTGCAGTGGACGCATTGAAGTAATCGTCGGCGGAGCTGGCGCACCCCTTCAACACCGACTCGTTTCCGGCAATAACCAGAACGGTATAAATGGTTACGCCGGCTGCCTTGGCGGCCGTACAGACCATCGACATTCGAGTATCGACCGCGGTTGAGCTGGCGCTGCCATTGCCCGTCCACCGGTTCTGTGTGTTGTCGCCATCCGACAGCAGGATGATCGCATCCTGATACTCGTAGTTGGAATCCTTGGCCGGGGCAGCAATCGGCGACGTTAGCTGCAACGATTGCCAAGCCCAGACCAAGCCAATGGTCTGATTGGTCGATCCGTTTGAGGTCATGGCAGTCACCGCCGTCTTGAGTGTCGACCAATTGTTGGTCATCGACGTCAAAGCGGCGGGACAGGCGCTGTACTGCTCGGCGTAGAATCTTGTGTTGTTATCAGTCGGTACAGACACCGCAACATCGTAGGACTGATTGCGGTCGACAACACAGCCGGTCCACTTCGACTTATCGGTGCCGTAGGGATAAAGTTTGGCGCCGTAGGTGCAGGCATTGGAATTAAGACACGTACCATTCCAATAGAGCCAATCGGCGTCTTTGTTCACTGTTCCAACGTTGACGTCACGGTTGAACGGGATGATCGAAACATAGATGTCGCCGCTGGTCGTCGACTGCGATTGCAGCTGATCAAGCAGGTTGTTCGTCGCCGTTTTCAGAGCCGACATCTTACCGGAGTAGGCCATAGACCCAGTGTTATCGAGCGCCAAGGCGACGCGCAGTCGCTTCGATGACCAAGCGGATTTGGATGTGACGGCCAGTGTCTTCGAAGGGATATCGATGATGTTCAAGAAGGTCATGGGAACCGTTCCGCTCGCAGTCGCGGCAATGACGGCTCCATTGGTTCGGGTGAAGGTGGCGGATACGCTTATGTTGTCCGCTTTGCCGGATGGAAAATTGACGTTGAAGACCTGCGTGGCCCGCGAGTTGAGTTGGGCGGAGGTCAGTTTGGGCGCCTCGGACGATAGCGCTAGCACAGTAGCATCGAGCGACTGCTGCATCAGCTCGCGCGCATCCGCCAACCGGGCATAGTCGACCGCTGCCCCGACTCCAACCAACAGGGGTAAGAGACAGATGGCGAACATCATCGCCACGTTGCCATCACGGTTGGCCAAGAAACGACGAATGCCCATGGTCCCTCCTGGGCCATAGGATATCGTCGCTTGGCCTAACAACAGATTGCCGAGATACTCCGAATTTACAGCAATCCGCCGATTTTTCGTTATGAGATCAGACCGACCGGCCGAAGGTCACTCGACCCTCAATACCGTCACTTCGGTGATCGGCTTCTTGCCCCAGCGCTCGTTGGCGGCGGCGCGGATCGACCGGCGGACCGCTTCGGCGACCAGATCTTCGTCCTTGCGACGGTTCTTGGGGATCGACAGCAAACAGCCGTCGACAGCGGCGGCCAGCACGTCCTCGAAATCCGCCCCCTTGTTGTCAACCTCGGGCAGACCGAAACAGTTGAGGCCGTATTCGCCGAGGATGTCGCCACGCCCGTTCATCAGCAGCGTGCAGACGACAACGCCGGCAAAGCTCATCTTGCGACGCTCGACGACGCCTGAACCATCGGGATCACGGACCAAGTTGCCGTCCTTGACCAGGATGCCGAAGGGCACGTGACCGATCGCTTGCGGCGCATCCCCTGGCAACAGGCGCAGCATCTCGCCATTCTTGGTAAGCGTCACATTTGGCACGCCGGCTTCGCGCGCCAGCCTTTCGTGGGCGGCCAGATGGACGGCCTCGCCGTGGACCGGCACGGCCACCTTCGGCTTGACGAGGCGATAGAGCTCCATCATCTCGTCGCGGCGCGGATGGCCGGAGGTATGGACCAGGGCGTCGCTGTCGGAGACGATCTCGACACCCTGCTCGACGAGCTTGTTCTTGATGGCCCCGACCGCCTTCTCGTTGCCTGGGATGGTGCGAGAGGAGAAGATCACCATGTCACCGCGATTGAGTGTGACGTTGCGGTGATCGCCGGCGGCGATTTTTGCCAACGCGGCGCGCGCCTCACCCTGGCTGCCGGTGACGATCGCCATCACCTTGTCGGGTGGCAGGTAACCGTAAGCTTCCTCATCACGGAACGGCGGCAGCCCCTCCAGCATGCCGAGCTCGCCGGCGACGTCGAGCACGCGCTTGATGGCGCGGCCGACTACAACAACCTCCCGATCGTTCTTGGCGGCCGCCTCGGCGATCGAACGGATACGGCCAAGGTTCGAGGCGAAGATGGTGACGGCAACCCGCCTCTTCGCGCGCGCAACCACCTCGGAAAGTCCATGCGCGACTTCGCCCTCGGAGGGACTGCGCCCGGCGCGGACGGCATTGGTGGAATCGCAGATCATGGCATCAACGCCCTCGGCGCTGATCTCGGCGAGGCGATTCATGTCGATCGGCCGACCGACACGCGGGTCGTGGTCGATTTTCCAGTCGCCGGTGTGCAGCACGTTGCCCATGGCCGTGCGGATCAGCACGGCCGTCGGCTCAGGCAGCGAATGCGACATGGCGATCAGCTCGATGTCGAACGGGCCGATGGAAAAGCGCTGTCCCTGCTCGACGACGCTGGTCGGCACGCGCGGCGCGTTCGGCTCCATCTCACGTTTGGCAGCGTGAAGGGCGGCGGCAAAGGGTGTCATGTAGACCGGCACGCCGAGCCGTGGCCACAAATCGTAGACGGCGCCGTAGTGGTCCTCGTGGGCGTGGGTGATCAGGATACCGACAAGGTCATCCTTGTAAGCCTCGATGAAGGAGATATCAGGCAGCAACAGGTCGACACCCGGAAGTTCCGGGCCGGCGAAAGACACGCCACAGTCCACCATGAGCCATTTACGGTCGGCCTCGGGTCCGAGACCGTAGAGGGCGAGATTCATGCCGATTTCGCCAACACCGCCCAGCGGTAGGAAAATGAGCTCGTCGGCCCCGCTCTTCTTTTTCGTCACAGAATATCTCCAGTTCGCCGGCCCCTGCCGACGTGCGTTCGTTCTTTTGTCTGTCGGCTCTAGGTGGACGTGAAAGGCGGCCGCGTCAAGAAAACTCTCGAAAGAGCTCGCGCTGAACCGGAATCAAAGGGAAGCCCGGCAAAAGCCCTCAGGATCGACTGAAGAAAACGTCCCCCGCGGAGATCGGCTCCAGCCCGCCGTCGTGGCGGAGAAGCAGCCGCCCCTCGCTGTCGAGGCCTGAGAAGATGCCGGTCACCTCGCGGGTTGGCAGGCGGACGGTGATCGCCTCGCCAACCCCCCGGGCGCGGCTGAGCCAAGCCTCTCGAAGGCTGGAAAAATCCCCTGCTCGCCATTCTGCGAGACGGCGCGCCATCGCTGCCGCGAGGAGGGCAAACATCGCTTCCGGCTCGGTAGGGTAGCCTGCTTCGGCGAGATCAGTGGCGCTATAGAGCGCGACATCGGGGTGATGGGCACAGTTGATGCCGATACCGGCCACCACCACCCTGCCCTCGGGGGTGCTCGCCGCTTCGATCAGGATACCGCAGAGCTTGGCGCCGCCGTAAAGGATGTCGTTCGGCCACTTGATCGTAAGGTCGGCCCGCGTAAACGGTGGCAACGCGGCCGCCACGGCATCGTGCACGGCAAGCGCCACGACAAGCGGCAGCTCACCGAGCCGCGCCTCCTCGATGGGATCGCGCAGCATCAGCGAAGAATAGAGGTTACCCGGTTCCGAGGTCCAGAGCCTTCCGCGCCGACCGCGCCCCGCCGTCTGGCGACGGGCAACAATCCAGAGACCAGATGTCGCCCCTTGCCTCGCCCGCTCGAACGCCTCGGCATTGGTCGAGCCAACTGCGTCGAGATGAATGGCCGTGTAGCCAGCGGGACAGATAAGCCCCGAACCTTCAGCCATTGTGCCAGTTACCTCAGAACAGCGTGCGGGCCGCAGCGAGTGCTGCGTCGCCCAGCGGCCCAAGCACCAACGCGAAAGCGGCGACGAACAGGCCGGAGATGCCCAGCACCGCCTTCATCTCGCCGCCCATCGGCTCGAAGACGCCCTTCGGCTCGTCCAGGAACATGATCTTGACGATGCGGAGGTAATAATAGGCGCCGACCACCGAACTGAGGATACCGATCACCGCGAGCCAGTAGAGTCCGGCCTTGATGGCGGCGGCGAAGACGAAGTATTTGCCGAAGAAGCCGGCAAACGGCGGGATACCGGCCAGTGAGAACATGATGATGCCGAGCAGGTAGGCCACCACGGGGTTGGTGCGCGACAGGCCGGCCAGGCTATCGATGTCCTCGGTCATCACGCCATCGCGGCGCATGGACAGGATCACGGCAAAGGCGCCGGCCGTCATGGCGAGATAGGTGGCAAGATAGATGAGCACGCCGTAGATGCCCGCTTCCGAGCCGGCGGCAAGGCCGACCAGTGCGAAGCCCATGTGGCCGATCGACGAATAAGCCATCAGCCGCTTGATGTTGCGCTGGCCAATGGCCGCGAAGGCGCCGAGGATCATCGAAGCCAATGACATGAAGGCAACAATCTGCTGCCACTCGGCCTTGACCGGCCCTAGTGCCTCCATCACGACGCGAACGAACAGCGCCATGGCGGCGATCTTCGGGGCGGCGGCGAAGAAGGCCGTCACCGGGGTCGGCGCTCCCTCGTAGACGTCGGGCGTCCACATGTGGAAGGGCACAGCCGACACCTTGAAGGCGATGCCGGCGGCGACGAAGACGATGCCGAAGATCAGGCCGAGCGAGGCGTGACCGCCAGCGGCGGCCGCAGCGGCAATGCCGCCAAAATCAACATGACCGGTGAAGCCGTAGATCAGCGAGGCGCCGTAGAGCAACATCCCCGAGGACAGCGCGCCGAGCACGAAATATTTGAGGCCCGCTTCCGTCGAGCGACCGTCGTCACGATGGAAGGCCGCGACGACGTAAAGCGCGAGAGACTGCAGCTCCAGGCCAAGATAGACGGCGATAAGGTCGCCGGCCGAGATCATCAGCAGCATGCCGATGGTGGCCAGCACCATCAGTACGGGAAGTTCGAAGTGGAAGAACTTCTCGGCGACGGCGAAACGCCGTGTCATCAGCACGGCCAGCGCCGAGCCGATCAATACCAGCACCTTCAGGAAGCGGCCAAAGCCATCCACCACGAAGGCGCCGTTGAAGGTGGAGCCGTCGCGGCCGACGACGACCCCCACGGCGGCGACCACCAGCAACAGGATTGAGAGGCCCGATACGAGGCCGCCCCGCCTCTCGCCGCCATAGGCGCCGAGCAGGAGCAGCAAGAGAGCGCCAGCGGCCAGCAAGAGTTCCGGTCCGGCGAGGGCGAAGTCGGGAAGTGCGGTCATGTCTATGCCCTCAGCGGATCAGCGGCACGGCGGAAGCAGTCTGGCCGGCGGCGTCGATCGCCGCGTGGACGGAGTGGAGTAGCGCGTCGAGCGAGGCGGCCGTGGCGTCGAGCACCGGCAACGGATAGACGCCGAACAGGATCACCAGCACGACGAGCGGCGCAAAAATGGCGATTTCGCGCGGGCTGAGGTCGAGCATCGCCTTGAGATTGGTCTTGGTGAGGGCGCCCCAGACGACACGGCGGAACAGCCAGAGGGCATAGGCCGCCGACAGGATGACGCCGAGCGCTGCGAAGGCGGCCACCCAGGTGTTGACCTGGAAGGCGGCCGACAGGGTCAGGAACTCGCCAATGAAGCCCGACGTGCCAGGCAGACCGACGTTGGCCATGGTCATCACCATGAACACGGTGGCGTAGACCGGCATGCGGTTGACGAGGCCGCCATAGGCGGAAATCTCTCGGGTGTGCAGGCGGTCATAGACCACGCCGACGCAGAGGAACAGCGCGCCCGATACCAGACCGTGGCTGAACATCTGAAACACGGCGCCCTGCAGGCCCTGGGTGTTCAGCGTGAAGATGCCCATGGTGACGAAGCCCATGTGGGCGATGGACGAATAGGCGATCAGCTTCTTCATGTCCTCCTGCACCAGCGCCACCAGCGAGGTGTAAACGATGGCGACAACGGAGAGCGTGAAGATGAAGGGGGCAAGGTCGACTGATGCCAGCGGGAACATCGGCAGCGAGAAGCGCAGGAAGCCGTAGCCGCCCATCTTCAACATGATGGCGGCGAGCAGCACCGAGCCGGCGGTCGGCGCCTCGACGTGGGCGTCCGGCAACCAGGTATGAACCGGCCACATCGGCATCTTCACCGCGAAGCTTGCGAAGAAGGCGAACCACAGCCACCACTGCATGGTCGCCGGGAACGGATGGTTGACCAGTTCGGTGATGTCGGTTGTGCCGCTCTGCCAGTACATCGCCATCACCGCCAGCATCATCAGCACCGAGCCGGCCAGCGTGTAGAGGAAGAACTTGTAGGAGGCGTAGACGCGGCGCTGGCCGCCCCAGATGCCGATGATCAGGAACCGGTAGGCGAAGAAGCTGCCCGACCAGCTGGCCGTCTCGGTCAGTTGGAAACCCGGGTTCTTCGGATCGAATCCGGTCCAGATGCCGATCGACACCAGGAAGGTGACGATCGTGGTGATCAGCGCCACGCGCCGGATGTTGAGGATCGCGGCCTCGTCCTGCGCCCGGATCATCAGGATGAACAGGGCACCTGCCAGCGGCAGGAACGTGGTCAGCGTCAGAAGCGGCATTCCGCTCATACTCAGTGTCCCCCGGCGAACATGGCCCAGGTGATGAGGGCGGCAACGCCGATCACCATGGCAAAGGCATAATGGTAGACATATCCGGTCTGCAGACGCACGACGCGGGCGGTAACGTCTTGCACGCGGGCGGCAATCCCGTTGGGACCCAGACCATCGATGATGGCGCCGTCGCCGGTCTTCCAGAACAGCCGGCCGATGGCGAAGGCCGGGCGTACGAAGATCAGGTCGTAGAGCTCGTCGAAGTACCACTTGTTGAGCAGGAACTTGTAGAGCCCAGGCAGCATCGCGGCGAGCTTCTTCGGCAGCGCCGGGTTCAGGATATAGAACCAGTAGGCGATGGCGAGGCCGACCAGCATGGCCAGGAAGGGTGAGACCTTCACCAGGAAGGACACGTCATGCATGGCGTGCAGGATGTGATTGTCCGGGCCGTAGAACAGCGAGCCCTTCCAGAACTCCGCTTGCGCCTCGCCGACGTAATGACCGTAGAAGACCATGCCGGCGAGCACCGCGCCAAGCGACAGCACGCCGAGTGGGATCAGGACGACCAGCGGGCTTTCGTGGGCGTGGTCGTAGACGTCCTTGGGTGCGCGGCTAGCACCGAAGAAGGTGAGAAACACCAGGCGCCAGGAATAGAAACTGGTGAAGCCGGCAGCGATCACCAGGAGAACGGCGGCGAAACCCGATACCGGATTGTGACCGGCAAACGCGCTCTCGATGATGGCGTCCTTGGACAGGAAGCCGGCAAAGCCGATCTCCGTGCCGGGAATGCCGACGCCGGTGATGGCCAGCGTGCCGAGCGTCATCGCCCAGAAGGTGAGCGGGATCTTGTTCCTGAGGCCGCCCATGGAGCGCATGTCCTGCTCGTGATGGCTGGCCATGATGACCGAGCCAGCACCGAGGAACAGCAGAGCCTTGAAGAAGGCGTGCGTAAACAGATGGAATATGCCGGCGCCATAGGCACCCACACCGAGCGCCACGAACATGTAGCCGAGCTGCGAACAGGTCGAGTAGGCGATGACGCGCTTGATGTCGTTCTGGACGAGACCGACGGTCGCCGCGAAGAACGCGGTGATGGCGCCAACCAGCGTGACGACGGCGAGCGCCGTCGGGCTGAGATCGAACAGCGGCGACATCCGCGCCACCATGAATACGCCGGCCGTCACCATGGTCGCCGCGTGGATGAGCGCGGAGACCGGCGTCGGGCCTTCCATGGCGTCCGGCAGCCAGGTGTGCAGCAGGAACTGCGCGCTCTTGCCCATGGCGCCCATGAACAGCAAGAGGCAGATCACCGTGATGGCGTCCCAATTGCCCCACAGGAAGTGGATCGTCTTGCCCTGGACCGTGGCGACATTGGCGAAAATGTCGGTCAGGCTGATGGTGCCGAACATCAGGAAGATGCCGAAGATGCCCAGCATGAAGCCGAAGTCACCGACGCGGTTGACGACGAAGGCCTTGATAGCGGCCGCGGACGCCGAGGGTTTCTTGTACCAGAAGCCGATCAGCAGATAGGAGGCGAGACCGACGCCTTCCCAGCCGAAGAACATCTGCACGAGATTGTCGGCGGTCACCAGCATCAGCATGGCGAAGGTGAACAGGCTGAGATAGGCGAAGAAACGCGGCCGGTCGGGATCTTCGGCCATGTAGCCGATCGAATAGAGATGGACCAGCGACGACACGGTGGTCACCACCACCAGCATGACGACAGTGAGCGTGTCGACGCGGAAAGCCCAGTCGACCTGCAGCGCGCCCGATGAAATCCAGGTCAGCACCTTGATCGACTGCGCCTCATGCTCGCCGAAGCCAACCGAAATGAAGGCTACCCAGGACAGGATCGCCGAAACGAACAGCAAGCCGGTGGTCACCAACTCGGCGACGCGCGAACCCGGCGCCGCCGGCTCGACGACGTGATGGTGATCATCGTGACCACCGTGGGCATGGTCGTCATGCTCGGTATGGGCAGCATGATCGCCGTGATGGCCATGCGCGTCATGGCCACCCTCGGGCGCCGGCACAGTGGCCGCCGCCCCCCAGAGCGCAATGGCGCCGGCCATAAGGAAACCGATGAGCGGAAGGAAGACGATGAGGGAATACATTCTCTTGCGTCAGCCCTTCATCACGTTGATGTCTTCCACCGCGATGGAGCCGCGGTTGCGGAAGAATGCGACCAGAATGGCAAGGCCGATGGCGGCCTCGGCGGCGGCGACCGTCAGCACGAACAGGGCAAACACCTGTCCGACGAGATCACCGAGAAAATGCGAGAAGGCGACGAGGTTGAGGTTGACCGACAAAAGGATCAACTCGACGCTCATCAGGATGACGATGACGTTCTTCCGATTGAGGAAGATGCCGAGCACCCCGAGCGTGAACAGGATCGCCGCGACCGACAGATAGTGCGCAAGACCGAGCGTCATGGGGGTCAACCTTCCTTATCCGGCGTGGAACGGTGTGAATTGTAGGTCACAATCCCCTCCCCGGCTCGACATGCTTGACTTCGATGGCCGTGGCGCGGGTCCGCGCCACCTGAACTGAAATGTCCTGGCGCCGGACAGCAACGCGATGGCGCAGCGTCAGCGTAATGGCGCCGATCATGGCGACCAGCAGCACGAATCCGGCGACCTGGAAGAAATAGACGTAGCGGGTATAGAGCAGCTGACCGAGCGCCAGCGTGTTGGAGACCTGCGCCGGATCGGGGATCGGGGCCGAGGCGGTCGCGGTCGCCTCAGGGGCGAACACCCAGGTGCCCGCCACCATCAGCAACTCGGCAAGGAAGATCAGCCCAACCAGCACGCCGACCGGCAGATACTGCATGAAGCCCTGGCGGAGTTCGACGAAGTCGACGTCGAGCATCATCACCACGAACAGGAACAGCACCGCCACGGCGCCGACGTAGACGACGATCAGCAGCAAGGCGAGGAACTCGGCACCGGCCAGCATGAACAGGCCGGCCGCATTGACGAAGGCGAGGATCAGGAACAGCACCGAATGCACGGGGTTGCGCGAGGAAATCACCATGACCGCCGAAGCGATGGTGACCGCCGCAAACAGATAGAAGAACAAGGCCTGTATCATCTCGCTTCGTCCCCGATGCGCCTTACGGCGCGTCCAATCCCGTCAGTTCCAGTCATCGATCAGCGGTAGGGCGCGTCAGCCGCGATATTGCGGGCGATCTCGCGCTCCCAGCGGTCGCCGTTGGCGAGCAACCGCTCCTTGGAGAAATAGAGCTCTTCGCGCGTCTCGGTGGCGAACTCGAAGTTCGGTCCCTCGACGATGGCATCCACCGGACAGGCTTCCTGGCAGAAGCCGCAATAGATGCACTTCACCATGTCGATGTCGTAACGCGTGGTGCGGCGGGTACCGTCGTTACCGCGCGGCCCGGCCTCGATGGTGATCGCCTGAGCCGGGCAGATCGCCTCGCAGAGCTTGCAGGCGATGCAGCGTTCCTCGCCGCTCGGATAGCGGCGCAGGGCATGCTCACCTCGGAAGCGCGGGCTCAAGCTCCCCTTCTCGAAGGGGTAGTTGATGGTCGGCTTCGCCTTGAAGAAGTAGCGCATGGCGAGGAAGAACCCCGACACGAACTCCTTGAGGAGGAAGGACTTTGCCACCTGACTGAGTTTCATCGCAACCGCTTCCTTCATTCCCGATCGAGCACCACCGCGGGGCGATGCCGGCCGAAATCACGTTCCGTCGCCTGTCAGCCCGGCGCCGGAAGACCCGTTCCCGCCACCGACACGCCCAGCCACCACCCTAGGGCGGCGAAGACGGCCGCATTGACGACAAACAGAACCTTCATCAGAAGGTCCGCCCGCCGCGGCTCAATCCATCCCGGCCGGCGCTCCAGCGCCCGCCTGACGACCGATGCGATCACGCCATAATCGACGAGA
>JAGSYV010000189.1 GCA_018262505.1 Pseudomonadota bacterium
CGTCCGGCGAGAAAAGTGGGCGCGTAGCTCAGTTGGTAGAGCAGCTGACTCTTAATCAGCGGGTCACAGGTTCGATCCCTGTCGCGCCCACCACTTTTCAGAAATAATCAGGAACGATCGTCGGTGGGCGGGCCAAGCGGTTCGCGCCAATCCCTTGCGCAGGTCGGGTGACGCTGCGCCATCATCGGGTTTGACCGGGCGGTCCAGCCGGCACGGGCAAGAAGGTGGCGCAGTTCTGTGTGCCGAAGCCCGTCGGCAGGCGGAGTTCCGGGCGATCGGTGGCGTGCGGCGCGGCACCGGTCTCGGAAATGACCCAGGCATTTCCGCCCGCCTTTCTGCGCAGATTCCGAACCTGCACAATGGCGCGCATCCGTCGCAGAATGAAGGCTTCCCCGCCCTCGTCCGCGAAAGGCCCCATCCCATGCCGACCGAAGAGCCGAAATTCGTTCTCGTCCTCAAAGACGGTGCTTTCGAGTTGCGCGATTATGCGACCACGGTTGTCGCCGAAGTAACGGTGAAGGGCGGTCAGCAGGACGCCGGGCGCAAGGGGTTCCACCTGCTCGCAGGTTATATCTTCGGGGGCAACGACGCGGGCGAGAAGATCGCCATGACGGCCCCGGTTACCAAGATTGCAAAGGGCGAGAAGATAGCGATGACCGCGCCGATGATGCGGATCGCCGGTGAAGGCGACTGGCTGGTACGCCTCAATATGCCCAGGCGATATGCGCTGGCCGACCTGCCTCTTCCGAATGACAAGGCAGTGACGATCAAGGCAGTCCCCACCGTGCGTCTTGCCATCCTGCGCTTTTCGGGCCTGACCGGCGAGGCGAATGTGGCGGACGAAACGACAAGGCTGTTTGCCATTGTGGCAGCGCGCGGGCTGGTGCCTGTCGGTCCTTTGTCGATCGCGCTTTACAGCCCGCCCTGGACGTCCTGGTTCCTGCGCCGCAACGAGGTGATGCTTTCCGTTGCCGTGGGGGCCTGACGCCATGCCGCGCCCACACAAAGAAGGCCACCTTGTAACTCGGATCGGCTGGCTGCGAGCAGCGGTTTTAGGGGTCAACGACGGGATCGTTTCTACCGCCAGCCTGATGATCGGCGTGGCCTCAGCCTCGCCCGACAAGGGGGGCGGTCATGGTTGCCGGCCTGGCTGGGCTGGTGGCCGGGGCAATGTCGATGGCGGCGGGAGAGTATGTCTCGGTCAGCAGTCAAGCCGATACCGAAGCCGCGGATGTGGCGAAGGAGGCGGCGGAGTTGAAAGCCGATCCGGCTGGCGAGTTGACCGAGCTTGCGTCGATCTATGAGGGCAGGGGGGTATCGCCCGAGCTCGCGCTGCAGGTGGCCAAGGAAATGATGGCGGGCGATGCCCTGGCCGCCCATACGCGAAACGAGTTGGGAAACACGCCCGCTTCGGGCGCCAATCCGATTCAGGCGGGACTGGTCTCGGCGGCGACCTTTGCCTCCGGGGCGGCGCTGCCGCTTCTCGTGGCCGCGGCGATTCCCGAAGCCGGCATCCTGATTGGTGTGTCGCTGACAACTCTGCTGGCGCTGGTCGCCTTGGGCGCGATCGGGGCGTGGGTTGGCGGTGCGGGAATGGTGCGTGGGGCGGCCCGCGTCACGTTGTGGGGCGCGCTCGCGATGTTGGCAACCGCGCTGGTGGGGTGGCTGTTTGGGACCGTGGCCTGACGGTCTCACTCTTGTCGGCGCATAACCGCACGGTGCCCTCCGTCACGGTATCCCAAGTTGTTCTCCATTGGTGACGCGATGCTCCTCGGGAGAATCCTTGCGTACAGTAACGGCGTACTGGAATATTTCTACTGAAATATCGATTATTTATTAGTTCATGTGGCTCCTATTTCTCCCGTTTTTCTTCGCGACATACATGGAATCGTCAGCTCTTTGTATGAGGTCGACGGCCAGATCTTCTGAGTGAAGAGATGATATCCCGATGCTGATCGTGGTGCTTTCGCCAAGCTGCTCGAGTCTTGTATTTTCGGCGGCGACGCGAATGCGCTCGGCGATCGACAGAGCTTCGAGCTTGTCGGTCTCCACGAGTATGGCGGCGAACTCCTCGCCGCCGTACCGATAGGCAGCGTCGGTTGCTCTCAGCCCATTTCTCAAGATGGTCGCCATGGCTCGCAAAACTTCGTCACCGATGACGTGCCCGTGCCGATCATTGACCAGCTTGAAATGGTCTATGTCGATGAAAAGAAGGGAGAGTGGGCGCTTATAGCGTTGCGCCCTGTGGATTTCCAGATCGAGACGCTCATCGAAGGCTCTTCTATTCAGCAATCCCGTCAGCGAGTCCGATTTCACAAGTCGTTCCAACTGCTCGGTTCTTTGTGCAACCAGCCTTTCCAACGTCGCAGTCGTTTCTTTCATTGCGGTGATATCGGTGTCCGCGCCGATAAGGCCGACAAATCTCTCGCCGTCGAGCCGTGGCATCACCTTTTCGACGACCCACTTCATGTGTCCGTCTTTTGCGCGGATTCGGTATTCGATCAGCCCGGCATCGTGTCGGAGCAATCTCTCTTCGAGAAAGGCCCGATACCGTTCCCTGTCGTCTTGATGCAGGAAGGAGCTCCAGTCGGTGGCCTTCATTTCGGTTTCCGTAAGGCCAATGAATTCGGTCCACTCCCTGTTGACGAATTCGCGCGCGCCGGAGATGCCGGCGAACCACAGCATTGTCGGCGCCTGCTCGGCCAGTTGACGAAATCGACGCTCGGACTCGTTGAGGGCGGCAATCAGTATTGCCTGCACCGAAAGGGAAGTGGGGGTGCCAGCCGTCCGACCCACGGCACGATCCGGAAGCGCCTGAACCATTCGATGGTCCAGCTTGAGAATGTGAGTGACCAGCCAGTTGACGAGGAAGTTGAGAATCTCGTTCACCGCCTCGGCCTGCGCGAGATCGGACTTGGCCGCAATACCCTGGACCTGATTGAGGAACGCACTATGCGCGCAGACGTGCCGGTGCTTTTTCGCAGCGTTCAGGGACGACAGGCACATCAGCTTTTCTTCGTCGCAGAAATGCGTGTTGGCGTACTCTATCAACTCCTCCAACAATGCGGGGGTCTCCGGCAAGGAACCCTGCCCAGACACAGCATCGGCAATATGGTTTGTCAGTTCAAAGAGCCGTTTGTGCTGGCTGTCGATCTGACCGTTTCCTGTTTCCAGATGCGTGTTCCAGTAGAAGAGTGCCATGCGTCACTTCCGGCATTGTCCCGGTTGAGGGAATTACAAGTTGCATCCAGCCTTCCCCGGAACTCTCGCCTAAAGATCCGACGAAAGCCTTGATGCAGGTCAGATTTTTTGCCCGTCGTGACAGTTATCGCGAAGATGGTTGAAGCTTTCCGTCTAATGGAGCGAATTTGACATTTGAGTCCCGCCTGACATAAGGCGCCAGCTCAAATGTCAAATTCAAAAGCTCCACTAGAACCACTAGCCTTTAGGCCGTCACCAGTCGGTGCGAGCCATTTGGACGATTTCGCCACTGGTCGGCGAGTGGCGGAGGAGGCGATGACACAATGCTCGTCCATGCTTGACGAAGTGGCAAAAGCCGCCGCGCCTCACATGAAGGCAGCCATGGGGTACCGCCGCCTTTCGCGCCTCCGCGAAACTGCGGTCCTGCCGCAAGCCTGCCGCGCCGCCATGATGTCCGCCGATCATATGATGACCGGATCGAGCGCGGTGAGCGGTGGCGCATCGGATGTTTCCCATGCCATGCCCGGTATGGACGCGACGAAGCAGGTCGAGGACACGGCCGCAGGCAGCACTCAGCGGGGAACGCTCGATGCGGTCAATCGCATGCACAAGCCGATGATGGCGACGGCCAACATCGCCGCTCCCGACCTCGCCTTCAATTGCGGCATGCTCGTCCATCACCAGGGGGCGATCGATATGGCGCGCATCGAGCTGAAATACGGCAAGGATCCCGCGAGCCGGAAGATGGCCGAGATGATCATCGATGCGCAGACCAAGGAAATCACCGAGATGTCGGCGCGCTTCGAGACGATGACCAAGCAGCGAGCTGCTGTTCAACAAGGTGCCGGCCGGCGGAATAACCGCCGGCCGCCTTGCATTGATCAACTCCGGTCGGGCTGGACGGTGGCGAAGACCTTGGTGCTGCCGTCCCTGCCGATCAGCAGCACGTCGTAGGGTTGGGCATCGGCATCGGCGCCCATGCCCGGCGAGCCGAGCGGCATGCCGGGGGCGGCGAGGCCGACGGCATCGGGCTTCTCGGCCAGCAGCCGATCGACCAGCGCCGCTGGCACATGGCCTTCGATGGCATAGCCGCCGACCAAGGCGGTGTGGCAGGAGGCGTCTTCCTCGGGGATGCCAAGCGCCTTCTTTCTGGCGGTGATGGCATCGTAGTCGAGTTCGGTGGCATTCACCTCATAACCGGCCGCTCGCATGTGGCTGATCCAGCCGTGGCAGCACATGCAGCCTTCGTTGAGTACGACGTCCACTTTCTGGCCGGCGGCGCCGGCCAGCGCGGTGGAGGAGGCGAGGAGGAGGAGGGCGAGGAAATAGGATTTCATGATTTTGCCTGTGATGCTCTCCGGCCGGGCGCAACGCATCATGAGCGCAGCGGGCGGAGCGAATTGAAAAAAGTGTCCGGTCGTGGCCGCTCAGGCGCGCGGCGGTTCGATCGGTGGCTGCGGCGAACGGCCTTCGAGGCCGATGACGGCGATTGGCGCCCCGGTGGAGCGTTCGCCGGCGAAGGTGAGGATCGGGGCGGCCGGCAGCAGGGCGGGGGCAACTATCGAGCAACCGAGGCCGAGGCAATTGCCGGTAAGACTGGCCTTGTGCGTGGTGGCGCCGGACGTCTTGCCGCAGCAATCATGCCCGGTGTCGGCGGCTGTCATGGTCATGGCAGCGTGCGCGGCAACCTCCGGCAAGACGACGCTCCGGCCGGCCAGAAGACCGATCAGGGCGGCGGCAATGAGAACGAGGCGAAGGCTGGCGAGAAAGCGCATGTGATCAGTCTGGCACTGTTCCGGTCGGCCGGCCAGCCTGGGTTGATGCTGATGCGCGCGGTCATGCTTTCGCCGTAGAGGCGGGTTCGGCCGCACTTCCCCCTCTTTTCTTGTGGTCGGCGCCTGATAGGGTCTCGCTCAGACCACCGACCCGGAGAGTCCGATGCGCGTTGCCGTTTTCAGCACCAAGCCATACGACCGCAATTTTCTGAGCCGCGCCGCCGCCGCGCACGGCCACGAACTCACCTTCTTCGAGCCGCGGCTCGACTTGGCAACGGCGCGGCTCGCCGAAGGCTTTCCCGCCGTCTGCGCCTTCGTCAACGATACGCTCGACGCCGAGGTGATCGCCGCGCTGGCCTCCGGCGGCACGCGCATCGTGGCGCTCCGGGCGGCCGGCTTCAACAATGTCGCGCTGGAGGCTGCGGAGGAAAAGGGCGTCACCGTGCTGCGCGTGCCGGCCTATTCGCCGCACGCCGTCGCCGAATTCTCGGTTGGCCTGCTGCTCGCCCTCGACCGGCGCATCCACCGGGCTTGGGCGCGCGTGCGTGAAAACAACTTCGCGTTGGAAGGTCTGCTCGGCCATGACCTCTATGGCCGCACGGTGGGCATTGTCGGCACCGGCCGCATCGGCGCGCTGGTGGCGCGCGCCTATCGCCTCGGCTTCGGCTGCCAGGTGGTCGCCCATGACCGCTACGAGGTCGACGATCTCAAGGCGATCGGCGTCACCTATGTCGGGCGCGACGAGTTGATCGAGCGCTCCGACATCATCAGCCTGCACTGTCCGCTGACGCCGGAGACGCATTACCTGATCGACGAGGCGGCGCTTGCCCGCGCCAAGCACGGCTTCGTGCTGATCAACACCTCGCGTGGCGCGCTGATCGACGCCGAGGCGGTGATCGGTGGGCTCAAGAGTGGCCGGATCGGCGGTGTCGCCCTCGACGTCTACGAGCAGGAGGCCGACCTGTTCTTCGAGGACCTCTCAAACGAGATCATCCAGGACGACGTGTTTCAACGCCTTTTGACCTTCCCCAACGTGCTGATCACCGGCCATCAGGCCTTCTTCACCGAAGAGGCGCTTCTCGCCAT
>JAGSYV010000190.1 GCA_018262505.1 Pseudomonadota bacterium
GATCAAATGGGCCGACCACATGGGAATGACCAGACTTGCTTGACCTCAATCTCGCGAACCGCCCGGTGCGGACCCGCATGCCGGGTGGTGTGGCAGGGGAGCGATCCAAAAGATCGCCCCCCTATGCCGATTCTGGGGCTTGCGCTCGACCGTGAAATGACAAGGGCCACGTCGTTGCCGACGCAGCCCTTTTGTTCGGTCAGGCTTGGCAAAAAGGCTTCAGCCTTCGCTGCTCTCGGTGTCGGTCGTGGTCTTGGTACGGCGGGCGCGCGGACGGGTGGTCGGCGCAATCGGGGTGCCGATCGTGGTGGCGCGACGGCGTGGGACGCGCTTGCGCGGCGCCTCTTCGTCGGCTCCCGTCTCAGCCGGGGCGGCAGCCACCGGCGTGGGTGAGGATTCGCGAACCGGTTCGGCAGCCGGAGCAGGACGCTCGACCGTCGGCGCGGGACGCTCGGGCGCCGGCTCGGAGGCGCGGGGCTGGCGCTCCAGCAGGAAGGCCGGCAGGCCGGCTTCGGCGGCGGCCGGTACCGGACGCTCGCGCTCGGCTGGACGTTCGCGTTCTACCGGGGCGCGTTCCACAGGCCGCTCGCGCTCGACGCGGGCGACGGGCTGCGGCACGTCGGGGAATCTGACGTCGGGTTGCGGCGCATCGGCCAGCGTCGGCGCCACGGCCGGCTGCGGTTGGCGCTCGCCGCCCCGGTTGTCCTGGTTCTGCCCCTGTCCCTGGCGATCGCCCCGGTTGTCGCGGCCGAAGCGGTCGAAGCGCGGCCGACGGTCGCGACGATATTCGTTGCGATCCTGCTGCTGTCGGTCGCCGCCAGCGTTGTCGCCATTGCGGTTGTTGTCGTTGTTGCGATTGCCGCCGGCGTTCTCACCGTTGCGGTTGTAGTCGCGCTGCGGACCGCTGTTGTCGCGGTTCTGGTAGTTGCCGCTGCCCATGTCGCGCGGTTCGCGCTGCTCGTTCGGCTGCCGGTTGGTGTTGTCGAACTGGCCGGGCTGGCGGATCTCGATCTGGCGCGGCTCGAAACGGTCCGAGCCGATCGGCTCGAAATCTTCGTCCTCGGTCTCGTCCTCGCGTCCGGCAGCAGCGGCGGCCTGTGCGGCCTGTGCGGCGGCAATGATGCGGTAGTAATGCTCGGCGTGCTGGAGGTAATTCTCCGCCATCACCCGGTCACCGGCCGACGACGCATCGCGAGCGAGCTGCGTGTATTTCTCGGCGATATGAAGGGCGGTGCCTCTGATCTTGATATCCGGGCCGTTGGAATCAAACGACCGGGTTAGCGGATTGGGAGCCTTGCGGTTGTTGGGCCGGCCGCGCATCCGTTGCTTGTTCTGCTGGTTCTGCCTCATATGTCCGCTATCTCTTGCCTTCGCGGGTCAAAAAAGCACGGGGCGCGAGGCCGCGGGTCTCGTTGACTTTCAGCTCTCCTGATGAGGAGGCCGGTGAAGTCGCGGCGCCTGGTGCAAACATATCATCCATCGAGAACGACCGTCCGCTCGGGCAGGCCCATGACGGTGTCGCCTCAGCATCCTCTACGTTTGATCGTATCGAGAACGGGTCTGAGCGGGATCCTGGCCCACGCCTTGGCTCTGTCGGCATTCAGCCGCCGTGAGCGAACTCCGATTGCTCACTCGCCAAGGCAAGAGGTCATGCCTCCCGAATACGGCTTTTCGACGGTGACGTCAAATACAGCCGATTCTCTACGAAAGGACCCTAACTGCTTCGTCACAACTTTCCAAGCTGAATTTTGGGTCCAAGGGCAATAAAGCGAGGGAATTTCAGTCGGTTTGCGCCGGAAGAAGCCCTGAAACCACCCGTTCACGGCCGCCAAGGTCACGGTGAACTTCAATTTCAGCCAAACCAGCCGCTCCAAACAGGGTGCTGACCGCCGTGCCCTGGTCCCAACCGATTTCGACGGCAAGGATGCCGCCCGAAGAGAGGTGGTCGCGCACGTCATTCAGGATGGCCCGGTAGGCGTCGAGCCCGTCGATGCCGCCGTCGAGGGCGAGTCGTGGGTCGTGCAGGCGAACCTCGCGGTCGAGGCCGGCGATGACGTCGCTGGCGATATACGGCGGGTTGGAGACGATGAGGTTGAAGCTGCCGGAGGCCGCGGCGAAAAAGTTGCCCAGCGCGAAGTCGAGCCGATCGCCGACGCCATGGCGGGCGGCGTTGCCCTTGGCAACCTCCAGTGCGCCGGGTGAAAGGTCGGTGGCAAGTCCACGCGCACGTGTCAATTTCGAGAGCAGCGACACGGCGATGGCTCCGGTGCCGGTGCCCAGATCAAGCAGACGGAGGCCGTCGCCGTCGGGTGAAACGCCGGCTATGCGACCGGATCGGACGGCGCCGAGCGCCACTTCCACCAGCGCCTCGGTGTCAGGGCGAGGCTCCAACGTGTCCGGACCGAGCGTGAAGTCGAGGCCATAGAAGGAGGCGGTTCCAAGGATGCGGCCAACCGGCTCGCCGGCGATACGGCGGTCGATCCATTCGTCGAGACGGGCGGCAGCGCCGGGCGCGACCGGGCGGTCGGCTGCAGCGAGAAGATCGAGCCGGCTGGCGCCGGTCACCGCCTCGACGAGCAGGCGGGCATCAATGGCGGCCGTGTCGACGCCGGCAGATGCAAGACGCCGGCGGGCGGCGGCAAGCAGGGCGCCGAGCGTGGGAGCGTCGCTCATGCTTCGGCTTCGGCGAGCAGCCTCGCCTGGTGATCGGTGATCAGGGCATTGACCACGTCGTCGAGATCGCCTTCCATCACCTGCGGCAGCTTGTAGAGCGTCAGGTTGATGCGGTGGTCGGTAACGCGCCCCTGCGGGAAGTTGTAGGTGCGGATGCGCTCCGAGCGATCACCGGAACCGACCTGGCCGCGCCGGTCGGCGGCGCGAGCGCTGTCGGCCTTCTCGCGCTCCATCTCGTAGAGGCGGGAGCGCAACAGCTTCATCGCCTTGGCGCGGTTCTTGTGCTGCGACCGCTCTTCCTGGCAGGCGACCGCGAGGCCGGTGGGAATGTGGGTGATGCGGATGGCGCTGTCGGTGGTGTTGACGTGCTGGCCACCGGCACCAGAGGAGCGGAAGGTATCGACGCGGAGGTCGGATTCGTTGATGGCGATGTCCACTTCCTCGGCTTCCGGCAACACCGCCACGGTGGCCGCCGAGGTGTGGATGCGGCCCGAACTCTCCGTCACCGGCACCCGCTGCACCCGATGGACGCCGGACTCGAACTTCAGCCGGGCGTAGACGCCGGCGCCGTCGATCGAGGCGATAATCTCCTTGTAGCCGCCGAGTTCGGCTTCCGACACGCTCATCACCTCGACGCGCCAGCCGCGCGCTTCGGCATAGCGCTGGTACATGCGGAACAGGTCGCCGGCAAACAGGGCCGCCTCGTCGCCGCCGGTGCCGGCGCGCACCTCCAGGATGGCGCTCTTGTCGTCGGCACGGTCGCGCGGCAGCAGCGCAACGCGGACGTCCTGCCTGAGCGTCTCGACCTTTTCTAGAAGCTCAGGCCGTTCGGCTTCGGCGAGCGCCCGCATGTCGGGATCGGTGGCGGGATCGGCAAGCATCGCCTCGATGTCAGCGAGTTCGCGGTCGGCGCCCCGCAAGGCGCGGATACGGGCGACCAGCGGTTCGAGTTCGGCATAGTCGCGCGACAGGCGGACGAAGGTTTCGGCGTCCGGATTGCCGGCAAGCCGCGCCTCGAGAATGGCAAAACGGTCGAGGAGGGCCTCGAGGCGAGCATCGAGTGGGGTCATGCGTGGGTTGGCAACCGGATCAGTTGAGCGGAATGTCGCGGGCTTCGGCGAAATCCTGCAAGAGCTTGCGGATCGGCGGACCGTCGGGACGGTTGAGGGCCGGCGCCAAGAGCGCCTCGAGTTCGCCGAGGTTGACGGAGCGGATCATGTCCTTGACGGGGCCGACCGAGGTAGCGGCCATGGACATTGAGCGGAAACCGATGGCCATCAGCGCCATGGCGGTGAGCGGCGTGCCGCCGAGCTCGCCGCAGAGCGTGGCCGGCTTGCCATATTCGGCCGACTTGCGGGCGATGGTGCGCAGCGCGCGCAGGAAGGCGGGGGCGAGCGGGTCGAAACGCTGCGATACCTTGGCATTGCCGCGGTCGACGGCCAGCATGAACTGGAACAGGTCGTTGGTGCCAACCGACACGAAGTCGACCACCGACAGCAGCTCATCCAGCTCGAACAGCAGCGCCGGCACCTCGATCATGGCGCCGAGCTTCAGCGACGAGGGCAGGGCGTGGCCGTGCTTTTCGAGGAACCGCTGCTCGCCCTTCACCACTTCCTTGGCCTTGTTGAACTCGTCAACCGTCGAAATCATCGGGAACATGACGCGCAGCTCGCGGCCGCCGGCCGCCTTCAACAAGGCACGCACCTGCGTCCTCAGGATGACGGTGCGGTCGAGCCCGATGCGAATGGCGCGCCAGCCCATGGCCGGGTTCTCTTCTTGCACCGAGCGAGTGAGGTAGGGCAGCACCTTGTCGCCGCCGATATCGAGCGTGCGGAAGGTGACAGGCCGGCCGGTGGCGCCGTCGAGAATCTTGGAATAGAGCTCCGCCTGCTGACCCAACTTGGGGAAGTTGGGCGCGATCATGAACTGCAATTCGGTGCGGAACAGGCCGATGCCGTCGGCGCCCGATTCATCGAAATGCGGCAGGTCGAACAGCAGACCGGCATTGGTATTGAGGGCGATGCGCACGCCGTCGAGCGTCACGGGCGCCTTGAAGCGCAACTGGCGATAGCGTTCCTGCCGGCGGGCGCGGAAGCGCACCTTGGTGACATAGGCCTGTTCGACGTCGGCCGGCGGCCTCAAGTGCACGTAGCCGCTCTCGCCGTCGATGATGATGCTGTCGCCGTTCTCGGCCAGCGACACGACGTTGGCGAGCTGGCCGACGGCCGGAATCGACAGGGCACGGGCGACGATGGCCACGTGGCTGGTCGTGGTGCCTTCCTCGAGCACGAGGCCGCGCAGCTTGGAGCGGTCGTAGTCGAGGAGTTCGGCGGCGCCCATCGAGCGGGCGACGACGATGGCGTTCTCCGGCAGCTCGGTATTCTTGTCCTTGCCCATCAGCTCGCGCAGCAGGCGATAGGTCAGGTCGTCGAAGTCGTGCAGGCGTTCGAGCAGGTAGGGGTCGGTCTGCCGCTGCATGCGGGCGCGGGTGTCGGACTGCACGCGTTCCACCGCCGCCTCGGCCGACAGGCCGGAGCGGACGATCGCCTCTTCCATGCGTCGCGTCCAGCCGCGGTCGTAGGCGAACATGCGGTAGGCTTCCAGCACGTCGCGATGCTCGCCGTGGTGGGCGACTTCGCCGCTGTCGATCATGTCGTCGATGGACAGGCGCAGGTTGGCGATGGCGGTGGTAAGCCGCTTCACTTCCTGCTCGGGGTCCTCGGCGATGAAGTTGGTAACGACGACACGCGGCTCATGCAGCACGACGTGGCCGAGGCCGACGCCGTCGGACAGCACCACGCCCGGCACGTGCATCGGCCGGTTGAGGTCGAGCACCGTCTGCTGGGCGGCGGCCAGCCCCAGCACCTCACCGGAGGCGATGATCTCGGCAATGATCATGCCGGTGGTCTGGAGCGCCTCCTCCTCCTCCTCGGAGTAGGTCTTGCGGACGCGGTTCTGTACCACCAGAACGCCGAGGGTACGGCCGGAGCGAAGGATCGGGACGCCGAGGAAGGAGTGGTAGGCCTCTTCGTCGGTGCCGGGAATGTAGGAGAAGGCCGGGTGTTCCTGGGCGTCGGCGAGGTTCAACACCGCAGCTTCCGCAGCGATCAGGCCGACGAGGCCCTGGCCGATGCGTAGCGAGGCCTTGTGGACGGCTTCCCGGTTAAGGCCCTCGGTGGCGAACAGTTCGAGCACGCCGTCGGCCCGCAGGACGTAGAGCGAACAGACCTCCGCGACCATATTGGCCGCGATGGTAACGACGATCTTGTCCAATCGCTCTTGGGCGCTGATCGGCTCCGCCATCACCTCGCGGAGGCGGCGGAGCAGAACGCGCGGTCCGGAAAGGCCTCCCCGCATCGTCGGCTTCCTGCTCTCTCCC
>JAGSYV010000255.1 GCA_018262505.1 Pseudomonadota bacterium
TGGCCTCGACGGCGACGAAGTGACGATGAAACTTGAGGATGGCGCAGACCTTGAGGCCGTGAAAGCGGACATCGCCCATGCCGGCCGCATCGGCATCACCGGCGTTCCGACCGTCGTCGTCGAAAACAAGTTCGCCATTTCCGGAGCCCAGACATCTGAAGTGCTGGTCGACGCCCTGCGCCGGATCTCCTCGGAACTCGGCGCAACGGAAGGCTGAAACGACCAAGGGGCGCCCCGCCCGGAGCGCCCTCTCGCTTTGTCTGTTGACGCTACGTCAAACGAAGTCGGTCTTGTCGCGGTCGATGTGCTCGGCCTTGATGCGCCGAACCGTACCCGTCCAGGAGCGCATGACCACCGTGTCAGTGATGATCTTGCCGGCCTTGAAGCGCACGCCGTCGAGCAGATTGCCTTTGGTGACGCCGGTCGCGGCAAACAGCACGTCGCCTTGAGCCATGTCTTCCATGGTGTACCTCCTGGCGACGTCTTCAATGCCCATGCGTCGGGCTCGCTCGATCTGGTCCGGACGGTTGATCATCAGTCGGCCCTGCATCTGGCCACCCAGGCAGCGCAGCGCTGCCGCAGCCAGCACGCCCTCCGGCGCGCCACCGACGCCGAGATAGATATCGATGCTGGTCTCTTCCGGGTCCGTGGTCTGGATGATGCCGGCGATATCGCCATCACCGATCAAACGAATGGACGCACCGAGCCCGCGAACCTCGGCGATCAGCCGGGCGTGGCGCGGCCGGTCGAGAATGCAAGCGGTGATCGCCGACACCGGCACGCCCTTGGCTTTGGCCAACGCCCGGATATTGTCGGTCGGCGTGGCATCGAGATCGATGAGGCCCGCCGGAAATCCGGGGCCGATGGCGATCTTGTCCATGTAGACGTCGGGCGCGTTCAAGAGCCCACCCTGCTCGGCGATCGCGATGCAGGCGAGCGAGTTGGTCTGGTTCTTGGCACACATCGAGGTGCCTTCGAGCGGGTCGACTGCGATGTCCACGCGTGGTCCTTTGCCGGTACCCACCTCTTCGCCGATGTACAGCATCGGCGCCTCGTCGCGCTCGCCTTCACCGATCATGATCGTGCCGTGAACCGGCAACTGATTGAGCTCGGAGCGCATGGCATCCACGGCCGCCTGGTCGGCGGCGCGCTCGTCTCCGTGACCCCGCTGACGAGCGGCGGCCATGGCCGTACGTTCGGTAACCCGAACAACCTCCAGGGTGAGAATACGATCAAGAGAATTGGAGAATTTTTGCGACATGAAACAACCCGCGGTTCGGACAGTCGACCGAATTCGTCGCTGCGGCCGTTGGAGGTCTTGGGGGCCGCGCGCGAACGGGGAGGAAACCCGGTCGATACTTTATCGAGGTAGAAAGAACCGGCGATAGAGGTCAATGCGCCATAGGACGCAATACGGACATTCCGCGCGCGGATTAACCATGCCACCAAGCGGCGGCGGCGCAGATACTTGGCGAAATACCGCCATTTACCGGGGCCGGCCGCCTGTTTAACCATCAGACATGCAAAAAGTCGATAGCAGCATTCCGATAGCGGGACCTGGAAATTAACGCTGCCCCCGCAGGGGCCTTACAGGCTTTCAATGCGGATCATGGTTGGCTTCTCGGCGATATGGCCGGCAGCCTCAATCGCCGCCAGCGCGGCGCGGATCTCCGTCTCGCGCGTGGCATAGGTGATGAGCACCACGGGCTGCGGCGCGCCGGTGTGGCCTGCCGTGTCATCGTCGGTCGAGCGACGATGCTGGACGATGGATTCGAGCGAGATATCGCGATCGGCCATGCTCTTGGCGATACCGGCAAAAGCGCCCGGTCGGTCGTAGACGGAAAGACGCACGTAGTAGCCGCCCTTGTGCGCCTGGATCTCAGCCTTCTGATAGGGCATGAGCTCGTTCACGGGCAGGCCGAACACCGGCGTCCGGTGGCCGCGTGCCGCGTCGACGATGTCGGCGATCACCGATGAGGCGGTGGCATTGCCACCGGCACCCGGGCCGACCAGCACCACTTCACCGAGCACATCACCGTCGAAGGCGACAGCATTGAGCACACCTGAGGTCTGCGCCACCACCGACTTCTTCGGGACCATGGCCGGATTGACCCGCGCCTCGATGCCGGTGTCGTGTCATCGAGCGAAATCGATGTGATGCCCTCGACGTAAATAGCGTCGGCGTCGATCTCGGTGCCGAAGGCAAGGCTCGTCAGGATGGCGAGCTTATGGGCGGTATCGAAGCCGCCCACGTCAAAGGTTGGGTCGGCCTCGGCATAACCAAGCCGCTGCGCCTCGGCGAGGCAGGTTTCGAAGGAGAGGCGCTCCTTTTCCATCCGGGTCAGAATGTAGTTGCAGGTGCCGTTGAGGATGCCGACGATACCGGTAACCGTATTGCCGGCCAGGCTTTCCTTCAGCGTCTTGATCACCGGAATACCGCCGGCCACGGCCGCCTCGAACCCGATCGACAGGCCAGCCGCCTCGGCGAGCCGGGCGAGTTCGATGCCGTGCCGGGCGAGCAGCGCTTTGTTGGCGGTGATCACCGGCTTGCCAGCGGCAAGCGCCGCGCGCACCACGTTTTCGGCGGCACCCGAAGCGCCGCCGATCAGCTCGATCACCACATCGACATTCGGATCGGCAACCATGGCCACGGGATCGTCGTACCAGGCAAACCCGTCCACACTGATGCCTCGATCGCGGTTGCGGTCACGCGCCGACACGGCCGTGATCGTCACCGACCGCCCTGCTCTCAGCGTCAGCGAGCTGAGATTGGACTGAACGATGCGAACGACGGACGCGCCGACGGTCCCGAGACCGGCGATGCCAAGGCGAAGCGGTTTACCCATGGTGCTTTCCGAAACTCTCTATCTACTTGTTCCCGTGCAATTCCTGACGCAAAACCGAGATGCGCTCTTGCCGGATTTGCTTAGCGTGACGAAGCGGTCAACGGGGTTGGCCGACAGGCGCGTAGTTATGCATGGTTTCATCAGCCGTGTCGAAAAATCGGCGAAGCCCACGCGCCGCCTGCCGGATGCGCTGCTCGTTCTCCACGAGAGCGATGCGCACATAGTCGTCGCCCTGCTCGCCAAATCCAACGCCGGGAGCGACCGCGACTTCCGCCTTTTCGATCAGGAGCTTGGAGAACTCCAGGCTGCCGAGCGACTTGAACCGTTCCGGCAAAGGCGCCCAGGCGAACATCGAAGCGCGCGGCACCGGGATCTCCCAACCAGCCCGACCAAAGCTCTCTACCATGACATCGCGACGACGCTTGTAGGTCTGGCGCACTTCATCGATGTGAGCGTCGGCATCGGGATCGTTGAGGGCCGCCGTCGCCGCCACCTGGATAGGCGTGAAAGCGCCGTAGTCGAGGTAGGATTTGACGCGTGCCAGCGCAGCGATCAGCCGCTCGTTGCCCACGGCAAAGCCCATGCGCCAGCCGGCCATGGAGAAGGTCTTGGACATCGAGGTGAACTCGACGCAGACATCCATGGCGCCCGGCGCCTGCAGCACCGATGGCGGCGGAACCCCATCGAAATAAATCTCCGAATAGGCGAGGTCGGAGAGCACGAACACCTCGTGCTTACGAGCGAAAGCCACCACGTCCTTGTAGAAGTCCAGCTCGACCACTTCCGCCGTCGGATTCGACGGATAGCAGAGGACGAGAGCGAGCGGCTTTGGAATGGAATGCGCCACCGCCCTTTCGAGCGAATGGAAGAACTCCGGCCCCGGCGTTACCGGCACCGAGCGGATGACACCGCCCACCATCAGAAAGCCGAAGGCGTGGATCGGATAGGAGGGATTGGGGCAGAGGATGACATCACCGGGCGCGGTGATGGCCTGCGCCATGTTGGCAAAGCCCTCCTTGGAGCCAAGCGTCGCCACGACCTGTGTATCGGGGTTGAGCTTCACGCCGAAGCGGCGGGCGTAATAGGCCGCCTGCGCCTTCCGAAGGCCGCCGATGCCGCGCGAGGCGGAATAGCCATGCGTATCGGGCCGCTGCACGGTTTCAATCAGCTTGTCGACAACGTGACGCGCCGTGGGCAGATCGGGATTGCCCATGCCGAGGTCGACAATATCTGCGCCCGAAGCTCGCGCGGCAGCCTTGAGCCGGTTGACCTGCTCGAAGACATACGGCGGGAGGCGCTTGATCTTGTGGAACTCG
>JAGSYV010000191.1 GCA_018262505.1 Pseudomonadota bacterium
CGAACGCCGATCAGCGATTTCAGATGGAAATGGGCAATGAAGCCGCTCCCCACGAAGCCGATACGAAGGATCTGGCGCGGAAAGTCGGTCGTCATCTCTGGTCCTCCCGGGTTTCTTGTCGTTGTCCGACGGCAAAGCGGCCGTCTGGTCTGGCGGGTGCGGTCGACGAGCGAACCACCAATTCGGTTGGCACGACGACGGTGGCGTCGGGTGCAAGGCGGCCCTCCAGCCGCTCGATCATCATCCGCATGACCTCGACGCCGATCTTCCGCTGCGGCTGGCGAACCGTCGTAAGCGGTGGGTTGCAGGCAACAGCGAAGATTGTGTCGTCGAAACCGACCACCGAAACGTCCCCCGGTATCGAGGCGCCACGCGCCCTGAGCCGGTTGATGGCGCCAACGGCCATTTCGTCGTTGGACGCGAAGATGGCCGAAAAGGCCACGCCCCGCCGATAGAGTTCGTCGACCGCCGCCTCGCCGGAGGTGAGGCTATAGTCGCCGCGCACTTGCAAACGTTCATCAGGTGGGCAGCCGGCTTCAGTGAGCGCCTTGCGCCAGCCGGCGACACGGGCAACGCTCATCACCTCCGGCACAGGACCGCTCAGATGGGCGATGGCCGTATGGCCGAGCCCGAGCAGGTGGCGCGTCGCCGTCGCGGCGGCGCCTTCGTTGTCGATCAGCACAGTCGGCAGCTTGCGCGTCGGCAGATATTCGAGCGCCACCACCATCGGCGGCAGGCCAGAATCCTCGAGTTCCACCGGCATGGAGCCGGTCATCAGGATGAGCCCGTCGGCATGCCGCTCCCGCACCATGTCGATGTAGTGATGGACACGCGCCGGATCGGAACGGGCATCGCCCATCAGCACCTTGTAGCCGGCCGACGAGGCGACATCCTCGACGCCCTTGAACACGTCGAGGTAAAAGGGGTTGGAGATGTCGCGCACCAGCAGGATCACCGTGTCGGTGGCCTGGCGCCGGAAGTGGCGCGCCTGGGCGTTCGGCACGAAACCGAGCGCGGCGACGCAGCGCAGCACGGATTCGCGGGTCTCCGGCCGCACGAGGTCGGGGTTCTTGAGGGTGCGCGACACGGTGGCGACCGACACGCCAGCCAGGGCAGCGACGTCGCGAATGTTGGCTGAACCTGCCATGGCGATCAAACCCTCAGCCGTGCTTGCCGGCCGTAGAGCAGCATCAAGAGCAGCAGCGTCACGCCGAATATCACCTGCCGCCCCCAGAATTCCAGGTTGAGCGTGGTAAGCACGCTTTGCAGCAGGATCAGTGCGATGGCGCCAAGCGCTGTACCGGTGTAGGAGCCGGCGCCACCCGACAGCGAGGTGCCGCCGATCACCACGGCGATCACCGACGGCAGCACATACTGGTCGCCGACGCTGATGAACGAGTTGCCGGTGTAGCCGATGACACAAACGCCGGTGAAGCCGCCGAACAGCCCGGCGAGACCATAGAGCAGCACGCGGATGCGGCGAGCCGGCAGGCCAGTCAGCACGGCCGCATTCTCATTGGAACCGACAGCATAGATCGACCAGCCAAAGCGCGTCCGCTTCAGTACCAGCGCCATCAACACGATGATCGCCGCCCAGACGAACAGGATGCCGGGGATACCTAGAAAGGCCGAACGGCTGACGAAGGCCATCAGCGCGGGCGCGGCATTGCCCGAGGGTACGCCACGTGACAGCACCACGAGGCCACCCTGGATAACACCCATCATGCCGAGCGTCATGACCAGCGGCGGAATGCGCAGATAGGTGACACCAAGGCCGTTGACGAGGCCGATCAGGAAGCCGGCGCCGCAGGCAGCAGCGAATGCCAAGGGTATCGCCGCATCGGAGCCGTTCATCACGTTGCCGGCGATCACGGCCCCCAGCGAGATGACGGCACCAATGGAGAGGTCGATGCCCTCACGACCGCCGAGAATGACGAGGTTCTGCCCGGCGGCGGCGATGCCGAGGATGGCCGACACCGTCAGAAGGCGGACGATCTGGTCGCCGCGCGCAAAGCCAGGCGACACCAGTTCGCCAATCACCAACAGCACGAGAATGGCAACAAAGGAGATCAGCAGCGGGTTCTTCGCAAGGTCTACGAAGCGGTTCATGTGGACCAGCGTCTGGTACTCGAATGGCAAGCCGGCAAAGAAGATGACCGAGCCGATCATGCCGACCACCCAGGCACCGAGCACCGAGCCGAGCGCGCCGCCGACGCCGCCGGCCAGCGCCGTGCCCCCAAGCACCACTGCAGAGATGGCCGACATGGCGAGAGTCTGGCCCATCAGCGGATCGCCGCTTGCCGTCTCGCCGGTCAGGCAGAGGCTGGAAAAGGCGCCGAACAAGCCCGACAAAACGAAGGCGGAAACCCTGAGCTTCCCAATATCGACGCCTGTCTGGAAAGCAGCGGTACGCTGGCCGCCGACCGCCTTGAGGCGCGTCATGAACGGTCGGGCGGCGAGGAAGGCTGCCAACAGGAAGGCAACGAGGTAGATGACGTAGACGGTGGGAATACCGAGAACGGAGCCGGCGTAGGTGCGCCAATAGGGCTCAGGCACCGGCAAGCCCGCCTGTGGCAGCACCCAGAGTGCCAGACCTGAGAAGACGATCGACGTCGCGAAGGTGGTCACGATCGGCTGGAAGCGCAGACCGGCGATGATCAGACCGTTGATGAGGCCGCAGCCGACACCCACCCCGACGCCGGCCAGAAGGCCGAGCGTAACGGCCGTGCCGTCCCCCCCGAGGGCAGCGATCACCGTGACCGTGACGACGTTGGTGAGCGCCACAATGGCCCCGACCGACAGGTCGATGTCGCCACCCAGGATGACATAGGTCTGGCCAATCGCCACGAGGACAAGCGGCAGGAAGGTGGTGAGGTTGGACTGGACGACCGATGGTTCCAGGAAATTGTGCTGGAGTATGGCATTGGCGACCAGAAGCACGATGAGCGCCACCGCCGTCACAACCCAGGTGCGCCGGCCGAGTTGACTGAGGCCGATCATGCCGCGTCTCCGTAGGAAGCTTGCGTCAGCTCGAAAGGCGTCAGTCGATCGCCTGAGAGGTCGGCGGTAACGGCGCCGCCGTTCAACACCAGTAAACGATCACACAGGGAGAGCAGCTCACTGTCTTCAGAAGAATAGATGATCACGGTCGCCCCTTCGTCGGCGAGCTTGCGCGCCAGAAGATAGAAATCGCCCTTGGCGCCGAGGTCGATGCCCTTGGTGGGATCGTCGAGCAACAGGAGGCCCGGTGCTGGGGACAGCCAACGCGAGATGAACACCTTCTGCTGGTTGCCGCCCGACAGCGAGCCGATCGGCGCGTCGAGGCCGGCATAGCGCGTGTTGAGCCCGGTCAGTACTTCGGCGAAACGCTCCCGGAACAGGGCACCGGGAATGACGTGCCGTCGCTCGCGCACCAGACTGGCAATGGCGGTATTCTCGAAAATCGAGCGACCGGGCAGCGCGCTGTCTCGGGCCCGATCGCCGGAGACGTAGGCAATGCGATGGGCCATGGCATCGGCCGGTCGCCGGGCTGTCACGTCGACGCCGTCGAGGCTCACGCGGCCGGCCAGGAACGGCTCGGCACCGAACAGACCTGAGAGCAGCGCCTTCTGCCCCTGCCCTTGCAAGCCGCCGAGACCAAGGATCTCGCCGCGTCGTGCCGTGAAGGATACCGGCCCGAGGCGCGCCGCCCTGACTCTGTCGACCACGAGACGGATGTTGTCTTCGAGTGGCTTGTGGTCGCGAACCGAGGCGGCGATGGCGCCCGTCTCGCCGACCATGGCATAGACGACGGCGTAGCGGTCGGTCTCACTGGCGGCGAACTCGGCAACCGTCTGGCCGTTGCGCATCACGGTGATGCGGTCGGCAATGGCGAACACCTCGTCCATGCGATGCGAAATGAAGATCGAGGAGATGCCTTCCGACCTGAGTTCGCGCAGGATGTCGAAGAACACCTCCACCTGCCGGCGGTCGAGCGTCGCCGTCGCTTCGTCGAAGATGATGACCTTAGGCTTGCGAGCGAGCACTTTCAGGATTTCGGCGAGCTGGCGCTGATCGGGCGAAAGGTCGGCGACGCGCGCTTCTGGCGTGAATCCCTTGCCGGCCACGGTGGCAACGCGGGCGATCAGCGCCTCCGTCTCGTGCAGGATGGCGGCCCGGTCGGTGAAGCCGAGCGCAGTGCGCGGCTCGCGACCGAGGAAGATGTTTTCACCGACCGAGAGCTGCGGTACCAGCGACAATTCCTGATAGAACAGCGCCACGCCCTGCTCTTCGGCGAGACGCGGTGAGCCGAGCGCCGCCACCTCGCCGTCGATCGCTACTTCGCCTGAATCGCGGCCGACAGTGCCGGCGATGATCTTGCAGAGCGTCGACTTGCCGCAGCCATTGGCGCCGAGCAGCGCATGAATTTCGCCGCGCTCCACGGTCAGGCGAGCCTTGTCGAGCGCACGCACGGCGCCGAAGCTCTTGGAAATATCGCTGGCGCGAAGGACTGGCTGCATCGGGCGTATCCGGGTTCGGATCGGCAACACGTATCCGTCGCACGTTTGAATGGCGCGCGCCGGACGATGGAAAAGGACGGGCCGGTCCCGGGAGGAAAATAGGGCCGGCCCGTTCAGGAGTTTACTTGAAGAACTTGGCCGCGTCGTCGATCGACACGACGTCGGTCACCGACCAGTAGCCAGGCTTGCCTTCGGCTTCCTTCAGCTTGTCGGCAAGGTTGTCGTTGGAGACGAACGGGATCGGAATGTAGATGGCATTGCCATAGACGCCGCCGAAGATGCCGTCCTTGAACTCCTTGCCTTGCAGCTTCAGCACGGCGACGTTGAGCGCCGAAGCCATGACGCCCGGCGGGTTGACGGACGCGCCCGACTTCAGGTCTTCCTTCGACCACAGATCCATGAAGTCCTTGCGGATCTCGCCAGTGGCGACAATCGACTTCTGCTTGCCGGCGGCCATGATGGCGCGCCACGTACCGGCGGCCATGCCGTCCTGCACCCAGATGCCATTGATATCGGGATAGGTGGCGAGCAGCGTCTGCGCCGTCTGCTGGCCCTGCGCCTGGTCCCAGTTGGCATTGGCCTCATTGAGGATCTTGATGCCGGGGAACTTCTTGAAGACTTCCGTATAGCCGTCGACGCGCATCTGGTTGGCCGGATGGCCGGCGACGCCGTTGATGGTGACGACGTTGCCCTTGCCGCCTAGCGTGTTGGCCAGCCACTCGGCCGACTTCATCGCCCAGCCCTTCTGGTCGATGCCGACATAGATGGCGTCCTTGGACGACACTTCGGCATCGGTAGCGACGACCAGGATGCCCTTGGCCTTGGCCTGGGCAAAGATCGGGTCGAAGGCCGTCGGGCTGTTCGGGTTGATGATGATGGCGTTGACGCCCTGATTGATGAAGTTGCGGACGTTGCCGATCTGGCCTTGCACGTCGACGTTGGCCGACTGCACGACGACGTTGACGGTGACCCCCTTGTCGGCCCACGCCTTGGCAGCCGCCTGCGCTTCCTCGATCATCTGGGTACGCCACTCGCTACCGACCCAGCCATTTGACAGGCCGATGGTGAACGTCTCGGCCGCCGACGCCGCGCTGACCGCGGCCACGGCGATGCCGGCCGCCAATAGAACAGATTTCATTGTTGCCTCCCTGACGCGCCGCGAACCGGTCCCCCGGCTCTCTGGGCTGTCGCTTAGTGTCGTCTCCTCCGGGATCCCGGTCGGTGGCACTCGCCTTCGAACGCAACGATCCCTGGGCCCTCGCGCCCAAAACCTATGATGTAACCGGTTACATTATCCGTCAATAAGCCCTTTCGCCTATAACCGGCGTTGAATCATCAACCTCAGGGAGTGGCCGTCGAGGGGCGCGGCTCAGCCGAGCGCAGCATCGAGATCGGCGATGATATCGTCGGCGTTCTCAAGGCCCACTGACATTCGGAAAGTGCCCTCACCCGTCCAGTCGCGATAGGCGGCGGCGTCCTCGCCTTCGAGGTGGAAGGATGAGGCAATCAGGTCAGCGGTCGGGATATAGAACAGCAGGCTGCGTGTCTTGCCAAGCGACACGGCATAGGCAACCGTCTTCAACCGGTCGGCGAACTGCCGCGCCAGCGCCAGTCCATCGTCCGCCACGAATGACACCATGCCGGAGAAGTTCCGCATCTGCCGGACGGCGAGCTCGTACTGCGGATGGCTCTTGGCGCCGGGCCAGTAGACACGCTTGACGCGCGGATGATTCTCAAGGAAGGCGGAAACGGCACGGGCGTTTTCTTCGTGTGCCCTCATGCGGATCGGCAGCGTTTCTAGGCCGCGCAGGGTCAGCCAGGCGGCGAAGGGGTTGAGCGCCGCGCCAAGGTGGATCAGCGACGTCTTCCTGAGGTCGGCGATGGCGGCCGTTTTGCCGATCACCGCTCCGCCCAGGGCATCGCCATGACCGCAGGCGTATTTGGTCAGCGAATGGATCACGAAGTCGGCGCCAAGTTCCAGCGGCTTTGTCGCCACCGGCGTCGCCATGGTCGAGTCGACGGAGAGTTCGACGCCGGCGGCATGGGCGATGCCGGCAATGGCAGAAATATCGGACAGGCGGAGAATCGGGTTGGCAGGCGTCTCGATGTGGACGAGCTTGGTTTCAGGTCGGATCGCCACCGCCACCTTGGCGAGATCGGATGTATCGACCGCCGTCGCACTGATGCCGAGCCGCGACAGACCGTCGTGAGCGAATTCGGCGACCCCGGCGTAGCAGACGTTGGACAAAACGAGATGATCACCCGCCTTCAGCCGGTTGAGGAACAAGCCGGTTACTGCCGACATGCCGCTGGCAAACGTCAGCGCCGCCTCGCCGCCGTCAAGCGCGGCCAGCCGCGCCTCCAGCGCCTGGGCGGTCGGATTGCTCCAGCGCGTGTAGAAATGCGGCGCCTTGTCATTGAGGTCATTGGCGGAAAAGCCGATGTCGTCGGGATGGGCGTAGAAGCTCGAGGCCGGCACCAGCGGGCTCAGCACGGGTTCGCCCGAGCGGGCAGCCGGCAGGCCGGCATGGATGGATTGGGTCTCAATCTTCATGATGGCTTTCCCTCGGATGCGGACGCTGCCGCCACGGCGCGGCAAAGAGCCCTGTCCCGCACACTAGCTCCACGGCCGCGCCCTTCTAAGAAATTCGATTTCGCCACTTCGTTGGCTCGCGCATTTTCATTCTATTTTGCCGTCGCCAATCCGCCAGGACCCAACGGAGGCCTTGCCGGCAATGGAATAGGGGTATATACCCGCGTCATGGACTCACCCTGTTATTGCGATCTTCTGAGGACGGCGGCGCGCAAGACGACCGCCATTTACGACCGCCATCTGGCCGGGGTCGGGCTGACGCTTGCCCAATATAAGCTGCTGAAAAAGGTAGATCGCGCCGGAAAACTGTCCATCTCCGAGCTCGCCGCTCTCTGCGATCTCGACCGTTCGACGATCGGCCGCAACGTGCAAGTTCTCGAACGGCACGACCTCGTCGAAGAAACCAGTTGTGGTGACGGCCGACGCTGCATGCTGAGACTGACTGAAACAGGGCGACAGCGGTTCGCCGCCGCCGTCCCACTCTGGCAGGCAGCCCAGACCGAAATTGAAGCGACGCTTAATCCAGACCAGATCACGGCCATTACGGCTCTGTCCGGCGCCCTCTAGGGCTTCAGTTTTCTTGTCTCATATACTCAGCGAAAGCCCGCCGATGACGACTTCCGTCCTCCCCGCCTTCTTTGCTCGTCGCAATATCCACTATGGTTGGGCGGTGGCGGCCGTTACCTTCCTCACCATGCTGGCAACGGCCGGCGCGCTCGGAGCGCCCGGCGTGATGCTACGGCCGCTTGAGGCCGAGTTCGGCTGGCGCAATTCGGACATCTCGACGGCCTTTGCCGTCCGCCTGGTGCTGTTCGGCCTGATGGGGCCATTCTCGGCGGCGCTGATGAACCGCTTCGGCGTGCGCCGGGTCGTTATCACCGCCCTTCTC
>JAGSYV010000071.1 GCA_018262505.1 Pseudomonadota bacterium
CGGATCACGCCCTTCTTGCGGTCGACGTCAAGCTCATCCCATCGCCGGTCCTGGCTGAACGCCTCGATCGACGGAACGCCGCCGGGAGCCGCCGCGAAGAAGGTGCGGACGGCAATCGAGTTGGACTGCACGATGTCCCACTCGCTGATCGCCGCCTTCAGCGTCGGTGCATGCACGGTGGGCAGATCGGTGTTGAGCAGGCCGGCTCGGTCGAGTTCGCCCAGCAGGCCGAAGATGCCACCGGCCCGATGCACGTCTTCCATGTGGATGTCGGCGACGGCCGGCGCCACCTTGGACAGGCAGGGCACGCGCCGGCTGAGGCGGTCGATGTCGGCCATGGTGAAATCGACGCCGGCTTCCTGGGCTGCGGCCAGCAGGTGCAGCACGGTGTTGGTCGAGCCGCCCATGGAGATGTCGAGCGTCATGGCGTTCTCGAAAGCGCCGAAGGAGGCGATCGAACGCGGCAGCACGCTCTCGTCATTGCCTTCGTAGTAGCGCTTGCAGAGGTCGACGATCAACTGGCCGGCTTTGAGGAACAGCGCCTTGCGGTCGGCATGCGTCGCCAGCATCGAGCCGTTGCCCGGCAGGCTGAGGCCGAGCGCTTCGGTGAGGCAGTTCATCGAGTTGGCAGTGAACATGCCCGAGCAGGAACCGCAAGTCGGGCAGGCCGACCGCTCGTAGGAGCGCACGTCGGCGTCCGACACTTTGTCGTCGGCGGCGGCCACCATGGCGTCGATCAGATCGACCGACTTGGTAACGCCCGTCGACAGCAACACCTTGCCGGCCTCCATCGGGCCGCCGGACACGAAGACGGCGGGGATGTTGAGCCGCAGCGCCGCCAGCAGCATGCCGGGCGTGATCTTGTCGCAGTTGGAGATGCAGACCATGGCGTCGGCGCAATGGGCGTTGACCATGTATTCGACGCTGTCGGCGATGAGGTCGCGCGACGGCAGCGAATAGAGCATGCCGTCGTGTCCCATGGCGATGCCGTCGTCGACGGCGATGGTATTGAACTCCTTGGCCAGACCACCCGCTTTCTCGATTTCGCGGGCAACCAGTTGGCCGACGTCTTTGAGGTGCACGTGACCGGGCACGAACTGGGTGAAGGAGTTGACCACGGCGATGATCGGCTTGCCGAAATCGCTTTCCTTGACGCCGGTGGCGCGCCACAGGCCGCGGGCACCGGCCATGTTGCGGCCGTGGGTGGAGGTGCGGGAACGATAAGCGGGCATGGTTCGATCCATCTCAAGGAAAGATATATCGCCTGACGGATGGGACCGTTTTGCCGAAAAAGCAAGGGCGGCGGCGGCGCAAAGCGTTCGCCCGCGGGCAACGCCGGCAACTGTGAAAGCGCCGTGACCGCCGCCAGGCGGTCACTCCGTCGCGCAAGGGGCGGTCCAAAGAACGAGCCAAGGCGTGAAACTGGGCACAACCTCGTTCGGCAGCCGTCCTGAATGCGCCGCGATCGCAATGTCCTGGCGGCAGCTCAGGCCGCGCGCACCTTCACGAGAAAGCCCTCGATCTCGGACCGAAGGCGGGCGCAGCCCTAATTGGACAATCCGCCGGCGGCATTCTCGAGATCGACGTAACCCTCGGCGCGGAAACGTGGCTGGCAAAGGCAGAGAAAGATGAGATCCGCAGTGCCGTCGTTTTCGATGCGCTGCGATGTCCTTTCGGGAATGCGGACACTATCGCCTGGGATGACACGGAAGCGATCGCCGCCAACTTCCATCACACCGCTGCCCGCTTCGATCACATAGGTTTCCTCGACATCGAGAGCGTGCAACTGAGTTGCCACGCCCGGCGCGACGCGTGCCCGCGCCAATGAGACGTCCGGCCGCGACGGATGGTTGAGAAGCTCGGTGATGAAGCAGCGCTCCGAGGTGGCGAACTCCAGGAGGTTCCCGCCAGGTGTAAGAAAAGGATGGGTCATATTGGCCTCGTCAGTTGCCGAGCAAGTCTGAAGCCTCGGCCGCGCGCCAACAACCATCTCTTTACGAGGAGCGGACCATCGGTAATGAATGGACAACTCGGAGAGAGAGCATGCCCCGTTCTGATCTTGTGGTTCGCGCCGCCTATGTCGTCACCTGTGATGACGCCATGACCGTGATCACGGATGGCGCAGTTGCCATCCGCGACGGTCGTATCATCGCCGTCGGACCGGCGTCGACTCTTCCGGTGGGCGACGCGGAATTGGTGGAGGCCAAGGGCCGCATCCTGATGCCCGGCCTGATCAACATGCACTGTCACGCGGGTGACAGCCTGTTCCGCGGCCTCATCGAAAACCTGCCGCTGGAACCCTGGCTGCAAACGGTGTGGAAGGCCGAGCGAGCGATCCTCAACCCGGCGACGTGCCGGCTCGGTGCCGAACTCGGCCTGGCCGAGCTGCTGCTCTCAGGCGTCACCACCGTCATGGACATGTTCTGGTTTCCCGAGGAGACGGTGCGGGCAGCCAAGGCGCTTGGGGTTCGCATCGCCACAGGTGGCATTTTCTTCGATCCCCCCGGCATGGACGGCCACCTCGCCGACAGGCGTCTCGCCGACGCCACGGCCTTCTTTGATGCCGTTGAGGACGATCCTTTCGTCTTCCCGGGCTGTCTGCCCCACGGTACCTACACGGTGTCGCCGGAGCATCTCCAAAATGCCGCTCGCCTGTCCCGTTCGCGTGGCGGCTTCTGGTGCACGCATGCCGCCGAGACGATGGCCGAGCAGACGACGATGATCGAGCGCTATGGCCGGCGCGTCATTGTCCATTTGGCCGATCTCGATCTGCTCGGCCCCGACGTCGTGCTCGCTCACTGCGTTCATCTCGACGAGGCGGAGATCGGTCTGCTCGCCGCTTCCGGCACGCACGTCGTGCACAATCCGATGTCCAACCTGAAGCTCGCCTCGGGCTTTGCGCCGGTGCCGGCTCTGCTGGCCGCTGGGATCAACGTCACGCTCGGCACCGATGGCGCCATCTCCGGCAACGACTTGGACATGTGGCTTTCCATGCGCCTCGCCGCAACACTGCACAAGGCGACGACGGGCAATGCCGCCGCCGTCACCACCTCCGAGGCCCTGGCCATGGCGACGCGGAACGGCGCGCGAGCGCTCGGCGCCGGTGACCGGCTGGGATCGATCGAGGTCGGCAAGGAGGCCGACTTCATCCTGGTCGACATCAACAAACTGCATGCCGCGCCGATGTTCGATCCTGTCACGCATCTGGTTTATTCGGCGGGACGGGGGGACGTGACCGATGTCTTCGTCGCGGGCCGGCGCGTCGTCGAGGCTGGACGTCTTCTTACAGCCGATGTCGGTGCGCTGGTCGTAAAAGCGGGCGCGCTCCGACAGGCCATCGCTGCGTCCATCGCTTGACGGGGCGGACGATTCAAGCGGTGACAGGAAAGGTCGGCCTTGCCGTCCCTTTTCCACCGCGACGCGGCGAAAAGCGTTCTCTTGAGAGACGCTCCAGGCAAAAGTCTTTGCCGATGCGCGGTTTTCAGCCAGTCGTTGCCTTCTCAGACGGCGAGTGCTGCGCTACATTATTCTCGTTACGGTTTCGTGAGAGAAGCCGTCGGGTCGAAGGGTCCAGTTTATTGTCCCGAACGCCCTGAAGGGATGCCGCTATCCGGCGTCTGCTGGCCGGGTTCCGAACAAGAGAGAGGATTTCGACATGTCCGATATCGAAGCCAAGATCAGGGCCAAGGCACGTGAACTCTGGCTGGCTGAGGGACAGCCAGACGGCCGGGCCGATCAACACTGGCAGGAGGCCGAGGCGATTATCCGCGCTGAGGCTGAGGCAGCGGCAAAGCCCAAGGCGGCTCGCAAGCCGCGCGCCACCGCTGCCAAGAAGGAGCCGGCAGAAGCCAAGGCGTCGGCGGCCAAGAAGCCCTCCGCCAAGAAGGAATCTGCCAAGAAACCGTCGCTCAAGGTGGTTTCCGGCTGAGTTTGCTCTCCGGTGACACGTGACGGCTTGTTGACAAGACGGGCCGGCGCCGTTGCGCCGTCCGGACGGGATGCCTAATGTCGCGGCCTTCTTGTTAGGGAGCCGTGACATGACCCTTTCCGCAGCCGTCGAAACCCGTATCGTCGAGGCCATCGCCAGCGAGATCGGCTGCCGGCCGGCGCAGGCGGCGGCGGCCGTTGGCCTTCTCGACGAGGGCGCCACGGTGCCCTTCGTGGCTCGCTACCGCAAGGAAGTGACCGGCGGGCTGGACGACACGCAGCTCCGCAAGCTCGATGAACGGCTCGCCTACCTGCGTGAGCTGGAGACCCGCCGTGCCGCCGTTCTGGCCGCCATCGACGGGCAGGGCAAGCTGACGCCGGATCTTTCCCAGAAGATTGACGCTGCTGTCACCAAGGCGGAAATCGAAGACCTCTATGCGCCCTTCAAGCCGAAGCGTCGAACCAAAGGGGAGATCGCCAAGGAGAAGGGGCTTGAGCCGCTCGCCGACGCGCTCTTCGCCAACCGGACGTTGGAACCGGCGGCGGCCGCCGTCGCCTATGTCACCGAGGCGGTGCCCGACATCAAGGCGGCCCTTGACGGTGCCCGCGATATTCTTGCCGAGCGCTTCGCCGAGACGCCGGAGTTGGTTGGTCGCCTGCGCGCCTATCTTCGGGACCGCGCTGTGCTGCGCTCCTCGGTGATTGCCGGCAAGGAGAGCGCCGGCGAGAAATTCGCCGACTATTTCGATCATCGCGAGCGCTGGGCGACGGTGCCGAGCCATCGGGCGCTCGCCATGCTGCGCGGTCGCAACGAGGAGATACTGGCCCTCGAACTGGAGATTGACGCCGACGATCCAGCCCCGGTGAAACCGGTTGAACGGATGGTCGCGGAGGCTTTCTCGATCAATGTGCCGGCAAAGCTGCCGGCCGAGGGCTTCCTGTTCGACGTCTGTCGCTGGACCTGGCGGGTGAAGTTGCAGCTTTCCCTCTCCCTCGATTTGATGGGGACGCTGAGGGAGAAGGCGGAGACGGAGGCGATCCGCGTCTTCGCCGACAATCTCAAGGACCTGCTGCTGGCAGCTCCGGCCGGTGCCCGTACCACCATGGGCCTCGATCCCGGCATCCGCACCGGCGTCAAGGTCGCTGTGGTCGATGCCACGGGCAAGCTCCTCGACACCGCCACTATCTACCCATTCCAGCCGAGGAATGACGTGGCGGGGGCGCTTGCCACCTTGTCGACGCTGGTCCGCAAGCACAGGGTCGAGCTGATCGCCATCGGCAACGGCACGGCGAGCCGCGAGACCGATCGCCTCGCTGCCGCCCTGATCGCCGATCTGCCGGCGCCCAAACCCACCAAGGTGGTGGTGAGCGAGGCCGGTGCTTCGGTCTACTCGGCTTCCGAGTTGGCGGCCCGCGAGTTTCCCGGTCTCGACGTCTCGCTACGCGGCGCCGTTTCCATCGCTCGCCGTCTTCAGGACCCGCTGGCCGAACTGGTCAAGATCGAGCCGAAATCGATTGGCGTCGGACAGTACCAGCATGATGTTGATCAGGGACATCTGGCCAAGGCGCTCGACGCCGTCGTCGAGGACGCGGTGAATGCCGTCGGCGTCGATCTCAACATGGCCTCGGCGCCGCTTCTCGCCCGCGTCTCCGGCCTCGGCCCGTCGCTCGCCGAGGCGATCGTCGCCTACCGGGATGCCTCCGGCGCCTTCCGCAGCCGCAAGGCCTTGATGGACGTGCCGCGCCTCGGTGCCAAGACCTTCGAGCAGGCTGCAGGCTTCCTGCGCATCCGTGACGGCGACGAACCGCTCGATGCTTCCTCGGTGCATCCGGAAGCCTACGGCGTCGCCCGCCGCATCGTCGCTGCCTGTGGTCGCGATATCCGCCAACTGATGGGCGACAGCGCGGCGCTCAAGGCGCTCAATCCGGCGAAGTTCGTCGACGATCGCTTCGGCCTGCCGACGGTGCGCGACATCCTGACCGAACTGGAAAAGCCTGGTCGCGATCCTCGCCCTGAGTTCCGCACTGCCACCTTCGCGGATGGGGTCGAGGACATCGCCGACCTCAAGCCAGGCATGGTGCTCGAGGGGACGGTAACCAACGTTGCCGCTTTCGGCGCCTTCGTCGACATCGGCGTCCACCAGGACGGTCTGGTCCACGTCAGCCAGTTGGCCGATCGGTTCGTCAAGGATCCGCGGGACGTGGTGAAGGCCGGCGACGTGGTGAAGGTCCGTGTCGTCGAGGTCGACGCCAAGCGCAAACGTATCGGTCTCACCATGCGCAAGGAAGACGACGGTGCGCCGAAGGGGACGGGCGGCGGCCGTCCGGACCGGCACAGCCCGCCGCCAACACCGGCGGGCAACAATGCTATGGCCGCCGCGCTGGCCGCCGCCATGAAACGGCGCTGATCGGCTGTGCTCGACCGGAGTTACAATTTTGGAGCGATGCCGGCGATCTTGACGGTTGGTGGCTGTTGGATTTGGTGTAAGCTCGGTCCCGTTAATCATTGTGGGAGTCCGCCATGGCCAGGCATTCTGACGGCTACACCCCTCTTCAGCTCTCACTCCACTGGCTGATCGTGCTTCTCGTGTTTTTCCAGCTGATTTTCGGCGAGGACATGGGGCGCTACAATTATTTCCTGCGCTCCGGACAGGACGCCACGCCGCTCTTGACCGGTTACTACCTGCATGTCGGCGTTGGCATCGCCGTTCTCGTTCTGGCTCTATTCCGTCTCGGTCTTCGTCTCATCCAGGGCGTACCGCCATCGGTTCCCGGCCCCGTCCTGCAGGTGAGGGCCGGCGAGGCGCTGCATTATCTTTTCTATTTTCTGCTGATCGCCACGCCGCTCACCGGGCTTCTTGCCCAGTATGTCGACATGCGCACCTTCGGCGAAATCCACGCCGCCAACAAGCCGATATTCGTGGTGCTGATCCTGATCCACGTGGCGGCGGCGCTTTATCATCACTTCGTACTGAAGGATTCCACCCTGCGCCGCATAATGGTGCCGGGTACCAAGTGACGGGTGCATGGAGCGCAAATGAAAACCCCGCGGAAGAGGACTTCCGCGGGGTTTTTTATTGAGCGTCTGGAGATCGTAAGATCAGGCAGCCGAAAGGTTGTCCGCCGAGGACTTGCCTGAGCGGCGGTCCTGAACGACTTCGAAGTTCACCTTCTGGCCGTCGTTGAGCGAGCCGAGGCCCGAGCGCTCAACAGCCGAGATGTGGACGAAGACGTCCGGGCCACCGGCGTCCGGAGCAATGAAGCCGTAGCCCTTGGTGGCGTTGAACCACTTGACGGTACCTAGAGCCATGATGAGATCCTTTCCGTAGAAAGTCGAATTTAGGAAAGTCGCACGCCCGCACCGGAGCACGTGACTGGTGGTTACCGAGTTTGGAAAGGTCGTCACGTCGCGGAGGATAACCTCAGGCGTTCAGGGCCGATGGTCTGGCCAAAATCGATTATCTCTCATACTACGAGAAACGCCTTACCGCAAGCAACTTGCCGGCGCTGGTTCATGCTGGCCGAAAGGCTTGGCAGACAACGGGATTGGTCTCTATGCGGCCGGCCCCGATCAGGTCAAGGCAGTAGGGAACCGCGGGGAATACCGCGTCCAGACAGACAGCGATCGACGCCGGTTTGCCGGGCAAATTGACGATCAGCGTCGTGCCTCGCGTGCCGGCCGTCTGGCGCGACAGGATGGCCGTGGGAACTTTTTCAAGACTGATGCGCCGCATCAGCTCGCCAAACCCGGGCAGTTCCTTTTCCAGCACGACTTTCATCGCCTCCGGCGTGAGATCGCGCGGGCTAGGGCCGGTGCCGCCGGTTGTCAGGATGAGATCGACGCGCTCTTCGTCGCAAAGCCGGGTCAGCTCGCCGCCAACATTATCGACGCCATCGGGGACCACCTGCGTCACCAGCTCGTAGGGCGAAGTGATGGCGCGACCGAGCCAGGCGGCGATCGCCGGCCCCGACAGGTCTTCATATTCGCCGCGTGCGGCGCGATCGGAGACGGTTAAAATCGCGATGCGGACCATTGTCGAGGCTCCAGCCTGTGAATCACGAGAGAAGACAGCGTTAGCACCTTGCTTCGCCCTTGGCCAAGCCAGCCGAATCGGTCGACAGAAGGAAGGCGCATGCAAAAGGCGCGTTCTGTATAATCGGTGGCGTGGGACAAAGACCTCGGGATGACCTTCAGCGTGGACATCGGCAACAGGACGAACGGCACGCGTGCCGCCTTCGACCTCGAGGAACTGCTTGCCACCCGTTTGCTGGTCCAAGGCAATTCCGGCTCCGGCAAGTCCCATCTCCTGCGCCGGCTGCTTGAGCAAAGTGCCGAATGGGTGCAGCAGGCCGTCATAGATCCCGAAGGCGACTTCGTGACGCTGGCCGATCGCTTCGGACACGTGGTGGTCGACGCCAACTGTTCCGAGCGCGATCTGGCGTTGATCGCCGCGCGTGTCCGCAAACATCGCGTCTCCGTCGTGCTTAATCTCGAGGGGCTGGACGTTGACGGTCAGGTGCGGGCGGCCGCCGCTTTCCTGAACGGCCTGTTCGACGCCGAGCGCGACCACTGGTATCCGATGCTGGTGGTGGTCGACGAAGCACAGCTTTTCGCGCCGACCGCGTCTGGCGAAGCCGACGGCGAGGCGCGCCGCGCTTCCCTCGGGGCCATGACCAACCTGATGTGCCGTGGCCGCAAGCGTGGCCTTGCCGGCGTCATCGCCACCCAGCGGCTCGCCAAGCTGGCCAAGAACGTTGCCGCCGAGGCGTCCAACTTCCTGATGGGGCGCACGTTCCTCGACATCGACATGGCCCGCGCCGCCGACCTCCTCGGCATGGAGCGCCGGCAGGCCGAGATGTTCCGCAATCTTCAACGCGGCGAGTTCGTTTCGCTCGGCCCGGCCATCGGCCGCCGGCCCGAGCCGGTCAGGATCGGACCGGTGGAAACCACCGGGCGCGGCGGCGGCCCCAAGCTGACACCGTTGCCCGAGCAGGGCGGCGAGGCGGCCCGCGAGTTGATCTTCCGCCCGACGGCCGGCGAGGAAATGCCGCGCGCCGCCGCCGCGCCGGTATCCACCGCCGATATCCTCTCCGAACTGTCGCGCTCGCGCGCCGCATTGGCCCCGGCGCCCGAGGACAATCCCGCCCAGGCCGATCTCCTCGGCCGTATTGCTCGCGACGAGGCGATCGAGGAAATCCTCGTCGAGATGATGGCCGAGCCCGACGCCGCCTTCCAGGCGGTCTCGATGCTCTATCAGGACTTCCTGGTCCGTTGCCGCATCAAGCGGGTGACGGGCGATAGCCTTGATCTGCAATCCTTCCGCCAACGACTTTCGCTGGCGCGGGCCGGCGTGGAAACCGAGACGATCGACGAGGATGCCTGGCAGCAGGCGACGCTGATCGCCGCCTCGCTGCCCGAGGATATGCGCGGTGTCTTCCTGTTGGTCGCCAAGGCGGCGCTTCAGAAAGCGCCATGCCCGTCGGATGCCGATATTGCGCGTGCTTACGGCACACGCTCGCCATCGCGGGCGCGGCGGCTCCTCGCCTACATGGAAGAGCGTGGCTTCCTCGTCTGCGCCTCCGATCTGCGCGGTCAGCGGATGATCCAGTTGCCCGATCTCGGCTGGCAGACGGCACCGGGTTCGGCGACCGCGGCGGCCGCTGCCGAGTAAGGCTCTTCCATTAAGCTCTATTGCTGTGCCGCACCCCCTTGGAGCTGCGGAGAAAACGCGACAGACTGCCGCTCCGGCTGCCGTCGACTCGGGAGGAGCGCGGCTGCCCGTTGCGGGAGGACAGGATGGTATTGTCGAGGTTGAGCGAAGGGGCGATGGCGGCCGTCGATCTTCGTGGCATTGCGTTTTCGGAAGCCGAACGGATTATCTTTCGCGCGGGGGGGCTCACGGCGACGGCTTTCCGTTTCGCCTCCGGTGTCGATGCCATCAGGATGTCGAACGGTACGGACGAGGTGGTGGTCCTGCCCTTTCAGGGCCAGCATGTCTGGTCGGCCCGCCTCGGTGGTCGCGACGTCGGCATGAAGTCGATGTTCGACATGCCTCGCCCAACGCAGAAGTTCTTCGAGACCTACGGCGGCTATTTCCAGCATGCCGGGATTACGGCCATTGGCGCCCCAGGGCCCATGGAACGCCGCGAGCAGCACGGCGAGTTGCCGAACGCCACCTATCGCGATGCCGCTGTTCTGCTCGGCGAGGATGAGAGCGGCAGGTACATCGCCGTCACCGGCCGCTACAACCACACCGTTGCCTTTGCCACCAATTATGAGGCCTTCCCGATCCTGAAGCTCTATGAGGGACGGGCGCGCATCACCATCGGCATCACCGTTACCAACCTGAAATCGACGCCGCTCCCCGTGCATTATCTCGGCCATCTCAACTGGCGCGCCCGCGAGGGGGGCCGGCTGGTCGGCACGCTGCACGAAACGGCCGAGAGCCTGCGCGTCCGGCAGGAGATCCCGCCGCACATCCAACCGGGTCCGGGCTATGTCGAGTGGATCGCCGAACTTGCGAAGGATCCCAGCAGTGCCGGGACGCTGACCTCTGACAAGATCTTCGCGCCGGAAGTGGTGTTCGCCTTCGATCCGCTGACCGACGATGAGGGGCGATCGCACTTCATGCAGATTCACCCGGACGGCACGGCTGACTACACCTCATTCATGCCCGAAAATACCGGCGCCGCCGCGCGCTGGATCTGCCGCACCGGCGATCAGGAGGCGGTCGGCATGGCTTTCCCGGTCAGGTCGCCAGACGAGACGGCGCGCGTGAACGGTCGTCCGCTCACCCACGCGCCGCTCGGCCAGGGGGAAAGCTTCAAGAACGAGATCGTCGCGGCCGTCTTCACGCCGGCCGAAGCCGAGGCCATGGCCCGCCACATCGAGGCGGTGAAGCGGCAGCGCGCCTGAACGGAAGGGGGCTCAGCTGAAGGCGTCGAGCGTCGTCTTCATCATGTCGTTCGCCACCTTCATCGTCTTGGTCGAAGCCTCGTAGCTGATGCGGGCCGTCATGACGTTGACGAGTTCGCTGGCCATGTCGACGTTCGGCATGGCCACCATGCCGTCGGGATTGGCGTCGGGCGAAGATGCGTCGTAACTGGAAACATAAGGGTTGGCGGCATTGACGATACGAGCCGAAACGCCGCCACCTCTGACGTCGGACTGCGTCACGGTCACCGGCGCATAGGCTGTGGTGGCGCCGGAAGCATCCGGCAGCGGTCCCGATGACGAGGCGTTGGCGATATTGGAGGCCGACGCCTCGAGCCGTGTCGCGGCGGCCTGCATTCCCGACAAGGAAATCGACGACATGGACGAAAGAGACATCGGGGCGGCTCCGAGGACGCTAAGATCCGTCATTGTCGGTCTGATGTGCTAAGCCTGCCTTGCCGCCGCGGTGCAAATTTGAATCATTTGCCGTTCAGGGCAGTGGCTGGGCGATTCATCTCCATTTTCTGCAATATTTGGACGACGTTTCCTCGAAGAACAGCCTCGTTCGGTGCCACATAGAAGGGCATCCGGGGACGGGTGCGGCGGGATTTGACCTCATAGCTTGCGACCGCCGGATCAAACGCTAAAGCGCCATGCCCAGCATGGTGGTGCCTTTCCAGGATAGGAGGCGACCCATGACCCTCAAAGCCCCGACCATCCCTTACATCGATCTCCACCGTTACTGTCGGCGATTTTTTTGATCGTGTGCTGAAACTAAATGCTCTCGAACGGGTTTTGACGGTCGGTCGGTACATGCCGGCCCTGGAGGCGAAAATGGACAGTGGGTATATCGTTGAGTTGGCCGGCGATGCGGTCGGTGTACTGGTTGGCGCAAGTCGCTCCTATGAGTTTCATGCGGTTGATCCGCGCTTCCGCTCGCTCGAAGGGGCGAGCTTCGACAACGGGTTTGCCGCCGAGCGGGCCGCGAAGCGTCTAGCAAGGCATGGCTCCGGCAAATCAACACAGCGCGGTCGTCGCCAGTATTCGCTTTTCCGCGATGGTCTCGGCATGACCGGTCGATTGACGGTCGAAGCTTCCAGCACCTAATTCTATTCTAGGCCTTTCTCTCCAGATCTTTGTTTCACCTGATATTTGCCTTGGTTGTCCTTCTCGGCTCGTTTCCCTTCCAGGCGCGCCGATCAACTTCCCCGGGAGCCAACGCTCCCGGGGTTTTTATTCTTGGCGATGCCCCAAGCCGATGCTGCCTGAGCCCGGCCAGCGATCAAGTCGCGATACCAGATGGCCGACGATTTCGGGATGCGCGCCTGTGTCTCGTAATCGACGTAGACCACGCCGAAGCGCTTGGCATAGCCGTGCGACCATTCGAAATTGTCCATCAGCGACCAGACAAAATAGCCATCGACACGGATGCCCCTGTCTCGGGCATCGGCGAGCACGGTGAGATGCTTCTCAAGATAGTCGATGCGGCCGGGATCGTCGCACTTGCCGTCGACGAGTTCGTCATATTGGGCGCAACCGTTCTCGGCGATGTAGATCGGCGGCAGCTTGTAACGGGCGTCGAGATCGGTGAGAAGACGATCGAGAGCGGGGGCGTGGATCTCCCACCCCATGGCCGTGCGCGGTACGTTTTCCGCCTGCACCGAGCGGGCATGTGGATAGGGCAGGGCGGGGTCGGCGACGATCCGTTCCGGTGCGTAGAAGTTGAGGCCGAGAAAGTCGATCGGCGTCGAGATGATCTTGAGGTCGTCGGACTCGATCTTCGGCATGATGGGGCCGAAGGCGTCCAGCACGTCGGCCGGATAGTGGCCAAGAAACACCGGGTCCATGAAAACGCCGTCGTGGAAAGCGCGGTAGCGCTCGGTGGCTGCGATATCCGCCGGACGGTCGGTAAAGGGATAAAGCGCCTTGGCGTTATAGACGATGCCGGCCGGCAGATCGGCGCGGCGCGCCTTGATGGCCTGTACGGCAAGACCGTGCGCGAGGTTCAACGTATGGATGGCGGCAAGCGCCGCGGCGAGATTGCGCTCACCGGGCGCGTGCTCGCCGATCAGGTAGGACAGGTGGCCCGAGCACCAGGGCTCGTTGAGCGTCATGACGCCCGAGAGGCGGTCGCCGAGGCGGGCCATCACCACGTCGGTATAATCGGCGAAGGCATAGGCCGTGTCGCGGGCGCACCAGCCGCCGCGGCCGTGCTGCTCGATCGGCAGATCCCAGTGGTAGAGGGTTGCATAGGGCTTGATCTCGGCCTTCAGCAACTCGTCGATCAGCCGGTCGTAGAAATCGATGCCCTTTTCATTGATCGGGCCGCGACCGTCGGGAATGACGCGCGGCCAGGCGATCGAGAAACGATAGGCGTCCGCCGACAGTGATCTCAACAGCCGTACGTCCTCGGGCATGCGATGGTAATGATCGCAGGCAACGTCGCCGGTATCGCCATCCCTGACGCGCCCGGGAATGCGCGAGAAAGCATCCCAGATGCTCGGCTTGCGGCCGTCCTCGTCGTGGGCGCCTTCGATCTGATAGGCGGCCGTGGCATAGCCGAAAATAAAGTCGCGGGAAAAACGTTTCGAAAGCGCGATGCTAGACATCCGGCTCCTCCTCCTCGATCACAACGCATTGCCATGAATCGGTTCACTCCGGAAGTCCCCGTGGTTTCTTTTTGCGTTCATCCGGAATGGGCTGTATTTGGGCATCACTGATGGAGATGACTGCGGGCGATGGACAAGCTGGCTTCCTGCAACTGGGTAAAGATCGCGTCCTATTTGATCGTTGGCGTCGCTCTCTTGCTCTGCCTTGAGATGGGTCTGCTCGCTGGCCTTCTAGCTGGCCTGCTTGTCCACGAGACGGCGATCACTGCCGCGCCCTGGCTGCGCAATCGCACGGGCTGGACGCAGCAAATGGGCAAGGCGGTGGCACTCATTGTCATCGTTGCGGCGATCTCGCTCGGCATTACCGGCGCCATCGTCGCGGCCAGCTCGCTGTTCACCAATGGCTCGGAAGGCCTGTTCGCCCTCATCCACAAGATGGCCCAAGTGCTTGAGACCGGCCGCACCTATCTACCGCCGTGGATCGGGGATTACCTGCCCGTCAACACCGACGAACTCCGACGGCAGGCGGTCAAGTTCCTGCAGGACAACGCCTGGGAGCTGCAGCGCTTCGGGCAGGATGTCGGGCGCATCCTCGTCTACATCCTGTTCGGAATCATCATCGGCTCGCTGGTGCTTTTCCGCAAACCGCCGGAAAAGCCGCATGGGCCTCTGGCGGTGGAACTGATCGAGCGCGTTCGTCGCCTGACGCTGTCCTTCCGCCGCGTCGTCTTTGCGCAGTTCCGGATCTCGCTGCTCAACACGACGCTGACCGCCCTGTTCCTCTTCGGCCTCGATCCGTTGATCGGCGTTCAGCTGCCATTTCTGAAGACCATGGTGGCGGTCACCTTCATCGTCGGTCTCCTGCCGGTGGTCGGCAACGTCATCTCCAACACGGTGATCTTCATTGTCAGCCTGGGGGTGTCGGCACCGGCGGCGATCGCCGCGCTCTTGTTCCTGATCGGCATTCATAAGCTGGAGTATTTCGTCAACGCCCGCATCATTGGCACGCAAATCAACTCGCGCGCCTGGGAGATGTTGACGATAATGCTAGCCATGGAGGCGACGTTCGGCGTGCCGGGGCTGATCGCCGCGCCGATCTTTTATGCCTACGTCAAGGAAGAGCTGTTAGCCAACGGCTTGATCTAAGGTTTGCCGCTTCCGCCCCTTGCACCCGTCAGGGGATCGTTATAGCCTGAAATGTATAACGACCAGACGGGAAGTCTCTCCATGAAAAAGTCGCTCGCCCTTATCGCCGCGCTTGCGCTCGGCCTTCTGACTTCGGCTGCCTCCGCCGCCGACCAAATCCGCATTTTCGCCGCCGCCTCGGTGGCGCCATCGCTGCAGAAGATTGCCGACAGCTACAAGGCCGGCAAGGACGTTGAAGTGTCGATCACACCGGCCGCCTCCGGTGCGCTTGCCAAGCAGATCGAAGCCGGCGCCCCGGCCGATATTTTCATCTCCGCCGACCTCAAGTGGATGACCTATGTCGAGGGCAAGGGGCTGATGAAAGACGGTAGCAGCTTCAATCTCCTTGGCAATTCACTGGTGCTGGTGGCCGCCAAGGATGACAAGGTGACTGTCGACTTCGCTGACAAGGCGTCGCTGCCGGCCGTCCTCGGCCAGGAGCGTCTCGCTGTTGGCGAAGCCAAGAGCGTGCCGGCCGGCGCCTATGCCGAAGAAGCACTGAAGTCTCTCGGCGTCTACGAGGCGGTATCGCCGCGCTTCGCGCCGGCCGAAAACGTGCGTGTCGCCCTGCAGATGGTTGCCCGTGGCGAGGCCAAGCTCGGCATCGTCTACGGAACCGATGCCGCCGCCGAGCCGGGCGTTGCCGTTGTCGCCACCTTTCCCGAGACCAGCCACAAGCCGATCGTCTACCCGATCGGCCTCACCAAGAACGCCGGTCAGGCTGCTGCTGACTTCGTCACCTATCTCAAGGGCCCCGAGGCCGAAGCCGTGTTCACGGCGGCCAGCTTCGTGAAGCCAGCCAAATGATGGGTTCATGGCGGTCGTCGTGTTGTCGGCCGCCCATCGCCGTCTTTGACGGTGCTTGCTCGAAGATGACCACTTGCCGGCCCGGCGCCGATCGAACACTGTAAACCGATGCCGGACCTTTCTCCCGACGCCTGGATTGCCATTGCCCTGAGCTTCAAGGTCGCCGCCATGGCGACGCTGTGGGGCGTGCCGGTATCCACCGTGCTGGCG
>JAGSYV010000192.1 GCA_018262505.1 Pseudomonadota bacterium
CGCCAGCTTGTCGCCGCGCAGGTCGATGCCCTGCTCCTTCTTGAACTCGTCGGCAAGGTAGTTGACGAGCCGCATGTCGAAGTCTTCGCCGCCGAGGAACGTGTCGCCGTTGGTCGACTTCACCTCGAACACGCCGTCGCCGATCTCAAGGATCGAGATGTCGAAGGTGCCGCCGCCGAGGTCGTAGACGGCGATGGTCTTGGAGTGATCGGACTTGTCGAGACCGTAGGCCAACGCCGCGGCCGTCGGCTCGTTGATGATGCGCAGCACTTCCAGACCGGCGATCTTGCCGGCGTCCTTGGTAGCCTGACGCTGGGCGTCATTGAAATAGGCGGGAACGGTGATGACCGCCTGCGTCACGCTGGTGCCGAGATAGGCCTCGGCCGTTTCCTTCATCTTGGCGAGGGTCATCGCCGAGATCTGCGAGGGCGAATACTTCTTGCCGTCGGCATTCACCCAGGCGTCGCCATTGTCGCCCTTGACGATGGTGTAGGGAACAAGATCCTTGTCCTTGGCGACCATCGGGTCTTCGAACCGCCGGCCGATCAGACGCTTCACCGCGAAGATGGTGTTCTCGGGATTGGTCACCGCCTGCCGCTTGGCCGGCTGGCCGACCAGACGTTCGCCACCGTCGGCGAAGGCGACGATCGACGGCGTCGTGCGCGCACCTTCCGAGTTCTCGATTACCTTGGCGTTCTTGCCATCCATGATGGCGACGCAGGAATTGGTTGTTCCGAGGTCGATGCCGATAACCTTGCCCATTTCGTCACTCCGTTCAGGCAGACCGTCCGAACCCCCTTGCGAGGCATTCGACGTGAAGCCGGATCCCCGGCCGGTCCCCGTTTTTCCTGTTGAATGCTGACCGGGGAACTCCCCGAATTCGGCCGGTATATAGGTTGCCGGCGAAGGCGACGCAAGAAGCTGGAGAGGCTTGCAGAGGCACTGATGCGAGAAAGATTGCCAACCCTAACCCAACATTAAGGCGCTCTCGACTACGACTACCTCCAGAACGCGAGAGGGGACGCCGTTTCTTTGCCGGCCTCCGATATCGCCGGGGTGGGCCGATCATGGATCAGAAGAGCGCGATGCTGGCGGACGAAGAATGCTCGACGTCTGGTCGGCTGTCCCTTGTTGTGCCAACGTATAACGAGCGCGCCAACATCACGGGACTTGTCGCCGCTGTCTCACGTGTCCTCGAAGGGCTCGATTGGGAAATCATCGTTGTCGACGATGACAGTCCCGACCGAACCTTTGAGGAGGTTCGTCGCATGGCGGTTCAGGACCATCGCGTCCGTTGCCTGCGACGTGTGGGGCGACGAGGGCTTTCGTCGGCTGTGATTGAAGGAGCGCTTGCAGCCAGTGGGGAGTTTATCGGCGTCATGGACGCTGACTTCCAGCACGACGAGCGCATTCTTGGCGTGATGTATCGCAAGCTTTGCGATACCGAAGCGGATGTCGCGGTCGCCACTCGCTATGATGGGCAAGGGGGCGTCGGCGACTGGAATGCCGGCCGACAGGCGATGAGCCGCCTTGCCACCTGGGTAAGCCGTCTGGTGGTCGGAGGAAGAACGACGGATCCGATGAGCGGCTTCTTCATGTTCCGCCGTGATCTGCTCGACGATGTCGTCTATGACCTGTCGGCCCAAGGCTACAAGATCCTGCTTGATATTCTCGCGTCCGCGCGGCGGCCGCTACGTGTCGAAGAGGTTCCCTTTGTCTTTCGTGTGCGGACCGAGGGAGAGAGCAAGATCTCGGCGATGGTAATCGCCGAATACGCGACTTTGATGATCGAAAAGCTGTCACACGGCTTTGTGCCCGGACGCTTTGTTCTTTTCTGCATGGTCGGCAGTCTCGGTATTCTTGTCCACATGATAGTGCTGTGGGCGAGTCGAGCCGCCGGGGTCGGCTTCGAAGAAGGTCAGTTGATGGCCACGTTCATCGCCATGCTGTTTAACTTCGGCCTGAATAACGAGGTCACCTATCGTCGCTGGCGACTTTCCGGGACGGCGATTTATGGTGGTGTGGTGGCTTTCTGCGCGGTTTGTTCGATTGGCGCTCTTGCCAACGTCAGCGTCGCCGAACTTGCACTAACCGAGCTTGGCAGTTGGCCGCTGGCTGGGCTTTCTGGTGCCTTGATCGGCGGGGTCATCAATTTCTCCATTGCCGATAACGTCGTATGGCAGGTTGCGCGTCGTCGCGGTCGTGCCAGTTCGTTGCAGCTCCAGAGAATGCAGCCTAACGCCTACCGGCCGGAGGGCCTTCGCGGATGAGCGGCATTTCCGCCGGTCCTAGCAGGCGCTTTGATGCATGGTCAGTGGCCGCCGCCCTGATGGCTCTTCTCGCCGTTGTTTTCCATGCCCTGATGCCGACCAAAGACGACATCAGCTGGCTGATCGTCAACGCGGAGGCGCTTCTCGACGGCAAGGAGCTGTACAAGGATATCATCGAGACCAATCCGCCGCTCTCGGTACTCCTTTACGTGCCGGCGGTTTTGGTCGAGCGCCTGATCGGACTGCGCGCGGAACTAGCGAGCGTGATCATCACCGCGCTAATCGGCCTTGCCGTAGCCCACCTCATCCGGCGTCGCCTCGATCTGGCTGGCGTTGAGGGGGGCGGGCGGCTGGAAGCTGCGATCGCGCTTGTCTTTCTCGTATTACCTTTGGGAGCTTATGGGCAGAAGGACCATGTGGCAGCGCTCATTGCGCTCCCCTTTTGCGTAGAATTGGGGCTGTTCTCGGATGGCCGCCGAAAAATGTCTGTTTCGACCGGCGTGCTCGTCGGCCTCTCCGTAGCGATAAAGCCGCAATTCGCTCTTGCCGCTCTGTTGCCCTGCTTGTGGATGGCAGCTCGGGTTTGGCGAAAAGGCGAACGCTTCTGGCCGTTCCTTGTCGTCAACAGAGCCACCGTGACGGCCGGTCTGCTTGTCGTCACTTTTCAGGGCCTCGTTTATTGGCTATTTCCGGCCTTTTTCAGGGACGTGTTGCCAATCGTACTTGAGGTGTATGTGCCGCCACGTCAGTCGTTGGCGACCTTGCTTTTCCCCCTGATGGGCATCCTCGTCCCGGCTCTGCTCATCCTGTCGCTTCTCTACGGTCCCCGGACGACCCTGGCCGAGGTTATTGGCGCTGCCGGCTTTGGCTTTTTCGCGGCCTTTCTGATCCAGGGAAAGGGCTGGCCCTATCACCTCTTTCCGGCAACAAGCTACGGTCTTTTTCTCTTCTCTGCTGAAGCGCTGCCGCGCCTATGGAAAGAACGGCAAAACCGTTCACCTGCGGTCGCCCTGCTGATGGCGACCACCATCCTGTCGATCCATTCCATTTGGATGACCGCGACCTGGACGGATTGGTCGGCACTGACACGCGCCATCAAGGCAACGGGAATTCAGCAGCCGACCATTCTCAACATCGCCGCCTCGCACGAAGTCGGTCATCCTTCGACGCGGGACGCTGGCGGACGCTGGGTTGGAACCTTCTCCTGCCGCTGGATAACGATGCTGGCAACCAATCGTACTCTCGATGGTGCCAAGGGGACAAACCGCGACGCACTTGCTGCTTGGATCGCCTATGATCGTCAGGTGCTACGTCGCGACATCGCCGAGAAACACCCCGACCTCATCTTGGTCGATCGGCGCGGCACTTTTGATTGGCTCGCTTGGGCTCGCGAGGATCCCGACACGGCGCGTCTCCTCGAAGGCTACAGACCAGTGGGCGAAGTTACCAACGACGGCGATGCGGGAAGCATTGAGCTGTTGAGACGATCTCAGGAAAGTGGCCACGATGCGGATGCAGGAATCCGAGGCTAGGGCGTTGAGCAGGCTCTGTATTCCTCTTTGGGGGAACCTGAAGCTACGAAGGCAGGTGTCGCCTGCGGGCATGACCGCAGGCAGCGGCGACATCCCAGGCAACGCCTATAGACTGGCTGTAATCGCGATTTTCCTGGTCGCCATAGTCTTGAGGGTTCTCAGAGCCCGGCTGCCGGATGACACCTTCTACGCTGACGACGTGTTTCAGATCTTGGAACCCGCCCATCGTCTGGCATTTGGCTATGGTTACGTGGCTTGGGAATTTGTCGCCGGTGTTCGGAACTGGCTGCTGCCCGGCTTGCTGGCCCTTATTCTCGGAGGGCTCAATAGTGTCGGCCTCGGTCAACCGGAAGCCTACGGTCCAGTCATCACCGGTTTTGCCATTCTCATTTCACTTCTACCGATCGATGTTGCTCGACGGTCAGCCCAACTTCTCGGAGGTACGCGCGCCGGACTTCTGGCGACGGCAGGTGCTGCTATCTATCCACCCCTTTTGTTTGCCTCACAGAAAATCACGCCGGAGGTCTTAGCCGGTTATGCGCTGGCAGCCGCGCTTCTATTCGCACTGAAAACCGGGCGGCGTTCGGCTGCCGCCTCTGGTTTGCTCGGCGGCATCGTCAGCGGACTGCGCATACATTATGCTCCGGCTCTTCTGGTCATTGTTTGGATCGTTTTCGTCAGACGGCAGCGAGATTTCACCAGTGTTGCCATTGCTTTGGCGTCCGGAGCTGCCGCCTTTTCAATGTTCGGCGTGGTCGACTGGCTGACCTGGGGGATGCCTTTTATTTCTTATTTGAGAGCCATCGAAGTTAACATCCTTTATGGCGTCGCGGCGCAATTCGGCGAGATGCCACCTTACTTCTATATCGCCGCGTTTCCCTTTGGTATCAGCTTGGCCTTGATTGCCGCCCTCGACTGGCAAAGGACGCGTTGGCTTCTCGTACCCATCTTCGTCATTTTGCTTGCGCATTCCTTGATCGGGCATAAAGAACCGCGTTTCGTCTTCGCCATACATGCGTTGACTGTCACCGCCATCGCAATTCCGCTGGCCGACTGGATTAGGCCGGAGAGCGCTCGAAGACTGCTTGGTATCGGGATTTGTCTGTGCTCAATCTTCGTTTGCTTGAAAAGCTATTTGGTGTCGAGCCAACCCGACGCGCTGCTGGTCGCAGATTATCGTGCCGTGATCTCTCAGCTTCGAGCTGAGCCGGATATGCGGGCCTTGGCCGCCTATGGCGTTGGCCGTTATAATTTCCCTGGCGCGTATTGGCTTCATCGCAACATTCCCATCATTCAGGACGAGTATGTTCCGCCGCAAGGTGTCCCCCCGGGCGTCACACATATCATCGTAGGTGCAGGGACACCTGACGTTGACGGGTTCCAAACCATGCGTGCGTTCGATCATCTCGAGTTGCGAAAGCGTCTTGAGATTGTTCCCGAGGCTCCGCTTCCGCCAATCGATTGGTCGATGCCGGCTATCTTTGCCTGGCGATGAGCGCTGAGCTTCCCCGGCTTGTTCGGCGCTGAATAACCGACCGCCCTGACGATATAGGCGGGTCCGGTGGAGAGCGCCCGGATCGTACCCACGGCCGTCCATCGCTCTCTTCGGCTCGATGAACAAAATGTCACATGACCGTCGGCGAATCGTCACTATCTTCGCGGCAAGGATGGGATGGTGGCTATGCTTTTTGGGCGGAGGGCTCATGATGTTCGGACTCCCTAACACTTTCCCGGCAACACAGGCGAGGCAAACGACGGCCGGTGAGGGGGCGCCGCTTGGCCGCATTGGCGCCCTCGAGGTGCGGCTTGCCCGCTCGGCCGCCGAGGTGCGCGCCGCCCAAGCGCTGCGCTACCGCGTGTTCTACGGTGAGATGCAGGCGACCGCCGATCCGCGCACCTTCCTTCGCCGCCGCGACGTCGACGCCTTCGATCGTTATTGCGACCATCTCCTGGTGCTCGATCATGACGACGTGGAGATCCGGCCGTTCCGCAAGGCGCGGCCGCGCATCGTCGGCACCTACCGCCTGCTGCGCCAGAACGTGGCCGAGCGGCATCGCGGCTTCTACACGGCCGGCGAGTTTGCCATCGAGCCGCTGCTCGCCCGCCACACCGGCCTGGAGTTCCTGGAACTCGGCCGCTCCTGCGTCATG
>JAGSYV010000193.1 GCA_018262505.1 Pseudomonadota bacterium
ATGCAGATGCGTGCGGTCGCCGAGGCGCTCGACCACTTCCACCTTGCCGGGGATGGCGCCATCCGCCCGAACGCGGATTGCCTCGGCGCGGACGCCGACCCGCAGCTCGGAGGCGGCCGGTAGACCGGCCAGGGGAACGTCGGTCTCGACGACCGAGCCGTCACCCAGCACGGCTGAGGCGAGACCGCCGCGATCGTCGACCTTGACGGGCAGGAAATTCATGGCCGGCGAGCCGACAAAGCGGGCGACGAATTCGCTGGCCGGACGGCCGTAGATTTCCATCGGCGCGCCGACCTGCTCGACCTTGCGGGCGTTCATCACCACGATGCGGCTGGCCAGCGTCATCGCCTCGACCTGGTCATGGGTGACGAAAATGGTGGTGGCGCGCGTCTGCTGATGCAGGCGGGCCAACTCGACGCGGGTGCGGACGCGCAGGGCGGCGTCGAGGTTGGAAAGCGGTTCGTCGAACAGATAGGCCTTGGGGTCCTTGACCAGGGCGCGGCCGATGGCGACGCGCTGGCGCTGTCCGCCGGAAAGCTGGCCGGGCTTGCGCTTTAGGAGGTGGCTGATCTCCAGGATGCGGGCGGCTTCCTCGATGCGTCGGGTGATCTCGTCGTTGGGCGTGCCGATGTTCTTGAGACCAAAAGCCAGATTATCGAACACAGTCATGTGCGGATAAAGTGCGTAGTGCTGGAACACCATGGCGACACCGCGTGCCCCGGGGGGAAGGTGATCCACCCTCTCGCCACCGATGCGGATCTCACCGCCATTGACCGTCTCCAGCCCGGCAATCATGCGCAAAAGCGTCGATTTGCCGCAGCCCGACGGCCCCAGGAAGGCGACGAACTCGCCGGAGTGGATGGTCAGCGACAGCTCCGAGATGACCTCGACGGAGCCAAATCGCTTCGACACCGAATCCAGTTCGATGCTGCTCACTGCACTCTCCTCCACAAAACCGGTTTTCTTCTTATGGTATGATGATAAGATTGTACGGCGAGAGGGGGCCTTGTCAATCCTCGCGTTGGACATTTTTGGCGAGAAAGGTACAGCTAGCCGGCACTTCTGGGGGAAGAGCGGGATTCGCTGGGTGCCATTTCTCCGCCGAGGCCTCGACCGGGCGTGCCGTTTTCACCGAGCGGTTTGCCTGCCGAATGGTCCGAGCATTCACCGGATCGAGTGCAACTCGGACCGATAAGCGAATGCTCAGAAGTGGATGACTGGGCAACCGCTCTTCGATCTGGCCGGCGCGGTACGATCGACGGAGGCTCTGGGAAAGAGAAATATGTTCGAGAGAGATTCCACCATCGGCACCATGAGTGCCCAGGTCGCGCGAATCATCGGCACGCGCATCGTCTCAGGCGAATTCGGTCCCGGCGACTCGCTGCCGATCGAAGCCGAGCTTTGCCAGGAATACGGCGTCAGCCGATCGACGGTGCGCGAGGCGGTGAAGAATCTCGCCGCCAAGCGGCTGATCGAGGTGGCGCCCAAGGTCGGCACGCGGGTATTGCCATTTGCCGACTGGAACCTCCTCGATCCCGACGTGCTCTCCTGGCGTCTCAGCGCCCAGTTCGACGAGCAGATCATCGAGGACCTTTACGAGGTGCGCCAGTGCTTCGAGCCGCGCGCCTGCTATCTCGCGGCCCACTCCGGCACCCCTGAGGATCATGACCGCATCGGCCGCCGCTATGCCGACATGGTGTCGATGCTCGATCAGGCGCCGCTCGCGGCCGGTGCCGAGAGCGAGTTTCACCTCGCCATCATCGCGGCGACCCACAATGGCCTGTTCGTCACCATCGGCGGCGCCGTCAAGACGGCGCTCAAGGCGTCCTTCAGCCTGACGCAGAAGGATGCGAGCGGCACGCCGATCGATCTCGCTCCCTATGAGGAAGTGCTGTCGGCCATCCTGGCGCGCGACGGCGCGCGTGCCGAGGCGGCCATGCGGCGCCTGCTCGACCTGTCGCGCCAGCGCGTGCTGGCGGCGGTTGCCCACCATCGCGAGCGCGGTCGCGGCGGGCGCTGATCGCCAGTCGGCTCTCTTTGGCGGTCAGGCGCCGGATGTCTGACGTCCATCCGGTTCGGTGCGGGCTGCCGCCGACGGGGCGCCCCGCCGCTTCGTCGCCCGGCGTGCCACGGCTGTGAAGATGTCGGAAATCAGCACCGCCAGAATGCCGGTGATGACACCGCCCTGGACGATGAAGGCCAGATTGTTGGAGAGAAGGCCGGCGACGATCACCTCGCCGAGCCCTTTGGCTGCCACCGTTGAACCGATGGTCGCCGTGGCGAGGCCGATGACGGCCGACAGCCTGATCCCCTCGATGATCAGCGGCATGGCAAGCGGCAGCTCCACCTTCAGGAGGCGCTGGCGGCCGGTCATGCCCATGGCCGACGCGGTTTCCACCACGGCGGGCGGCAATGTCGACAGGCCGACCAGGGTGTTTTCAAAAATCGGCAACAGGCCATAGAGGAACAGCGCCATGCGGGTCGGCGCCTCGCCGAACCCCATGGCCGGCACCGATAGCGCCAGCACGGCGACTGGTGGGAAGGTCTGGCCAATGTTGACGATGGCACGCGACAGGGCGAGGAACTCGACGCCGGCCGGCCTTGTGACGAAGATGGCGAGGCCGACGGCTAGCACAGCGGCGGCGAATGTCGACAGCGCTACGGTGAAGAGATGGGCCAGCGTCAGGTCGATGAGGCTGCTCTGCGTGTAGATCGAAGGTGCGCCGTTGCTGGTCAGCGGCGCCAGCAGGCCGGCGAAACGATCCGGCGCCGCGAGGAAAGCGACGAGCGCCGCGAAAACGACGAGCCGCAGGAGGATGCCAGGGCGGAGCAGGTCACGGATCATCGCGGGCGGGCCGCCTTGTCCGCGATGCCGCCAAGGCTGACGCGGCCGAGCGCCGCGCCGCTGGCATCGACCACCGGCGCCGTCCTGCGTCCGGACCACAGCAGCGCGCCGAGACCCTCATAGAGGCTGGTGTCGGCGGCAAGCGGTGCGCCGTCGGCCTCGCCCGGCTCGACCGCCGTGCGCACTGTTCCGAGCGTCAGGTAATGGAAGGGCCGGTCAGCCGGGCCGATCAGGTCGTCGACGAAGGCATCGGCCGGTCGGGCGAGAATATCGGCGGCTGGCGCGTATTGCTTGAGGTCGCCACCGTTCATGACGGCGATGCGGTCGCCGAGGTGGATGGCCTCGTCCATGTCATGGGTGACCAGCAGAATGGTGGTCCCGGTGCGCCGCTGAATGGCCTTGAGATCGGCTTGCGCCTTGCCGCGGATGATCGGGTCGAGGGCGCCGAACGGCTCGTCCATCAGCAGCAGGGTGGGCTTTGCCGCCATGGCCCGGGCAACGCCGACGCGCTGCTGCTGGCCGCCGGAGAGTTCGTGCGGATAGCGGTCGGCAAACTGGACGTGGTCGAGCTGGAACAGCTCCATCAGTTCCTCGACACGCGCGGCGACCTTCTTGCGGTCCCAGCCGAGCAGCATCGGCACGGTGGCGATGTTGCGGGCGACTGTCCAGTGTGGGAACAGGCCGTGGCTCTGGATGGCGTAGCCGATCGAGCGGCGAAGCTCGTGCGCCGGCATCTTCAGCACATCCCGACCTTCGACGAGCACACGACCCTTGGTCGGTTCGACGAGCCGGTTGACCATGCGCAAGAGCGTCGACTTGCCGGACCCGGAGGTGCCGACGATGACGGTGATCGTGCCCGCCTCGACGTGCATGTTGACGTCGTGGACGACGGCGACGTCGCCATAGACCTTGGTGAGATGGCTGAGTTCGATCATGCCTTGCCTCTGGCGGAAATCTCGATGACGGCGTCGAGCAGGACGGCGGCGGCAAAGGCCAGCGCCACCGGCGGTAATGCGCCGAGCAGGATGAGGTCGGTCGCCGTCTGGCCGAGCCCCTGGAACAGGAAGACGCCGAAGCCACCGCCGCCGATCAGCGCCGCCACCGTGGCAAGGCCGATGTTCTGCACGAGGACGATGCGGATGCCGGCAAGGATGACTGGCAGGGCGAGCGGGATTTCCACCTGCATGAGACGCTGGCGGCCGGTAAGGCCCATGCCGCGCGCCGCGTCGACCACGGCGCGCGATACGCCGGAAAGGCCGACGACAGTGTTGGCCATCATCGGCAGCAGCGAATAGAGGAATAGCGCCACGAAGGCCGGCGCCATGCCGATGCCGCGGATGCCGATGGCGTGCGCGCCCGGCACATGGGCGGCGACCCAGCCGAGCGGGGCGATCAGGATGCCGAACAGCGCCATCGACGGGATGGTCTGGATAATGTTGAGGATGTTGATCAGCGGATCGCGAACGGCGCGGACCTGATAGGCGAGAACGCCGAGCGGCAGGCCGATGATGGCGGCGGCGGCAAGCGAACCGGCGGCAAGCAGCAGATGGCTTTCCGCCTCGCGCCAGAACACATCGGCGCGGTTGCGATATTCGGCAATCAGCGACAGGTGGCTCCAGGCGCCGGAGGCCAGGAGGGCGGCAACCAGCGCCGCGGTGATGACGAGGGCAACGAGCCGGCCGAGCGGGCCGAGCTTCAGGCGCACCATGGCGTCGGTCATCAGCATGGCGGTGGCGAACAGGCCGAGCCAGAAGCCGCTGGCTGGGGCGATGCGGGCGTAGGGATTGTCGGTCGGCGTCAGATGGGCACCGGCGGCGCCGGCGCCAAGCGCCAGGGCGGCCAGCGCCAGCGCGCCGAGAGCGAGGCGGAACAGCGGCCGGCGGCTTGCCATCGCCGCCACCAGGGCGGCGACCAGCGCGGCGGCGACCGCGACGGCTCCCATCGTCGGCAGCGCGTCGAACAGTCTGAGGCCGGTTCCGGCAGCGATGGCGATGACGACACCGAGACGGTCGAACCGCGGCGTGGCGGTTCCGCCCATTTCGGCGTCTGCGAGCGTCGTCATGGCGATCCTCGGCGGAAAAAGGGCGGAGGGGATTTCCCCTCCGCCTGGGATTGTTACTTCAGGAAGCCCTTGGACTTCAGGTAGTCCTCGGCAACGGCCTTGGCCGGTTCGCCACCAATCTGGACGCGGGCGTTGAGGGTTTGCAGCGTCGTGAGATCGAGGCTCTCGAAGATCGGCTTCAGCGTGTCGGCGATGCTCGGGCTGGCCTTCAGCACTTCTTCGCGGACGATGGCGGTCGGCTGGTAGACCGGCTGCACCGCCTTGTCGTCGGTGAGCACCACGAGGCCCGACGGGGCGATGGCGCCGTCGGTACCATAGACCATGGCGGCATTGGCGCCGTTGGTCTGGTCGGCGGCCGCCTTGATGGTGGCCGCCGTGTCGCCGCCTGACAGCACGATCAACTGATCGGCCGTCAGCTTGAAGCCATAGGTGGTCTGAAAGGACGGCAGGGCCGAGGCGGAATTGACGAACTCGGCCGAACCGGCCAGCTTGACCGTGCCACCCTTGGCCACCCAGGCGCCGAAATCGCTGAGCGACTTGACGCCGGCCTTTTCGGCCACGTCCTTGCGTAGCGCGATGGCCCAGGTGTTGTTGGCCGGCGACGGCGTCAGCCAGACGATCTTGTTGGCGTCGTAATCGAGCTTCTTGGCTTCCTCGTAGGCCTTGGCGGCATCCTTCCACAGCGGGGCGTCGGCCTTGTTGAAGAAGAAGGCGGCGTTGCCGGTATATTCCGGATAGATGTCGATCTCGCCGGCGGTGATCGCCTGGCGCACCACCGACGTCGCGCCGAGCTGGATGCGATCTTCCACCTCGATGCCGGAATTCTGAAGAGCAAGCAGGATCATGTTGCCAATGACACCGCCTTCGGTGTCGATCTTGGAGGACACCACGACCTTGGCGTCGGCGGTACCGGCAAGAAGGCCGAGGGCAAGCACAGCGGTGGCGTATTTCAAATGGGTCATCACTGTTCTCCTGGCTGATGGCGGGATAATCCCGTTTGTCTCAGTCATGGCCGGCTGTTGGAGACGCGGGTGGTCTCGGGCCGGCCCAAAATAGCAAGACGACTGTCGAAAGCTGGCAGTGGTGGAGCCCCATGGCTCGCCGCGGCATCGCGGCCGGCCGACTGCTCCCGAAATGCGGCCGTCGTGCCGTTTTGATCGTCGATGACGGGACCGGCTGTCACCGTCACGGTTTTCCCTGCAATAAGGCCAATGGGCGGTCTGTTATAAAATTCAGGGGAAGACAGTCCGGACACACTATCACCTTTCGCCGGGAACAAAGTTTCCCAGCCTAGCTAAATTCCCCAAGTGTCATTGGGTTCCCTTCGTTGCGTCATCGGCATGCGTGGGGCGACGTGTTCGGCCAATGCAGGCAAAATTTCGGCCGGAGCGATTGCCGTCGCTCCGGCTTCGTTTGAGTTTGCGCGGCTGTCAGGCGGCGGAGATCTCTTCTCGATCGCTTTCGGCATAATAGCCGCCAATGCGCTCGACTTCGTTCTTCGAACCGAGAATGACCCCGGTGCGCTGGTGCAACCGCTCCGGCTCGATGTCGAGGATGCGTTCATGGCCGGAGATGGCAAGGCCGCCGGCCTGCTCGATGATGAAGGCCATGGGATTGGCTTCGTAGAGAAGGCGCAGATGGCCGCCGCGCGGGGCATTCTCGCTATCCACCGGATACATGAAAACGCCGCCGCGCATCAGGATGCGGTGCACCTCGGCCACCATGGAGGCGATCCAGCGGGTGTTGAAGCGCTTGCCGCGCGGCCCCTCGGTACCGGCAATACATTCGCGGACGTAGCGGCGGATCGGTTCGGGCCAAAAGCGCTCGCGCGAGGCGTTGATCGCATATTCGGCCGTGTCCTCAGGAATGCGCATGTTGGGGTGGGTGAGGACGAAGACGCCGATGTTGTGATCGAGCGTGAAGCCGTTGACGCCATGGCCTGATGTCAGCACCATCATGGTCGACGAGCCGTAGATGGTGTAGCCGGCTGCCACCTGCTTGACGCCCGGCTGCAGATAGCCCCGCTCGTCGGAAGGATCGACGCCTTCCGGCAGGCGCAGGATCGAGAAGATGCTGCCGACCGCCACGTTGACGCCGATGTTGGACGAACCGTCGAGCGGATCGAACAGCAGCAGATAGCGGCCATCCGAGCCGCGCGCCATATAGGCGTCCTCCAACTCCTCGGAGGCGACGCCGGCCCAGTTGCCGCTCTGGTCGATCATGTAGAGGAAGATGTCGTTGGCCAGAACGTCCAGCTCCTTTTGCTCTTCGCCCTGCACATTGCGCGACCCGGCGTAGCCCATGGTGCCGGCCATGGCGCCGCGGTTCACCTCGTTGGAGATCGTCTTGCAGGTGGTGCAGATGTCGGTCATCAGCGCGGTGAAGATGCCGCTGCCGCCGAGGCGGCGCTGCTCCTGCACCAGGAAGAGTGGCAGGGTAATACGTCGATAGGTCATGGTCTCTCCTGTCGGAACTGGAAGCGGTTGTCTCTCGGTGCTGCTTTCCGAGGCTTGATGCGCATAAAACGGGCGACCACTATTGGTTTTCGCCCCGAATAAAATCACATAGCCCAAGCGTATTCGAAGACAGTTCGGTGAGTTGGCAAATCTTATGTCTGGATAATAGTCTGGCTATAGTTTGGCAAAAACTATCCATTGGGCGAAATAGCCGCCAAACGAGCCTGTGCATGGCACATATACGAAAAATGGATGGCTCATCAAACGGTGTGTCTTGATCTGATCAATGACGCCCCCGGCCGCGTGTGCCGAGAGCGTGATGTCGCTGGCGCGAGAGTGGGCTTTCAATCGCCCCTCGGGGCGCTATGCTTTCGTCAAATTCCGTTCTGGAGCCGACCATGCTCGTTCTCGACGCCGCCGCCACTGCGGCCGCCCTGGATTATTCGGCGCTGATCGCCGGCCTGCGCGAGATATTCGCCGCCGGCGTCACGGCGCCGCTTCGCCATGCTCATGTGCTGCCGCGAGCCGGCGAGCCGGATGCCACGCTGCTGGTGATGCCGGCTTGGATGGGCGATGGCAGCCATGGCGGCGTCAAGATTGTCAATGTCGTGCCGGGCAATGCCAAGCGCGGCCTGCCGGCGGTGACGGCGAGCTATCTCCTGTTCGACGAGACGACCGGTGCCCATGTGGCGCTGTTCGATGGAGCCGCGCTGACCGGTCGACGCACGGCGGCGGCCTCGGCGCTCGCCGCTTCCCGTTTGGCCCGCGCCGATTCTCACACGCTTCTGGTTGTCGGGGCCGGGCATATCGGTTCGGAGATGCCCTGGGCTTATCGCGCCGTGCTGCCGATCGACAGGGTGCTGGTTTGGAACCCAACGCCGGCGCGGGCCGAACGGCTGGTCGAACGGTTGCGGGACAAGGGCATCGACGCGGTGGTGCGGAACGATCTCGAGGCTGCGGTCGGCGCGGCCGATATCATTTCCTGCGCCACGCTCTCCACGGTGCCACTGATCCGGGGGGACTGGCTGAAGCCCGGCCAGCATCTCGACCTTGTCGGCTCTTTCACCCCGGCGATGCGCGAGGCTGACGATCGGGCGCTGGCGCGCGGCCGGGTGTTCGTCGATGGACCGGCTGCGGTCGTCGAATCGGGCGACATCAAGGGGCCGATGGCATCGGGCGCGCTGAAGGACATTGCCGGCACGCTCTACGATCTCTGCGGCGGCCGGATCGAGGGGCGCCGTTCAGCGAACGAGATAACGGTGTTCAAGTCGGTCGGTCTCGCCGTCGAGGACCTCGCCGCCGCCCGTATCGCGCTGGCGGCGCGGCGGCAGGATTGACGGATCGCCGAACAGTCCGCCCGATGACTTCAGATCGATCACCGCCTTGACCGGCAGGTGATCGGAGGCGCGGCGGGCAATCGGACTGTCGTGAACGGCGAAATCGGCGACCAGCCCATCGGGCCAGCCGAAGATGCGATCGAGCGGAAACACCGGCCGGCGCGAGGGGAAGCTCGGCACGGCATTGGCCGTCTGGAACAGCGGCGACAGCCGCTCGAGCGGCGAGTTGACCCGGCCGGGCCGCCATTCGTTGAAATCGCCGCACAACAGAGTCGGCATCGGTTCGCGCGCTTCGAGATGGGAGCGCAGGCGCTCCATCTGCAGGCGGCGGGTGCGACTGAGAAGACCGAGGTGGGCGGCAACGACGCGCAGATGGCGGCCGCCGATGTCGAACTCGGCCAACACCGCGCCGCGTGGTTCGGCATGCGGCAGGTGAAGGCGCTCGGCCCGCAGCACGGTGCCGCGCCGATAGAACAGGGCATTGCCGTGCCAGCCGTGGCTCATCGGCCGGGCGGCCAGCGGCACCAGCGTCAGGCCGGTTTCCTTTTCCAGGGTGACGAGGTTGAGCCGGCCCTTGCGGTCGCCCAGCCGCCGGTCGGCTTCCTGCAAGGCGATGATGTCGGCGTCGATCTCGGCGATCACCGCGATGGTGCGGGCAGGGTCATACGTACCGTCGTTGCCGATGGCTTTGTGGATATTGTAGCTGGCGACGCGAACGATATCACAGCCGTCACAGACCGTCGCAACGGTGGCAGCGTCAGATGTTTGGCCGAACCGTATGAAGCGGCCGACGCCGCCAAGCAGGCGGGAAAGGCTGGCAAACTGCCCAGGCATGGTGTTCGAGCCTCATCGTCCGACCTCGGGAATCGACTTCTGGAATTCCAAGGGAGTTTCAGGCGTCGGTCCCGCCCCTCATGCGATAACAGTGGAATGACGGCGAGAAAAGGGCGAGGACGACGATAATCCAACTGGCCGGTGCACGGAACCGCCGCTCGTCGAGATGGTTATCATTGTTTGCGTGCCGTCCCCTAGGGCGGGGGGGCAGGATGCCCGCTCTTTCCGGCGCGGCGCTGGTGAGGCGGAGGACGTTCGTTCACAACATGAGGTGATCATGAGCGGTTCCGCTGCGTCGCGTCTCTTCTCGAAATTTGCCTCCGCCGTTTCCGAATTGTCTGGCTGGCCCGCGACCTTCGCCATTGCCGTGGCGTTGGTCTTCATTTGGGCGATCACTGGACCGTTCTTCGCCTTCTCCGAAACCTGGCAGCTCGTCATCAACACGTCGACCACCATCGTTACCTTCCTGATGGTGTTCGTTTTGCAAAGTTCCCAGAATCGCGACGGCAAGGCGCTGCAGGCGAAGTTCGACGAACTGATCCTTACCTCGGCGGCCCAGAACAAATTCGTCGGCATCGAAAAGCTCGATGAGGAGGAAATCCGGCAAGTCAGCGAGACCCTGGCCGAAAAAGCCGAGGCGCTGGAAGAGGTGGCCGATAGGCGGGCGCGTTCGATGATGCCACGGAGAAGGAGACGGAATCCCGTTAGCCGGGATGCCGCCCGGTTGGCGGCATCTTCGCCGCCGCGGAATCAGCCAACTCTCCCCGAAAAGTCGGTCATCGTGCAATTGACATCGGCGAGGTCGATCCGTATGGTCCGCCCGAATTCGGGCAAGGGGGCTTCGGCCCTTCTGGCATCGGGATTGACGACGTCGGGCTTCGCCCCGTCGGCGGCGCGTCGTGAGGCGCAGACCCCGTGGCGGCATGTCGGCAAGGATGGACCAAATGAAGATCAAGAACTCTCTCCGGGCCCTGATGACCCGCGACCGCAACAATCGGATGGTCCGTCGCAAGGGCCGCATCTACATCATCAACAAGAAGAATCCGCGCTACAAGGCCGCGCTACAAGGCCCGTCAGGGCTGATGTCTAGCGGGCTCTTGGCCCGCCAAGGCGCCAGGATGCACTCGACGATCGCTGCCCGGAAAGGTACCTTTCCGGGTATGCGCGTTTTTGTGCCTTTCACATTGTTGCTGTTGATGACCGTCGGGCCGGCCGCCGCCGACGGATTGCTGCCGCCTGCCTCAAGTGGGCGCGAGCGGTTGGTGACGGTCGTCCCGGCCGATGAGGCCGCCGAACTCGACGGCCTGTTTACCCGCCTCGCCGCCGCCAAGGACCGAACGGAAGCGGCCAGCATCGAGAGCGAGATCCGCCAGCGCTGGGCTGCGAGCGGCAGCGCTACCGCCAACCTTCTTCTCTCCTGGACGGAAAAAGCGGTGGTCGCCGGCGATGCCGCCGGGGCGCTCGATATCCTCGACGAGCTGACGGTGCGGCAACCGGCTTTCGCCGAAGCCTATTACCGGCGCGGCACGCTGCATCTTTTGGCCGGCCGAGTGTCGCAGGCGCTCGGCGACCTCCAGACCGTTCTGCGGATCGAGCCGCGCCATTTCCTGGCGATGAAGGAGCTGGCCGTGCTGCTGGAGGATATCGACCAGCACGAGCGGGCCCTGGAAGTGCTGAGGCGCTTGCAGAAGGTCGACCCGCAGTTTGATGGCCTCAGCGAGGCGATCGAGGCCATTGTTGCCGGTAGCCACGGCCGGGATATTTGATCAATGAAAAAGGGCCGGATCGCTCCGGCCCTTTCCGTGTCATCTGATTCCCTGAGCGCTAGATACCCGACTTGCCGTCGGCGCCGATGGTGGCGATGCGCAGGAGGTTGGTCACGCCCGCCGTGCCGAAGGGCACGCCGGCGGTGATGATGATGCGGTCGCCGGGCTTGGCGAAGCCTTCCTCGGCCGAAATGCGGCTGGCGCGCTGTACCAGATCGTTGAGCGAGCGGGCATCGTCGGTGACTACCGAATGGATACCCCAGACCAGCGCCAGACGGCGGGCCATCGACCGATTGGGCGACAGCGCCAGGATCGGCGTCGACGGCCGCTCGCGGGCGGCGCGCAGGCCGGTGGCGCCGGAGGCGGTGAAGCAGACGAGGGCGGCGATGCCCAGCGTCTCGGCGATCTGTCGGGCGGAGGCGGAAATGGCATCGGCCGGCGTCGCATCCGGCTCGCCGCGCTGACCGGCCAGGATCGACTGGAAGTGCTCGGAATTCTCCACTTCCTCGGCGACACTGCTCATGGTCGCAACCGCCTCGACCGGGTAGGCACCGGCCGCCGATTCGGCGGACAGCATCACCGCGTCGGCGCCCTCGAAGACGGCGTTGGCGATGTCGGAGACTTCGGCGCGGGTCGGCACTGGCGACTGGATCATCGATTCCAGCATCTGGGTGGCGACGACCACCGGCTTGCCGGCCTTGCGCGTGGTGCGGGTGATGCTCTTCTGCACGCTCGGCACCTGCTCGAGCGGCAGCTCGACGCCGAGATCGCCGCGCGCCACC
>JAGSYV010000072.1 GCA_018262505.1 Pseudomonadota bacterium
TCCGCAATTGTCCGTAGAGAGGTCAGCCTTGTCCGCCCTTGAAGAGATCGCCGCCATCGCCGGGGAAGCCGTGCTCTGGCGCCGCGATCTGCATCGCCGTCCCGAACTGCTCTATGCCCTCGACGAGACTTCCGCCTTCGTGGCCCAAAAGCTCGGCTCTTTCGGCCTTGACGAAGTTGTGACCGGCGTTGGCGGCAGCGGCGTCGTCGGCGTACTCCGGGGGCGGCCGGGCAACCGCGCCGTGGCGCTACGCGCCGACATGGACGCGCTGCCCATCGAAGAGATCACCGGCGCGCCCTGGGCTTCCGAGAACCCCGGCGCCATGCATGCCTGCGGCCACGATGGCCACACCGCGACGCTGCTTGCCGCCGCCCGCCGCCTCGCCGCCGACCGTGACTTCGCCGGCACCGTCGTCTTCGTCTTCCAGCCCGCCGAAGAAGGAGGCGCCGGCGCCCGGGCGATGATCGACGACGGCCTGTTCGACCGATTCCCCGTCGACGAGATCTTCGGCATCCACAACCTGCCGGGCCTGCCGGTCGGTCGCTTCGCCGTGCGATCCGGCGCCATCATGGCCTCGACGGACCGTTTCTATATCGACATCCTCGGTCGGGGCGGGCATGCGGCTCGTCCGCACGAGACGATCGACCCCATTCTCGTCGGCGCCCAACTGGTCACCGCCCTCCAGTCGATCGTGGCGCGCAACACCGACCCGCTCGCTTCGGGCGTTGTATCGGTCACCACCTTTCACGCCGGCAACACCGACAATGTCATTCCGCAGACCGCTCGCCTCTCCGGCACCGTCCGCGCACTCGATGAGAAGGTCCGCGCCGCACTCGAAGCGTCGGTTAGCCGCATCGCCACGGCGGTCGCGAGCACCTTTGGCGCCGAAGCGCGCGTCGCCTACGAGCGTGGTTATCCTGTAACGGTCAACCACACTTCGGCAGCTGCACGGGTCGGCGACGTCGTTGAAGAGCTACTCGGCAGCAGCGCCATCGATCGAGCCGGAGCGCCGCTGATGGCCGCCGAGGATTTCTCCTACTACCTCGAGCGCGTGCCGGGGGCCTATTTCTTCATGGGCAACGGTCCGTCGGCCGGCCTGCATCATCCGGCCTATGATTTCGCCGACGAAGCTATCGCACCCGGCGCTGCCGTCTGGAGCGCCTTGGCCAAGGCCAGCCTTGCCGCGATCGACTGATCGCAAAAGCTCGGACTTAAGGCTTTGGGAACCGGAGCCTTCTACCTTGTCCGAGCGGCCAATGTGGTCGCGCGGAGGAAACGATGCTCCGTCTGCTGGGATTGGTACTGGCCGCGACGGTGGCGATCGGTTTCTTCGCGCCGGAGTTGCAACGACTTGCCGACATGTCGCCGGCGAACGAAGCGCCGAAGCCGGTTGCAACGCCAAAGCCGGCGGTCATGCTGGGTCGGGTGGAGATTGCCGCCGATAGTCGCGGCCACTTTATTCTCACCGGTCGCGTCAACGGCCGGCCGCTGACCATGCTCGCCGACACAGGCGCGACGCTGGTCGCGCTGCGGGCCTCCGACGCAAAGGCCGCCGGCCTCATCGTTCTGCCGGGCGACTACACCGCGAAAGTATCGACCGCCGGTGGTGTTACCGAAGCCGCGCGCGTGCGCGTCCGGGAGATTGAAATCGGCGACATCCGTGTGACCGATGTCGACGCCCTCGTGCTGCCCGACAATCGGCTCGCCACCAACCTGCTTGGCATGAGTTTTCTCGGCCGCCTCAAGGCCTTCTCCATCGAGAACAGGCGTCTTGTGCTGAGCCAGTAGACCGGTGACGCGCCGGAGAGGCCTCATTGCGCCGTCTTCGACTTCATCGTCGTCTGCATGCGTTCGGCGGCGCCGCGCAGAACAACACGCACGACAACCGTTCCGTTGTCGTCTTTCTCCACTTCGGGGAGCTGGCCATCGACGCGAGCAACCGCGGCTTTGAGGGCAGCGAGCGCCAGATTGGTATCGGCAACGCAGGCGCCCTTGGTCCCGCCGCTGGCGGCGCGCGCTTGCACCTGCAAAACGGCGGTTTCAAAGTCGATGCCTCGAATGTCGATCCGCATATCGATCGGCAGGCTACCAACCTGCGTATACGCCACGAAGGCGGCAAAGCGCGCAACTGCGCGAAGGTTTTCCGCACCGCCGGCCAGTTCCGGATCTTCACCCTCGACCTCGGAAGCCTGCACGGCCTTCGCTTCGGCCGCCGTGTCGAGCCATTCGCGCACGAAGGAGGTGATCTGCAGGTGGTCATGGCTCTTCTTGCCACCGCCCATCAGCGCAAGACAGGCCTCCAGCATCTGCTTGTATTCAAAGGTTCTCGTCGTGGCCTTGGCAACGTCTTCCATACCGGCCTTGAGCGCCGCCTCCGCTGCGACACGCCCACCATAGAGCGAACTGATATCGACGCCGACCAGAACGTTCACCGGCGCCCGGGTTTCCGCTCCGAGTACCAGCGAAGCTATGAGCGCCTGCTTCGGCCCGTTGGGCGTTGGAAATTCCACCGGCCGGATACCGCTCTTATAGATATCGACATAGGCCTTTAGGCCGTGACGCGCTCCGCTCGCAACGTCGCGCAACATGAGCGGCGAGACTTCATTGGTCCTGAGGATGTCGCGTCCGAACAGGCGTGCGCAGGAAGGATTGGCGAAGAAGGGATGGCCGTCACCATTGATCTGCAGCACCGCGAAGGGCGACGACTCGATAATCGTGTCGGCCACCATGACGCGGGTCCGCCAAACGTCGGCCAGCATCGACCGCAAGCACTCGAAGGCGAAGGTCAGTCTGCCAACCTCACCGCCCCACGCCCTGAGCGGTTGGGTGCGATCCGCCGCGGCGGGATCCTGCAACATGGCCTCGACCACTGCCCGGACGCGATGCAACGGCCACCAGACCATCAGCATCATGACCATCTCGGTAATCGCCGCCGCCGCCGCTCCCCCGCCAAGCGCTATGATAACTGCCCGGTCGTCGCGAATGGTTTCGAGACTGCCGATCTCGCCAACGTCGACGCGCAGGAAGATGTGGAATGGGGTGAGTGAAGCCTCCGGCGGATAATAGAAATCAGCCTTGCTGCTGCCGGCCGGCCGAAACACGGTGTGCCCGGTACGCATGACCGAGTTGAAGCTCGCCTCAATGTGCTCGCCGAAAACCTGCTGTTCATGTCCGGAGCCATCGTAGAGAACGCCGCCCCTGATGGCACCGATCACCACCAGCCGTTCGGCCACGCGGGTAATTTCGTCAGCTTTGTTCTGAAAGCGAGGGTCGATCGCCGCCGAAAGAATCTTGCCGACGTCGGCGTACCGCCGCTCAAGGTAGTGTTCATCGTCCTGATCGCGCACGAAGGTGGTGATCGAGAGGAGAGCAACGAGTACGGCACCGAAGGCGAACACCGACGGTCTTAGAATCGTGGAGATGTGGAACGCCGGGGATGCCACGGGATTCAGTCTCTCGGGAAGGGCGCCAGACCGTACTTGCAGGCACTTTATCAGGTCCGTCTTGCCGGCTCGTTAACTGTCATCTCCGCTTTTGGCTGGCGCGACTTCGTCCCGGAAACCCGATCCCTCTCCCTGATTAGCCGGTGAAAGCGATCGTCGTTCCTTGCCGCGGCTTCAGGTAGAAGATGTGACTGAGATTATAGACCGAGCTGCCGGTGATGCTTTGCATGATGCTGGCGAAAGGAGAATTGTAGGCATAGGTGACCCGGCCGACCACCACCTCGTCGCCAACCGAGGCAATGGCGCTGGGCACCTTCAGCCCGCTGGGCGGCGCCGCCTTTGCCGTCGCGGCGGTGTCGTGTCGTGCCTTCGACCAGGCGACGGTCTGCCCGGACGACGTGACGTCGACGACGACGACCACCACCTTGGCCACAGAGGAATCATACGGCTCGAGGATGGCTGTTGTCGCGTCGAAGATGCTGTTCATCAAGGTCGTGCTGACCGAAGTCTGCTGGGCGACAAGATCTGAAATGGTGCTGGCGGCCCGACTGACCTTGCGGTCAAGGATGAGAGCCGTCGTCAGTTCGCCGCAACCGGCGTAGATCACCAGCATCAGCGGCAGGATCAGCGCAAACTCAACAGCGGACACGCCGCCGCGTTCCACCACAAAGCGCCGGACGAGCCGGATAAACCTCCTCGTCATCGCAGGGAGCCGGTCTACCATGGGAAGGGTTCCGTCTGGAAAGCAACGACGGCGCCGAGCAACTGGTCGCCGCTAGCTAGCCTGGGGGTACTTCGCGTCAGCAAATTGAACATGACGGGCCAAGCGTAGAAGGTGCGAACCACGATGATCTCGCTTTTATTGCCATTTGTATAATTTGTCGACGTAATGTTCCCATCTTTATCTAGCGGACTGGTCGGCGCATAAGCCCCAAAACTCGAATAAGACTGAACGTCGACATAAAGTCGTGCGTCACAATCAACAAGATTGATCATACCGGCGCAGACTTTGTCTTTGAACAGCTTTTGGCTGAGTGATTGCGCCTTGGCCTCGCCCGTTCGGATCAGACGCGATGCCGACACCGTCGCCGTATCGAGCACCTGACCGACGAAGAACATCAAGGCCATCTCGAGAATGGCGAACAGCAGCAGGAAGAATGGAATTGAGACGATGGCAAATTCCATGGCCACCGCGCCGCGGCGGTCATCAAGCAGCCGCATGTGTGGCGACACCTCGCCGGCCGCGACGGCCGGGCGGGAACGGTGAAGGGGCCAGGGCAAGCGCAATGAAACTTCTCCCCGCGGCGATTTGGCTCGCAAGGTCAAGTTTGCCTGGAACACCTTACCAAGCGGTGTAGCCGGCCGCACACTATTGACTATTCGGCGCGGCCGGAACTGAAGCGTTCGGAGTACCGCTGCCCGCAGTGCCACCGGTCGAGGCGGTGGTCGTGCTGCCGCTGCCGGCGCCGTTATGCTGGGCGACTTGGCCGAGAATGCCCCCGAAATGTTCGGAGTCATCGCCGGGCACGGCGGCGGGCTGGCATTCCGGCAGGCAGCTCAAAGACTGCCGTTTTGCTCCCTTGTAGACCGTAACGAAGTTTTCCGACGCCGCGAGCACGGCGAGTTGCACGTCGGTGATGGTCTCGCCTTGCTCGTCGAGCACGATGAGGTTGGTCTGGCCGTAGGCACGCCCGGTGACGATAAGCGTCTGTGAGTCTTGCAGCGTTGCGTCGGCGATCGATGGATTACCGATGACGATCGTGCTGGCCGGAGCCGCCAGTCGATAGATCTTGGCCTGGTCGAGTTCGACCTTCACCATATCGGCGGCACGGCCAGAAGTCGCCATGAGGGCGATGGGGCCAGCGAGAACCACGGCCAGCAACGCCGAACGAACAAGCCTCTTGGACATGGGGCGCTCCGGTAACCATCTATTCACTGCGATCATCCCCGAAGTTGGTAAACAAAGCGCCAACGCCCTTGCGCTTCCCCGCGTTCCAGTTTCGCGAAGGGATTACTGGGCCAGAATGGCTTTCAAACTGACCACGTCGGCAAGCGCCGTTTCCTGGGAGAAAAGGCGGTTTATGGCCCCGGCGGCCTTCAATGCCGATTTATCGCCACGTAAAGGAAGAGTTTTTTGCCTACGCGTTCAGTTAACTTTAACCATCTAACAACTTCTGCCGATAGGGCCGAGTTTCACTGATCGCCTTAACTCGGTGGAAACAGCTCACGGCCTAAATTGACCCCGGTTCAGACGGGTCAGGCGAAATTAGACCTTCGAACCTGTGCTGTCAGATAAGTGAGCTTAGGAGTACCCCAAATGAAGGCTCTCGTTTCGCGTTTCCTGAAGGACGAGTCCGGCGCCACCGCCATCGAATACGGCCTGATCGCCTCGCTGATCGCCGTTGCTATCATTTCTGCCGCCGGCCTCCTTGGCAACAACATTGCCGCTAGCTTCAACTCGATTGCCGGCAAGATGCAGAACGCTACCTGAGATCCAGCCGAAAATTCTGCGTGACTGCTTTCGACCGAAAGTCGAAGACGAGGCAGAATGTGTTGCTCTGGCACGGATGTGCTGGAATCAACTGCGCAAGGGGAGGCCGCCCTGGCCTCCCCTTACGCTTTTTAGATGATCAGAACTTACTATTCAGACGCCGTTTACCCAGCACCGCTAGCGTCGGTCGCCGTCACTCCCTCCGGAAGACACGCGGAGAAAAGTCGTCATGCTCATCCTGGCAGCCCTTCTCACGGCGGTCTTCCCAGTCGTGGTCACGGTTTCCGCCTGCTACGATCTCCTGACGATGCAGATTCCCAACCGCTTTCCAGCCGCGCTTGCGATCACGTTTCTGGTGCTGGCACCTCTGTCCGGCCTGACGCTCCCCACGATTGGCATCCATCTCCTCGTCGGCTTGGCTCTCCTTGCCGGCACCTTCGCTCTCTTTGCCTTCGGCTTTCTGGGTGGTGGCGATGCCAAGCTCGCATCGGCCATCGCGCTCTGGCTCGGCATTGAACAGGCTCTGCCTTTCCTGGTGCTGACCGCCCTGTTCGGCGGCGCGCTGTCACTCGTCGTGCTGGCCTTCCGTTCGATACCGCTCCCAGGTTTCCTGCTCGGCTGGCCTCCAGCGTGGCGTCTGCACGAAAAGGGCGCCGGCGTTCCCTACGGCGTGGCACTCGCTGCGGCCACGCTCGTCGTTTTTCCCGATACGCAGTGGTTCGTCATCCTCGCCAAGATATGAGCCGGCTGCGGCCCCCAATTCCTGACGATTCCTGAACGGATGCGACAAACCGACACGATTTCCAACACCTTATTAACCATAAATTCAGCGTTACCCCGTGTACTTGGACGTTGAGTGGAACGCTCGTCCTAGGTCACGAGGCAACATCATGCGCCCGATCCAATTGGTCATCCTGCTCGTCGCCGTCGGCGCTGCCGCCGGTGCCGGCCTCATAGCGACCCGGATCGGCACGCGTGCACCGGAAGCGTCTCAGGAGGTCGCCACTCAGCCGGCAGCGCCTCCCATGGACCTCGAAGACGTACTCGTCGCCGCCAAGGATATCGGCATCGGCAAGACTGTCGATGCAGAGAACCTCGTCTGGAAACCTTGGCCGAAGGACGGGCTCAATGACGGCTATATTCAGCGGACGGGCGAGCCGGATGCCGTCACCAATCTGAAAGGCATGCTGGCGCGCAGCCCCATCCTGGCCGGTGAGCCGATCCGCAAGGCCAAGCTGGTGCGATCCGACCGCGGCTTCCTCGCCGCCGTGCTGCCCGAAGGCATGCGGGCCGTGGCAGTCCGTGTCAACGCCGCCTCGACAGCCGGCGGCTTCATCCTGCCGGAGGACCGCGTCGACATCCTGCTGGTGCGCCAGAAGGAGGCCAACGAAGCGGTGGCTGAAACCATCCTGACCGACGTGAGAGTGCTCGCCATCGATCAGTCGGTGCAGCAGACCGGCGACGACAAGCAGCCATCGATGGTGGCGCAGAACACCGCAACGCTGGAGCTTACGCCCGACCAGACCGAGCTTATCACCCAGGCTCAGCAGATCGGCTCGATCTCATTGGCACTGCGCCCTCTGGTCGACAGCGGCCAGCCCGCCGCTCGCCAGCGCAAACCCACCGGCGTCGCCGTCGTGAAATTCGGTGTCGTCTCCCGCGTCACGGCTCAGCAAGCGCCATGAACCAAGCGTCCCGACCGATCGCAAACTCAGGAAACCCGGTCATGAACCGCTGCCTAGCGCTGATACTTCCCTTCGCGGGTCTGCTTGCCGCCGGCCTCGCGCTCACTCCTGAGCCAGCGCGGGCTGCCGATCCCGCCGCCCTCAGCTCGGTCGCCGACATCGAGGGACGGGTGATCAATCTCGGCCTCAACAAGTCCATGGTCATCGACCTGCCCGAGGACATCCGCGACGTTCTGGTGTCCAACCCGGCGATCGCCGATGCCGTGGTCCGCAACAATCGCAAAATCTATCTGATCGGCATGAGCGTCGGCGAGGCCAACGTCTTCCTGTTCGGCGCCGGCAATCGCCAGATTGCGCATTTTGAACTGGTCATCGGCCGCGACACCGTCGGCCTCGAAAGCATGCTTGCCGACGTGGTTCCCGGCTCGCACATCAAGGCGCAGTCGCTTGGTGATTCACTGGTGCTGTCGGGCACCGTCACCTCGGCGGAAGCAGCGGCCATGGCAGCCAACATTGCTGCCAAATTCGTTGGCTCTGCCGACAAGATCGTCAACTCGATCACGGTCTCCGGCTCGGATCAGGTCAATCTACGCGTCGTCATCGCCGAGGTGGAAAAGAATACGGTCAGGAAACTCGGCATCGACATGGCCGGCGCGGTGGGGGCGGTCGCCGCCGCCAGTTCTCCGGCCAATCTCACGTCCAATCTGGCCGGGTTGTCGTCCGATTCCACAAAGCTGTTCGGTATTGGCGACACGAGCACCAGCTCGGCGCTTAACATTTCTTCCGACCATTTCACGGCGATGATCAATGCCCTGAAGACCCAGGGCGTCGTGCGCACGCTGGCGGAACCGAACGTCACCGCCATTTCCGGCCAGCCGGCCAAGGTAGTCGTCGGCGGCGAGATTCCCTACACGTTGGTCAGCAACAACGGCAACACCATCAACTTCAAGGAATACGGCGTGATTCTGAAGTTCACGCCGGTAGTGCTGAGTTCCGGCCGCATCAGCCTCAACATCAATACCGAGGTGAGCGATATCGACACCTCCTACGGAACCGACACGCCGGCCATCAAGAAGCGCGGCGCCGAAACCACCGTCGAGGTTCCTTCCGGTGGTGCTATCGCCATCGGTGGCCTCCTGCGTGACAACATCTCCAAGTCCATCAACGGCACACCTGGGTTGTCCGACCTGCCGATTCTCGGCGCACTGTTCAAGAGCGAGGCCTACCAGCGCCAACAGACCGAACTGGTGGTCTTCGTGACGCCATACCTCGTCAAGCCCGTTGCAACCTCGGCCATCACGCGCCCCGACCAAAACCTCAACTTCCAGGCCGATGCCCAGAGCTACTTCCTAAATCAGATCAATCGCATCTACCGCGTCAATGGTGCCGCTTCCGGTTCATACCAGGGCCGCTACGGCTTCTCCTATGATTAAGCCGGCGCACTGGAGGAGTGCCATGCAGGCCATGAATCCGCTTACCTGCTCCGAAAGGCAGCCGCGTCGGTCAGCAAAGCCGATAGCGGTCGCTATGGCGCTCGCGCTGGCCGCCTGCAATCAGCAGGGTCAGACGTTGACGGACGGCTTGCCGCCCGACGGTTATCGTAGCGCTTATCCGATCACCGTCACCGAGGCACCTCAGACGCTGGACATCCCGGTCGGTACCGGCACGGGAGGGCTTTCACCCGACCTCAGAGCCGTAGTCGCCGATTTTGGCGCCGACGCTGCGCGGAACGCCACCGGCCCGGTAGTGGTGATGACACCAGCCGGGTCGATCAATCAGGCGGCCGCCGACTATCTCGCTCGTCAGATCCGAACCGTCCTCAGGCAATCGGGCGTGGCCGCGGCCTATCTGAGAAGCCAGACCTACGCCGTCGCCGATCCACGCGTTCCCGCGCCGATCCGGCTTGGCTTTGCCCGCATCAAAGCGGTGAGCCCTCCCTGTGGCCGCTGGACGGCCGACGCCCTGCCGGACAACCAAAAGGGCGACGATGGCGCAGAGTTCGGTTGCTCTACCCAAGCCAATCTCGCCGCCATGGTGGAGAATCCGAACGATCTGCTGATCCCTCGATCCGAAACGCCCGTGCGTGGCTGGCAGCGCTGGGAAATGTTGCAGAAGGCTGCCAAGGGATCGAGTCCGTCGGCCAGCTATCCGACTTCGACTTTCTAGGAACCGAAGGCTATGACCACCGACGATCCGCTCGTCCCTCCCTCCTCCGGCCGGCCCACCGACACCGAAGGGCTCAAGCCCGTGCCGCGCATCTCCATCCAGGCGTTCTGCGAGACGCCAGGGGTCGCCGACGTGCTGGAGCAGGCGGCAACCGATCGCCACATGGCGAAAGCGCACGTCAAGGTGCATCAGGGCGGCGTCGCGGCCGCTTTGGATTTCTACACCGCCGCGCCGACGCCGAACCTGCTCTTCGTCGAGACGCGCGAACGGCGCGAGCGAGTGCTCGAACAGGTCGACCAGTTGGCCACCGTCTGTGATGCCGGCACCAAGGTGGTGCTGATCGGCCATCACAACGACATCGCCCTTTATCGCGACCTGATGCGCCGCGGCGTTTCGGAATATATGGTCGCGCCCTTCGATCTCTATGACGTCATCCGCGAGATCGGCGAAATCTATCTTTCGCCCGATGTGAAACCGGTGGGACGAACCATCGCCTTCATTGGAGCCCGGGGTGGTGCCGGCTCGTCGACAATCGCCCATAACGTCGCCTTCGCGCTGTCGCGCGGCTTCGAGGGTGGGGTCGTTCTGGCCGATCTGGACTTGCCCTTCGGCACCGCAAGTCTCGATTTCAATCAGGAGCCGCCGCAGACGCTGGCCGATGCGCTCGCCGCCGGCGAGCGGGTGGACGATGTTTTCCTCGACCGGTTGCTCTCCAAATGCGCCAGCAACCTCAGCTTGCTCGCTGCCCCGGCCACCCTCGATCGTGCCTTTGACCATGACGAGATGGCCTTCGATCCGATCATCGACGCCGCCCGCATCGGCGCCCCAGCGATCATCCTCGACCTGCCGCATCTCTGGACGGCCTGGGTCCGCCGTCTGCTTGCCGCCGCCGACGAGGTCGTGATCACGGCCATGCCCGACCTCGCCTCCCTCAGAAACACTAAGAACCTTATCGATCAGCTGAAAATTGCCCGCCCCAACGACGAAGCCCCCCGCCTCGTCATCAATCAGGTCGGTTTGCCAAAGCGTCCGGAAATCAAGCCGATTGATTTCCAAAAGGCACTGCAGCTCGATCCGGCAGCCATCATTCCTTTCGACGCCGCTTTGTTCGGAACGGCGACCAACAATGGCCAGATGATCGCCGAGGTCAGTGCGCGCTCGCCGGTCGCCCAGATTTTCGAAGCGCTTGCCGCCCGGCTGACCGGCCGCAGCGTGGCGCGCAGCAGCCGCAAATCGGCTCTCATGCCGCTGCTGGCCCGCCTGCCGCGCCTCAAGGCGCACTGACGATCAGGACGAGGAGACGTTCAATGTCCTTTGGCAAGCGTGGCTCATTCGGTTCGGCACAGGAGAAACCGACGATCGCCCCGGCAGCGCGGGCGGTCGAATCGGCGCCCGTCGCCGCGCCCAGGGCAACGCCGGCGCCTGCCCCCGCGACCCGTCCTCCGTCGCCTCCGGCACCGGAGATGCAGGAGCGGCGTAAATCTGATAGCTACTACGACACCAAATCGTCGATCTTCTCGGCACTGATCGAGACGATTGACCTCAGCCAGCTCGCCAAGCTCGACATAGAAACGGCCCGCGAGGAGATCCGCGACATCGTCGGTGACATCATCTCGCTGAAAGCGGTGGTGATGTCGATTTCCGAGCAAGAAGAACTGCTCGACGACATCTGCAACGATGTGCTGGGCTACGGCCCGCTCGAGCCGCTGCTCGCCCGCGACGACATCGCCGACATCATGGTCAACGGCGCCAACGCCACCTTCATCGAAGTTGCCGGCAAGATGATCAAGACCGGCGTGCGCTTCCGCGACAACGTGCAGCTGATGAACATCTGTCAGCGCATCGTCAGTCAGATCGGCCGCCGCGTCGATGAAGCCTCGCCGATCTGCGACGCCCGCCTGCCGGACGGCAGCCGTGTCAACGTCATCGCCCCGCCGCTCGCCATCGACGGGCCGACGCTGACCATTCGAAAATTCAAGAAGGACAAGCTGACCCTGCCGCAACTGGTCAAGTTCGGCTCAATCACCCCCGAAGGCGCCACCATCCTCGAAATCATCGGCCGCTGCCGCTGCAACGTGCTGATCTCCGGCGGCACCGGTTCCGGCAAGACGACATTGCTGAACTGCCTCACCGCCTATATCGAACCGACCGAACGCATCATCACCTGCGAAGACGCCGCCGAACTGCAGCTGCAGCAGCCGCACGTCGTCCGCCTCGAGACGCGCCCGCCCAACCTCGAAGGCGAGGGCCAGGTAACCATGCGCGACCTCGTGAAGAACTGCCTGCGCATGCGTCCCGAGCGGATCATCGTCGGCGAAGTGCGCGGCCCCGAAGCCTTCGATCTGCTGCAGGCCATGAACACCGGCCACGACGGCTCGATGGGCACGTTGCACGCCAACACGCCGCGCGAGGCGATCTCCCGCATTGAATCGATGATCTCCATGGGGGGCTACACGCTGCCGTCCAAGACGGTGCGCGAGATGATCGTCACTTCGATCGATGTGATCGTCCAGGCGGCGCGTCTCAGAGACGGCTCGCGCCGCATCACCCACATCACCGAGGTGGTTGGCCTCGAAGGCGATGTGGTGATCACCCAGGATCTGTTCGTTTACGACATCATCGGCGAAGAGAGCGATGGCCGGCTGATTGGCCGACACCGGTCAACCGGCATCGGCCGTCCGAAGTTCTGGGATCGCGCCCGCTATTATGGTGAGGAGCAGCGGCTCGCCGCGGCTCTCGACGCATCCGAAGCGCCGACGCCGGCCGGCGCCTACACCTGATCACCGCGAGCGATAGGGGAGAGCAAGCATGCAGTTCGACATTCGCATCCTCGCGATGATGGGACTCGTCGGTTTCTCGATCGCCGCGCTGCTCTATGGCTTTCTTTACAGTCGCATCGAGCGACAGGCATCGGCCGAACGTCGGCGAACGCTGGTGGCCGCGCCAATCGTTAACGCCGAGCGGGCCAAGGCAACGGCAACGCCGACCGCCCGCCGCCGCAACGTCCAGGAGACCCTGAAAGACCTTGAGGTCAAGCAGAAGCACAAGGCGTCGAAATCCACCAACCCGCCAATGCAGCTCCGCCTCGAGCAAGCCGGCCTCACCCTGCCGATCGGCCGCTTCTACGTCTATAGCGCCCTGACAGGCATCATCGTGACGGCTGCTTGCTTCCTCATGAGGCTGCCGATCCTCCTGGTGCTGGGAGCCGGCTTCGTCGGCGCCGTCGGCTTGCCGCGCTTTGTCGTCAACTTCATCCGCAAACGTCGCCACGCCGCCTTCATCGAAGAACTCGCCAATGCCGTTGAAGTCATCGTCCGCGGCGTCAAGGCAGGCCTGCCGCTCAACGACTGTCTTCGGATGATTGCCAGCGAGGCCAAGGAGCCGGTCAGAAGCGAATTCCGCACCGTCATCGAGGCCATGCAACTCGGAATGCCGATCGATGAGGCGGTTAGCCGCATGTATGAGCGTGTGCCGCTGCCGGAGACCAACTTCTTCGGCATCGTACTCTCCATCCAGTCGAAGGCCGGCGGCAACCTCTCCGAAGCGCTCGGCAATCTTGCCAAGGTGCTGCGTGAACGCAAAAAGATGCGCGCCAAGATCCAGGCGATGAGCATGGAGGCCAAATCGTCGGCCGGCATCATCGGCTCGCTGCCATTCATCGTTACCACCCTCGTTTATCTGACCAGCCCCGGTTACATCATGGTGCTGTTCACCTCGCCGATCGGGCAGATCGTTCTCGGCATTTCGATTCTCTGGATGCTGATCGGCGTCTTCGTCATGAAGCGCATGATCGCCTTCGACTTCTAGGAGGTCACTATGGGCGCGATCATCGACACTCTGCGCGACCCGGTGGCCCTGATGGCCATTCTGGTATCGCTCGCCATCTTCGCCACCATCCTCAGTCTGGCCATGCCGCTCCTATCGAGCGACCGTCTGCCGTCACGCATGCGCGCCGTCGCCGACGAACGCGAGAAGATCCGTCAACGCGAACGTGCCCGACTTGTCGAGGAGGGACGCGGCTCGCTGCGCGGCAAGGAATCCAAGGCCTACATGCGCCGCCTGGTCGACAAGCTGTCGCTCAGAAAGGCGTTGCTCGACGAGAAGGGCGAGGAAAAGCTCAAGCAAGCCGGCTATCGAAGCGAGGCAGCGACCACCACGTTTCTGTTTGCCCGCTTCGTCCTGCCTTTCGGCTTCCTGGCGATCGCCATCTTCTACATCTTCATCGTGCTGAAGATTGATCGCCCCTTGTCCTTCAAGGTCGGCATCTGTCTGGTGATCGCCTATGCCGGCTTCTACCTGCCGGTGATCTTCGTCTCCAACGCGCTGCAGAAGCGCCAGCATTCGATCAAGCGTGCCTTTCCCGATTCCCTCGATCTCTTGCTCATCTGCGTCGAAAGCGGCATGTCGATCGAGCCCGCCTTTCGCCGAGTCTCCGAAGAGATCGGCAGCCAGTCCCTGGCGCTGGCCGAGGAACTCAGCCTGACAACCGCCGAGCTGTCTTTCCTGTCCGACCGACGGCAGGCCTATGAAAATCTGGCCAACCGCACCGGCCTCGACGGCGTCAAGGCGGTCTGCCTCGCGCTCATCCAGTCCGAACGCTACGGCACGCCGCTTGGTCAGACGCTGCGCGTGCTCAGTCAGGAAAACCGCGACATGCGCATGAACGAGGCGGAGAAGAAGGCGGCGGCGCTCCCTCCCAAGCTGACCGTGCCGATGATCCTGTTCTTCCTGCCGGTGCTGTTCGCCGTCATCATGGCGCCGGCCATCATCAAGATCACGTCGATGCACTGATCGGAGGCAAAAACCCCGGTCGATGGCCGGGGTTTTCGGGGCATGGAAATCAGGAGCGCTTACTTGGTGCCGTACATGCGATCGCCGGCGTCGCCAAGACCGGGCACGATATAGCCCTTCTCGTTGAGGTGGCTGTCAATCGCGGCCGTGAACACCGGCACGTCGGGATGCGCCTCCGTGAAGTGCTTGATGCCCTCGGGCGCGGCGAGCAGACAGACGAAGCGAATGTCGCGAGCGCCACGCTCCTTCAGCTTGTCGACGGCGGCAATCGACGAATTGCCGGTGGCCAGCATCGGGTCGACGACAATGGTGAGACGGTCGGACAGATCGGCCGGTGCCTTGAAGTAGTATTCGACCGGCTGCAGCGTCTCGTGATCGCGGTAGATGCCGATGTGCGACACGCGGGCGGCCGGGACCAGGTCGAGCATCCCCTCGAGAAGACCGTTACCGGCGCGCAGCACCGAGGCAAACACCAGCTTCTTGCCCTCAAGGGTCGGCGCCGTCATGGTCTGCAGCGGCGTCTCGATTTCCACTTCGGTCAGCGCCAGGTCGCGCGTCACTTCATAGCAGAGCAACGTGGATATCTCACGCAGCAACCGCCGGAAGCTCGCTGTCGAGGTTTCCTGTTTGCGCATGATGGTGAGCTTGTGCTGCACCAGCGGATGATCGATGACCTTGACGCTCATGGGTTCCTCGCGGCTTTGAGTTTGAGCCGCCTCCGAAACCGGCATTTTCCCCGATCTCCACCAGATTTCCGCTTACAGCCGGGCAAGAAGTCGCGCTTTGGTTACCTCATCGCAGAAGGCATCTTCGATCGCCGTCCGCGTCACGACCGCCAACTCGGCATCGCTGAGCCCGAAAGCATCGCGCGCCACACCATACTCGTGCCCAACCGACGTCCAGAAAAACGGCGGGTCGTCGGTATTGAGCGAGTGGCGCACCCCTGCCGCCCTGAGTGCCAGCAGCGGATGGTCGGTGTAGTCCTGATAGACCCCCAGGGTAACGTTGGACACCGGGCAGACTTCAAGGTGGATACCCTCGTCGGCGATGCGGCGGACGAGATCGGCGTTCTCGATGGCGCGCACGCCATGGCCGATACGCTTCACCGGGATGGCATCGAGCGTTGCCGCGACGCCTTCCCACGAGCACCATTCACCGGCATGGCAGGTGAGCGGCAGCCCCGCCTCGGTGGCGATCTCGAAGGCGGCGCTGAATTCGTCCGGCGTATGCAGGCGCTCCTCGCCGGCCATGCCGAAGCCGACGACTTCCGGCACGAGATTGTTCACCGCCATCCGCGCCGCCTCGACGCCGCGCTCGGGACCGTAGTGACGCTCGACGAGCGGGATGACGCGGCCGACGATGCCCGTCGCCGCTTCAGCACGGCGCAGCCCTTCGACGATGCCGTCGAGATAGCTGCGATATCCGAGACCGGAACGTTCGCCAAAGTCGGGCGATACGAAGAACTCGGTATAGATCGAACCGGCGGCGGCGGCTTCCCGCTGATATATCTCCGCAAGCTCGGCAAAATCCTCGGGCGTGCGGAACACCGAAGCAGCGAGATCATAGGCAACGAGGAAAGCCGAGAAGTCCGTCCAGAGATAACGGCCTTCGTCGTCGAACAGGCGCGACACGTCCACGCCATAGCGGGCAGCGTTGCGGCGGACGAGATCCGGCGCGGCGCCGGCCTCCAGATGAACGTGCAGTTCGGCCTTCGGCACCGAAGGCACGGCGGTCGTTTCGGTCATGGACAGTCTTTCAGAGCAAGGAGCGGCCGTGGAGGCCCGGCGCCAGGCCGAGCCAGGCGGCAACGGTCTCGGCCATGTCGGCGAAGGTGTCGGGCCGCCCAGCCGGGCCAGGCGGCACGCGCGGACCGGCAAACAGCGCCGGCACACGTTCGCGCGTGTGATCGCTGCCGCGCCACGTTGGGTCGCAGCCATGGTCGGCGGTGATCAGCAGCATGTCGCCCTCGCCCATCGCCGCCTCAACCTCCGGCAGGCGCCGATCAAAGGCCTCCAGGCAGGCCGCATAGCCGGCGACGTCGCGCCGATGCCCATACTCGGTATCGAAATCGACAAGGTTGACGAAAACCAGATCGCCATCCCGGGCTTCGCCGAGCGCGGCGATGCCGAGATCGAGGTTACCGTCGTTGGACTTGCCCTTGCGGGTGATGGTGATGTTCTGGTGGGCGAAGATGTCGCCAATCTTGCCGATGCCATAGACCTTGTGGCCCGCGGCCTCGACACGGGTGAGCAGCGTCGGCTCCGGTGGCGGCACAGCGTAGTCGCGCCGGTTGGCGGTACGCTTGAAGGTATCCTTGGTTTCACCGACAAAGGGGCGGGCGATGACCCGTCCGACGCGATAGGCATCAACCAGCTTGCGGGCGATCTCACAGTCGGCGAGCAGCTTGGCGAGACCGAAATGCGTCTCGTGGGCGGCGATCTGCATCACCGAGTCGGCCGAGGTGTAGACGATCGGCTTGCCGGTGCGGATATGCTCCTCGCCGAAGCGGGCGATGACCTCGGTGCCGGAGGCGTGGCAGTTGCCGAGGATGCCCGGCACACCGGTCTCGCGCACATAGGCGTCGATGAGCTCGGCCGGGAAACTCGGCGGATCCGGCGGGAAATAGCCCCATTCGAAGGGCACCGGCACGCCGGCGATTTCCCAATGGCCGGATGGCGTGTCCTTGCCGCTCGACACCTCGGCGGGCGCAGCATAGCGCCCCTCGGCCGTTGCGCGGGAAAAGCCCGCCGGCTTCTGGCCGGTGGCAAGCTCCGCCGCCAGCCCGAGGCCGAGACGCTCAAGATTGGGAAGCGACAGCACCCCCGACCGCAGGCCGTCCCGGTCACCCCGTCCGGCGGCGCATTCGGCGGCGATGTGACCGAGCGTGTCGGAGCCCTCGTCGCCAAAGCGGGCGGCATCCGGCGCGCCGCCGATGCCAAGGCTGTCGAGCACAATGATGATGGCTCGTTTCATGAATCCTCCCCGGCGCCTGTCGGCACCTCAGATTTGTTCTGAAGTCCCAGGGCGGCGCCGTCCGCGACCGCTCCGGGGCAAATGCCTCAACCGCCCACTCGCTCGATCACCGACGGGCCGCGATCCGGCCGATCGCCGAGCCGATAGGCGGCGATGAGCGCCGCCGTGGCAGCCTCGGCGGCCGACTCGCTCGCCGCATGCACGAAGCCGAACGGCTGATCCGGACCGACGTCCTGACCCAGGCCGGCCAGGGCCGAGAAGCCGACGGACGGGTCAATGGCATCCTGCGGCCGAGTCCGGCCACCGCCCAACCCGACAACGGCAACACCGATCGCCCGCGCATCGATGGCGGCAATGGTGCCGGCCTGAGGCGCATAGACCGGCTTCACCACCGGTGCCTTGGCAAGATAGCTGTCGGCCTTGGTCACGAAATCGACCGGACCGCCCAGCGCGCTGACCATGCTGCCGAAGATTTCCGCCGCCCGGCCGGAAGTGAAGGCTTCCTCCACCGCGACACGCGCCTCGGCGAGGTCGGGCCGAAGGTCGCCAATCACCAGCATTTCCGCCGACAGCGCCACCGTTACCTCCCACATGCGTGGGTCGATGCGCTTGCCGGTCAGGAAATCGACGGCAAGCTGCACTTCCAGTGCATTGCCGGCCGCCGTGCCCAGCGGCTCGTTCATGTCGGTGATGAGACCAACCGTCGGCAGGCCGGCGCCGTTTGCCACATGGACGAGGCTTTCGGCCAGGGCCCGGGAATCGTCGAGGGTCGCCATGAAGGCGCCGGTGCCGGTCTTGACGTCGAGAACAAGACCGTGAAGGCCGGCGGCGAGCTTCTTGGAAAGGATCGACGCCGTGATCAGGTCGATGCTCTCCACCGTGCCGGTCACGTCGCGGATGGAATAAAGCCGCTTGTCGGCCGGCGCGAGATCGGCGGTCTGGCCGATGACGGCGCAGCCGACTTCGCGCACCACCTTGCGGAACAGTTCGTTGTCCGGCTGCGTCTTGTAGCCGGGTACCGTATCGAGCTTGTCGAGCGTGCCGCCGGTATGTCCGAGGCCACGGCCGGAGATCATCGGCACATAACCGCCGCAGGCGGCGATGGCCGGCGCCAGCATCAGCGATACGGTATCGCCGATGCCGCCGGTCGAATGCTTGTCGAGCGCCGGCCCCGGCAGGTCGGACCAGTCGAGAACGGTGCCCGAGTCGCGCATGGCGAGCGTCAGCGCCACGCGTTCGTCGATGGTCATGCCCCGGAAGAAGGTGGCCATGGCGAAAGCCGCCACCTGTCCCTCGGTCACCGAGCCGGCCGTCAGGCCCTGGACCATGAAGGCGATCTCGTCGCGGCTGAGCACCGCACCGTCACGCTTGCGGCGGATGATTTCCTGCGGCAGGAAGCTCATGCCTTTGCTCCATAGGCGGCCCCGTACCCCTTGATCACGCGGGGCAGGATGCGCCGGAGTTTTTCGGCCCCCTTGGGCGCCGCTTCCTTCACCTCTTCGTGGCTGAGCTCCTGATCGGTGAGCCCGGCGGCCGGATTGGTGACGGTGGAGACGGCGGCCACTTCGAGGCCCATGTAGCGGGCGAGGATCACCTCCGGCACCGTCGACATGCCGACGGCGTCGCCGCCAAGAATCTTGGCGGCGCGGATCTCGGCCGGCGTCTCGAAGGACGGACCGGTGAACCAGACGTAGACGCCCGAATGCAGCTTGATGCCCTCGGCGGCGGCGGCTTCGCGGAATAGCGTCTGCAGACGGACATCATAGGCCTGCGACATGCCGACGAAGCGCTCATCGCCCAGTTCGCCGACCAATGGATTGGAGCCGGTGAAGTTGATGTGATCGGTGATCAGCATCAGTTCGCCCGGACCGACCTCCAGATGCAAGCCGCCGGCCGCATTGGTCAGGATCACGGCGCGACAGCCGATCAGCTTCAGCACCTCGATCGGCGTCTTCATGATCGCCGCCTCGCCGTGCTCGTAATAGTGGGCGCGGCCGGACAGCACCGCCACCGGCTGGCCGGCGATGCGGCCGATGACCAGCTCACCCTTGTGGCTGGACACGGTGGAAACAGGGAATCCGGGCAGATCGGCGAAGGAGAAGCGGACGGCGCCTTCGACGCTATCGGCAAACGAGCCGAGCCCCGATCCGAGCACCATGCCGACGACCGGCTTCAGATCCGTCTTGGCAGCGATCATCGCCGCCGCGCGGGCAGCGTTGGAAACTACGGACATGTTCGTTCACTCCTCCAGAACGAATCCGGCTGGCAACAGCTCGGCCATGGTGAAACGCTGGCTGGCGCCGTCGGGATCGGCGGCCCAGATCTCGGTGGCCGGCGACGCGGCGAATTCCGAAAGACGTTGGCGACAGCCGCCGCAGGGCGTGCAGAAGCGCCCCCCCGGAACGCGTTCGCTGTCGATGCGGCTCGCCACCACGACGGCGCGGACGATGCGCTTGGCCCCGCCCATCACCATCTGGCCGATCGCCGTCGTCTCGGCGCACCAGCCTTCGGGGAAGGCAGCGTTCTCGACGTTGCAGCCGGAATAGATGTTGCCGTCGTCGGCCAGCAGTGCCGCGCCGACGGCATAGTTGGAATAGGGCGCGTGCGCCCGGGCACGGGCAGCACTTGCCGCCGCGAACAGCTTGTCGAAATCGGTCATCTCAGCGCTCCTTGACGTAGGGTACGCCGCCGGCCTTCGGCGGCCGGGCCACACCGATGAAGCCGGCGAGCAGCACGCAGGTCAGCACATAGGGCAGCGCCTGGAAAATCTGCACCGGCACTTCGCCGATGCCCGGAACGTTCTTGCCCTGCATGAAGTTGGCGAAGGCATCAAGGAAGCCGAACAGCAGGCAGGCCAGCATCACCGGCACCGGCCGCCACTTGGCGAAGATCAGTGCGGCAAGGGCGATGAAGCCCTTGCCGGCCGACATATCTTTCACAAAGCCCGCCGACTGGGCGATGGCAAGATAGGTGCCCGAACAGCCGCAGAGAATACCGGCGCAAATGGTCGCCCGGTAGCGCAACCAGGTGACCGAGATGCCGGCCGTGTCGACGGCACCGGGATTCTCACCCACGGCCCTGAGACGCAGGCCGAAGCGGGTGCGATAGAGCACCCACCAGGAGGCCGGCACGGCCAGGAAGGCGATATAGGTCAGGACGTTATGACCGGAGATCACATTGGCATAGAAGCGACCGACAAAGCCCGTGTCCCGAAGCTCGTTGGCATAGGGAAAGATGATCTCGGTAAAGCGCGCCGAGGGGGACAGCGGCGGCGTGCGCCCGCCTTGGCTGAACCAGGCCTGCCCCAGCACGGCGGTGAGGCCGGACGCCAGGAAGTTGATGGCGACGCCCGACACGATTTGGTTGCCGCGATTGGTGATCGAGGCAAAGCCGTGGATCAGCGAGATCAGCACCGACACGGCGATACCGGCCAAGAGACCGATCCAGGGCGAGCCGGTCATAAAGGCTGCGACGGCGGCGGCGAAGGCCGAAAACAGCATCTTGCCTTCGAGGCCGATGTCGAACACGCCCGCCCGCTCGGTGAACAGACCGGCGAGCGCGGTGAAGATCAGCGGGATCGACAGGCGGATGGTCGAGCCGAGGATCGAGATGATGTCGAGGTTTTCCATGAATCTCCCCCTCAGGCCTTGCCGAACCGCTGCCACACCCGGACGATGGCCGGGCGAAACATGTATTCAAGGGCGCCGGCGAACAGAACCACCAGACCCTGGATGACGACGATCATGTCGCGTGTGATCTTCGGCATGTCGAAGGACAGGGCGTCGCCGCCCTGGTAGAGCACGCCGAACAGAATGGCGGCGAGCACGATGCCGATTGGATGGCTGCGCCCCATCAGCGACACGGCGATGCCGACGAAGCCGGCGCCGCCGACGAATTCCACCTGCAGGCGGGCCGAGGCGCCGAGCACCGGGTTGAGCGCCATCATGCCGGCGAGGCCGCCGGAGATCAGCATGGTGAGGATCACCGTCTTCACATAGGGAATGCCGGCATAGATGGCGGCTGTCGGGCTGGCACCGAGTGTGCGGATCTCATAGCCGAACTTGGTTCGCCAGATCAGCGCCCAGACGACGACGCACATGAACAGAGCGATCAGAAACGACACGTTGAACGGCGCCGCACCGATCTTGCCGCCGAACATGGCGATCAGCCAATCCAGCTTGGGCAGCTGGCCGCCCTCCAGGAAGACACGGGTTTCCGGCGCCATCTTGCCCGGCACGATCAGCACGTGGACGAGCAGGTAGACCATCATCGCCGCGCCGATGAAATTGAACATGATGGTGGTGATGACGATGTGGCTGCCGCGCTTGGCTTGCAGCCAGGCGGGGATCAGCGCCCATGCGGCGCCGAAAATCGCCGCGCCGATCACCGCGAAGGGCATCGTCACGTACCAGGGCACGTAATGGTCGAGGGCGAGCGAGGCGAGCGCCGCGCCGAGACCGCCGACATAGGCCTGACCTTCCGAGCCGATGTTGAACAGGCCGGCGTGATAGGCGACGGCCACCGACAGCCCGGTGAAGATGAAGTTGGTGGCGTAGTAGAGCGTGAAGCCGATGCCCTCACCATTGCCGAGCGCGCCTTGCAAAAGGAGCTTCACGGCTTCGAGCGGGCTTTCTCCGATGAACCAGACGACGACGCCGGAGATCAGGAAGGCAACCACGAGGTTGAGGAACGGCATCAAGCCGTAGGTGATCCAGTTGGGAAGCGGTACGGACGCGGTGCTCATCTCGGCCTCACGCGGCAATGCCGGCCATCATCAGGCCGAGGGTCTGTTCACCGGTATCCGGCGTTTTCTCACCGACCACATGGCCGGCGAACATCACGAGGATGCGATCGGATAGCGAGCGGATCTCGTCGAGTTCCACCGAAACCAGCAGTACCGCCTTGCCGGCGTCGCGCATGGCGATCAGCCGGCGATGGATGAACTCGATGGCTCCGATGTCGACGCCGCGCGTCGGCTGCCCCACCACCAGAAGTGCCGGGTCGTGCTCGATCTCGCGGGCGACGACGATCTTCTGCTGGTTGCCACCGGAGAAGTTGGCGGTCTTCAGCCGACAGTTGGGCGGCCGAATGTCGTATTTTTCGATCTTGGCCTTGGCGTCGTCGCGGCAGGCATCGAGATCGAGCAGCGGTCCCCGGCCGTAGCGACCCTCCCGGTGATAGCCGAGAATGGAATTTTCGCTTTCCTCGAAACCCAGCACGAGGCCCATATGGTGTCGGTCCTCGGGAATATGGCCGAGACCCAGCGTCCGAAGGCGAGCGGCGTCCAGACCGGTAACCGACTGTCCGTGAATGAAGATCTCGCCGGATGCCGGCTTGCGGATGCCGGTGATCGCCTCGAGAAGCTCCGACTGACCGTTGCCGGCAACGCCGGCGATACCGACCACCTCGCCGGCGCGAACATCGAAGGAGACATTGTCGACCATGGTGACGCCACGACCGTCCTTGACGGTGAGGTTCCTGACCGACAGCACGACGTCGCTCGGCGCCGCTGGTCCCTTTTCGACGCGCAGCAACACGCGGCGACCAACCATCAGTTCGGCGAGTTCCTCCACCGTCGTCCCGGAGGTCTGACGCGTCGCCACCATCTCGCCCCGCCGCATCACCGAAACCGTGTCGGTGATGGCCATGATCTCGCGAAGCTTGTGGGTGATCAGGATGATGGTCTTGCCCTGGTCGCGCAGCACGCCGAGGATTCGGAAAAGATGGTCTGCCTCGGCCGGCGTCAGCACGCCGGTGGGTTCGTCGAGGATCAGGATCTCGGCGCCACGATAGAGAGCCTTCAGGATCTCGACGCGCTGCTGCAGGCCGACCGGCAGTTCCTCGATGATCGCATCGGGATCGACTTCCAACCCGTAATCGGCCTCGAGGCGCTTCAGCGCCGACCGGGCGTCGGAAACGCCCCGGCCGAGCAACGCTCCGCCCTCGACGCCGAGGATCACGTTTTCCAGGACGGAGAAATTCTCGACCAGCATGAAATGCTGGTGGACCATGCCGATGCCGGCGGTAATCGCCGCCTGGCTGTCATGGATGACGGTGTCCTTGCCGTTGATACGGATCGCGCCACCGTCGGCCTGGTAGAAGCCGTAGAGGATCGACATCAACGTCGACTTGCCGGCGCCATTTTCGCCGATGATGCCGTGGATCGAGCCCTTGGCGACGGTGAGGTTGATATTCTTGTTGGCGTGGACGGCGCCAAATTTCTTGTCGATGCCGATCAGTTCGATGGCGGGCGCTACGGTCGGGGATGGACTCACGGCTTGACGGCTCCGGATACGAAAAAGGCGCAAGGCACGCCCGAAAAGCCGGCCATGCCTTGCGCCCTCATGATTGCGGAATCACTTCGGGCAGGAGTTGTCCGACATGTAGTCGTGCACCTTGACGGCGCCGGAGACGATGTCGGCCTTGGCCTTCTCGACAGCCGCCAGGATCTCGGGCGTGATCAGCGGCTTGTTGTTGTCGTCATAGGCCCAGGCAACGCCGTCTTCCTTGATGCCCAACGCCTGCACGCCGGCCGTGAACTTGTCGGCCTTGGTGTCGGAGAAGGCGCCGTAGACGGCGAGATCCACGCGCTTGACCATCGAGGTCAGCACCGAACCCGGATGCAGGTAGTTCTGGTTGCTGTCGACACCGATCGAGAACTTGCCCTGGTCGGCCGCCGTCTGCAGCACACCGATACCCGAGGCACCGGCCGCCGCGTAGATGACGTCCGCGCCCTGGTCGATCTGGCCCTTGGCGAGCTCGCCGCCGCGCACCGGATCGCTCCAGGCGGCCCCGGTCGTGCCGATGAAGTTCTGCAGCACCTCATTGCCGGCCTTGGCCGCACGGGCGCCCTGATCATAGCCGCACTCGAACTTGCGGATCAGCGGAATGTCCATGCCGCCGACGAAGCCGACCTTGCCGGTCGTAGACCACCGAGCGGACGTTCGGCTTGTCGACGACGGCATCGACGATGACGAACTTGGTGTCAGGGAATTCGGTCGCCACCTTCTCGATGGCCGAGGTCCAGGCGAAGGAGACGGCCACAATCGGATTGAAGCCCTTGGAGGCGAAGTTGCGGATCGCCTGCTCACCCTGGGTATCGCCGGTTGGCTCGAAGTCGCGGTACTCGATGCCGGTCTCGGCCTTGAACTTCTCCGCGCCGCCGTAGGCCGCCTCGTTGAAGGACTTGTCGAACTTGCCGCCGGTGCCATAGACGAGCGCCGGCTTGATGTCCGCCGCCATGGCCGTACTCGAGAGCATGGCTGCGACAAAGGTAGCGCCGATCAGTTTGTTGATCATCGTGTTCCTCACCCCTTTTGGAAGGAGCCCCCGTTCGGGCTGATCGGAGGAGGAAACCCCAAAATGCCCTCCCCCGAGTGGCGCATACCTAAGCATGCTTTCTAGCCGTTTGCATCGTCTTTCTTCAGTTTTTGACCAATTGGACAATATTGATGCACAACGCTTTCGGGGAAGGCAGGCCCTGCCGGAGAACGCGCCAGCAACGGCGGAATCGTGCGGTCCCGGAGCCCCATCTGCCCGCTGCTTGCTTGCATTGTCGACCAATCGCCGCCCATCTCTTACGCATTTGCCCTTAGAATAGCAGCGTAGCGGCTGGCGTTAAGGGAACCGTGGCCGAATTTTCCAGAGGGCGAGGAGCAAAACCGATACCGTTTCAGGGGGAAAGGCGCTAAGAGCGTGCCCAGCGAATTCCCTGCTGCATCCGAAGGACACGATGACCGCGCCTACCGCATCCGCCATCGCCCCCACGGGCGGCCGCGTTCAGGATGCCTGCCCGTCCCTGGTTATCACCCGCCTGAAGAGCGGCCCGCTCGGCGGCGATCAGCAGATCGGTGCCATGATCGCCGAGGGCCGGCTCAGCGGCCTCATTTTCTTCATCGACCCGCTGTCGGCCATGCCGCACGACGTCGATGTCAAGGCTCTCACCCGGCTGTCAGTCGTCTACGACATTCCGATGGCCCTCAACCGCGCGACGGCGGAGCTGTTGATCCGCGCCGACGGTTTCGCCCACCCCACCCTCGTTTCCTCCGACTGAGCGAAGATCACGATGTCCCAGAGCGTCTCCAACGTCGTCACCTTTCCGGTCCTGTTCGCCGACATCGGCGGCACCAACGCCCGCTTTGCCCTCCTGACCGATGCCGACGGCGACATCCACCATTTCGACACCGTCGAAACGCGCCTGTTCCCGACCATCGAGGATGCCATCCAGGGCGCGGTGATCGGGGCTGGCGCCCCCATTCCGAGATCGTTGGTGTTCGCGCTGGCCGGGCCCATTGGTGAGGAAAGTACCCATCTCACCAATTGTCCGTGGGTGGTCACTCCCAGACGCCTCATCGAACGCTTCCGACTCGACCATGTGATCCTGTTCAATGACTTCGAAGCGCTCGGCCTTTGTCTGCCGGGCCTCAAGCCGAAGGATCTCGTCGCCGTCGGCGGCGCCCTGCCGCCCGAGCGCGGCACCAAGGTGGTCATCGGCCCCGGCACCGGCCTCGGTGCCGCCGGCCTCGTCGATGCCGCCGGCCTGTGGGTGCCGGTGCCTGGCGAAGGTGGCCATATCGACCTCGCCCCGGTGACGGCCCGCGACTATGACATCTGGCCGCATATCGAGCGCGCCGGTGGACGGGTGACCGGCGAGACTATCATCTGCGGCTCAGGTTTGCTGCGCCTCTACCGGGCGGTTGCCGCCGCCAGCAAGGCCTTCCCCGTCTGCGATACTCCGGCCGCCGTCACCGGTGCTGCCGAGACGGGCGACCCGCTCGCCGTCGAGACCGTGGCGCTGTTCGCCGAACATCTCGGCCGCATCGCCGGCAACCTTGCCCTGACCTTCCTCGCCCACGGTGGCGTCTATCTGGCTGGCGGCATCGCGCCGCGCATCGTCAAGGTGCTGCAGCAGGGCAGCTTCCGCGCCGCTTTCGAGGACAAGTATCCGCACCAGGGGCTGATGGCCTCTCTGCCGACGGCGATCATCGTCCACGATCGTCCGGCACTCGCCGGCCTCGTCGACTTCGCGCGTCGCCCCGGCACTTTCGGCCTGCGCCTCGATGGGCGGCACTGGCGCGGCTGAGCGCCTGTGCCGGCCGGCGGAGAACGACAAAGTGAACGGAAGGCACGCGCCCGGCGGTCCTCATCTGCTATAGGGTCAGCAGAGGTGTGACATGACCGACCCCGCCGAAAGCTCCGTCCGCTCCTTCGACATCCGTGGCATGACCTGCGCCGCCTGTTCGGCCCGCCTTGAGCGCGTTCTGCTGAAGACGCCGGGCATCCTCGACGCCCGCGTCAACCTTGCCCTCGAGCGCGCCGACGTCGCGGTCGGCCTTGACGTAACGCCCGAAGCAATCGCCGCCGCCGTCGATCGAGCCGGCTTCTCGGCAACGTTGAGATCCGACGATCCCATCGTCGCGCGGATCGAGAGGGAGGCGCGCGAGGCCGAAGCTGCCTCCGCCCGTCGTCGTACCGCCTGGCTGCTGGCGATCTGCGCCCTGCTGACGTTGCCCTTCGTCGTTGCGATGGTGGCGATGATGGTCAGCTTCGGCCATATCCTGCCGGCCTATGCCCAGCTCGGGCTTGCCACCGCCGTGCAAATCCTGGCTGGTCGCCGCTTCTATCGTGGGGCCTGGAACGCCCTTCGGGGCGGCGGCGCCAACATGGACGTTCTGGTGTCGCTCGGGACCACCGCCGCTTGGGGCTTTTCCGTCTACATGATGGCCACCGTCCACCACATGGTGGAGGATCACCTCTACTTCGAAGCATCGGCGGTCGTGCTGACACTGGTTCTGTTCGGCAAGTTCCTGGAAGAACGCGCCAAGGCGTCCACCACCCGCGCAGTGCGGTCGCTGATGGCGCTTCGCCCGGAGACGGCGACGAAGCTCTCCGAGGACGGCAGCCAGACTGTCGTTCCGGTGACCAGCATTCTGCCCGGAGACCGCGTGTTGATCCGCCCTGGCGAGCGCGTGCCGGTCGACGGGCGGATCCTGACCGGCGAGAGCCATTTCGATGAAGCGGTCATCACCGGCGAAAGCCTGCCGGTGCGACGGATGATGGGCGAGCCCGTGGTCACCGGCGCCGTCAACGGTGAGGGTGCGATCACCGTGGAGGTGGGCGCCGTCGGTGAAGAGTCGACGCTTGGCCGCATCACCCGCCTCGTGGAAAACGCCCAGTCCGGCAAGGCACCGGTGCAACGCCTCGTCGATCGTGTCGCCGCCATCTTCGTGCCGACGGTGGTCGCGGTCGCTGCCGCTGCCTTCGCGCTCTGGCTCGCCTTCGGCGGCAGTCTCGAACAAGCCCTTGCCGCCGCCGTCGCGGTTCTGGTCATCGCCTGCCCCTGCGCCCTCGGCCTTGCCACGCCGACCGCGCTGGTCGCCGGAACCGGCGCTGCCGCCCGCGCCGGCATCCTCATCAAGGATATCGAGGTGCTCGAACGCGCCGCCCACATTGGCACCGTGGTGTTCGACAAGACCGGCACGCTGACCGTAGGGCACCCGGAGCTACAGGAACTCGTGGTTGCCGATGGCATCGAACCGGCCCGGCTGCTGGCGCTATCGGCGGGTGCCCAGACCGGCTCGGAGCATCCGCTGGCCCGCGCCACGCTAGCCCGCGCCGCGGCGGACGGCATCGCCCCGCTTGCCGCCGAGGACGTGAGGGCGGTGCCCGGCAAGGGGCTCACCGCGCGTGTTGGTAACACTAATGTCTTGATCGGAACGGCTGCCCTTATGGCTGAGCACGGCATTGACCATGCCGACATCGACCGGGCCGGCCTTGGCCGCCTTCGGCCGGAAATGACGCTCGCCTATGTGGCCGAAAACGGTCGGGCCATCGGTCTCTTCGGCTATGCCGACACATTGCGCCCGGAAGCACCAGCCGCCGTCACCGAGCTGCGCCAGCGTGGCATCCGGACGCTGCTGCTCACCGGCGACCGACCGCCGGCTGCCCGTGCCATTGCCGGCGCCGCCGGCCTCGACGACTGGCGGGCCGACGTGCTGCCCGAGGCCAAGGCCGCCGAGGTGGAGAGCCTGCGCGCCACCGGTAGCCGCCTCGCCATGGTCGGCGACGGCGTCAATGACGCGCCGGCGCTCGCGGCCGCCGATGTCGGCATCGCCATGGGGTCCGGCACCGACGTCGCCATGGAAACCGCCGGCATCACGCTGATGCGGCCCGATCCGCGCCTTGTCGCCGCCGCCTTCGACATTGCCGCCGCCACCTCGCGGAAAATCCGCCAGAACCTGTTCTGGGCCTTCATCTACAACATCATCGGTATCCCGCTCGCCGCCTTCGGTCTGCTGACCCCGGCGCTGGCCGGCGCCGCCATGGCCATGAGCTCGGTATCGGTGGTGACCAATGCCGGCCTGCTCACCCGCTGGGTGCCAAAGCTGCCGCCGGTCGGACCGACAAAAAACTGAACACGCCCCTCAGGGAATGCAGCGGCCATCGCGGCCCGGGCGACACTGACTGGGTCGTGCAGCGGTCGACGTCGGACTGGCAGGCGTCCGTCCGAGCGCCCCTAGATCGAGCGGACTGCCGGCCAGCATGGGCGGGCGAGGTGCCGTCTGCCCACGCTGCGATGTGGACGCAAGGCCGGACGGGCGGGCCAACGGCAACGGCGCGACAATGGTCGGGGAGGCAACCGAAGTGACGGGCATCTCCATCGGCTTTGGTGCCTCGGAGAGTTGATCGATCATCGACGTCATCGCGTCCGGCTTGACGGCTTCGAGCTTGGGCGCGGTTTCGCCCACGACCAGGCGCGCGAAGCCACCTGCCATGGTGGCAAGGCTCGCATAGCCCGCAGTGGGATCTTCGATCAACCCTGGAAGATCGGGGTAAAGGCGCGGTGAGGTGAACGGACCGATGACAGCCACCGGCGCTTCAAAATCGGGATAGCCCTTCATTTTCGGCTTGAGTCGCAGATCAAGACCCCCGCCGGCAAGGTCAAGACTCCCAGCGCCGGACAGCTGAAGATCGCCGGCGGCAAAGGCCAGATCGTTGCTTCTGGCGACGCCCTGCGCAAATTTCAGATGGCCGGACAGTTTGTCAAAGCCGACACGCCCGGGATCCGACCCAAAACCGGTCTGCACGGCGTGCGCCAGCCGACCGATCAGGACCACCGGATCGAGGCCATCGAGAGCGCCGTGCGCAACGGAGAAATCGGCTGTGCCCGTGGCCGATTTGAAGAGATCGGCTCGCGTCTTCCCTTCGGCGCTTGCGTCGGCCGCAAGGGTGAGTTCGCCATCGGCAACAGTGCCGACCAGCGGCGCGAGGCTGGCCAAGCGCGCGCCCTCGATCTTGCCCTTGATGGCAAAGCTGGGCCGATCGCCCGCCTTGACGTTCAGTGTTGCCGAACCGCTGCCGCCTCCAAGCGACAGACTGGGAAGTCCGATCTCGGTGCCCTTATCGCCAAGACGGAGGTCCACCGGACCACCGGCCGCCGCGATCGGACCGGCAAGGATGCGCCCGGCTTCGATGTGCAGATCGGCATCGATGGTGGCCAGCAATTGTCGGCCAGCTCCGGAGAACGCCTCACCGAACGCCCCCGCCAAGGCGACGACATCGACAGTACCGCCGGCGAGGCGACCGGTAAGCCTGCCGCGCCCGCCCGTGGTGGACAGATCGAGCAAACCGCCAAAGGCGCTATCGCCGAGCATCACTCGCGCGTCGGATAGTGTCATGCGACCGGCGGCGGCCTCGAGTTTGCCATCCAGCGAGGCAACGTCCGGCAGCCCGCCCACCCCGGCAAGCGCCGGCAGTCGGCGGCTTGTCAGCGTCAGGCTGCCATTTGCCAACACCGCGATGGGATCGAGATCCCCCTCGAAATCGGCCGACAGCATCGCCCCCGCGAGCCGAGCTTCGACCGGCGCAGCGCCGCCCTCCATCAATCGGCGCGGCGCGGCTGTCGCCTCCAGCGTGACGACACCCGACGATGTGGTCCCCTGGCCGGTGAGCCGCGCCGGCGCATCGAGCCCGACGATCGACAGATCGGCCGAAAGCCCTGCCAAGGCTGGCAGCGTGACACCGCCTGCGAATGGCAGCTTGCCGAGACTCCCGTCGCGCAGTTGGCCCGAGCCATCCACCGTGAGCGTTGCCGCCAGTTCATCAGCCGACCGGCCGTGAGCCGACAGGCGAAGATCGACGGCAAGACGCCCGGTGAGTGGCGGTGTGGCAAGCCCGGCAAAGGCCGCGGCGTCGCCGACCGTAAGGTTCTTCAATGCGAAGGACGCACCAAGACGCCGGCCGTCGCTTTCGGGAACAAGGTCGAGCCGGCCCGACAGCGTACCGGCGCCCGCCATGCCGTCGAACAGCGCACCGACGCGTCCGTCGCGGTCGACCGCGGTGAGACGAATGTTGCGTATGTCACCGTTGGGAAAGGCGAGTTCGGCGAGCTTGAGATCGACCCCGGCATCAAAGGGGGCGTGGCCTCCGATCGGATCAAACCCGAGATGGGTGGCAAGGGCGGCCAGTACCATCAGGGAATCCGCCGGCAGTCGACCCAGATCGGCATGAAGATCAATGGAAGCGCGTGGAGCGCTGAGGTCGAACGCCGCGGACAGCCGTCCGCTGCCGCCGAACGCCGAGGCCGAGGCGTCGACCATTTCGACCCGGCCGGACGACAGCGTCATCGCACCGTTGAGCTGGATCGGTCCGTGAGTGGAGGCAAAGGGTCCGCCAAGGCTGGCGGCGTCGGACACCGCCAGATCGAGACGGCCAGCGAAAGCTCCCCCCGCAAGGCCACCATCAAGGCCGAGGGTCAAGGCAGGCGTGGTAAATTGCACCCGGGCGGCGCCGGCCGAACCGGCTTCCATCGTCAGTGAAAGCGGCGTGTCCTGCAGGCTCGCTTTGAGAATGAGGCGGTCGCCGCTATCGGTGCGGGCGGCTGAGGCCATGATATGATCAAGGGTGGCTTCCACGCCTCCGACCGAAAGGACAAGCTGCCCATCCATGGCCAAGAAATGCCTGTGGGTTGCCCGGCGGGCCAGATCAGCCAGCGCACCCACTACTCTTGCCGGGTCAAGGTCCCCGTTCTCAAGGGAAAGTCGCAGCACCGGCCGTTCGACGGTCACACCGCCGAGCTCGGCCGAACCGGACAGGAAGGGCAACGGCTTGAGAGCCAGCAGAAGCTTGTCGGCATGCACTTTGCCGAGGCCGTCCGGCAGCTCGATTTCGGCATCTGCGGCGACGACACGCGGCGTCGGCAACAGTTCAAGGTCGGCGGTGCCGATCTTAACCACCGTGCCGGTCTCGGCCTCGAAGGCGGTGACGGCCGGCGCGACGAACTTGTCGAGAGGAAAGAGCGGCGCCATCGCCAGGCGTAACGCCAGGACGATCAACACCAGCCCCGACAAGGCCGTGACGACGCGAACCATGCCTCCCCGATCCTTCAATGCCTATCAGGCACGCATCGCGCTTCCTCCGAAAAGCGATGCAAGTTTATACAATACCAGTCCTTTCAGGCTTTGGCACGCTTCTCCGGCTATCCGAAAGGCGAAGCCTCTTGCCGCAGCGCAAAAGGATTAAGTGCGGAGCAAAAGACTTGGCTGCATCGCACCATTGCCCCTATGCTGGTCGCGCCGCGATCAAGCGCGGCGACGCAGCAAGAGGCTCCCCATGTCCAGGGTGAAGCAGGGCACTGTCATTCGAAAATATGCCAACCGGCGGCTCTATGACACCGGCACCTCCAGCTATGTGACGCTGCAGGATCTCGCTGCCATGGTGCGTGCCAATGTCGACTTCGTGGTGATCGACGCCAAAAGCGACGAGGACATCACCCACGAAGTCCTGACGCAGATCATTTTCGAGGAGGAGACGCGCGGACCGCATCTCCTGCCCGTCAACTTTCTGCGCCAGCTCATCCGTTTCTATGGCGACGAGCTGCAGGCCATGGTGCCCGCCTTTCTTGAATATTCCATCGGCCAATTTGCCCGCGAGCAGGGCAAGATGCGCGGCATCGCCGGCGAGGCGCTCGGCGCCTCCACCCTCAGCGAGAAGCTCGGCGAGCAGGTGCGGCTCAACGCCGAATCCTTCGAGCGCGCAGTGCGTGCCGCCCTGCCTGGCGAAACGCCCGAACCATCGGCAAGCCCTGCCGAAAGCCGCGCCGCCGATATCGACGCCTTGCGTGACGAACTCGAGGCCATGCGGCGACGGCTCGACCGGCTGGCGCCGGAGACCGAATAAGCAATCCAACAGGCGGAATCAGGCGGGGGCGACGACGAGCGGCCCGCGGAGGCAGTTGTCGTCATTGAGACGATCGAGCACCGTGGCGCCCGGGCCTGCCCGCAAGCGCGGCTCGCCGATCAGCCGTCCCTGGAAGGCGGAGATGCCGAGTTCGGCGAGCAGCGCCGCCGAGGCTTCGTCCTGAACGAATTCGGCAACGGTCCGAATGCCGAAATGGCTGGCGAGCGTGGTCAGCGCCCTGACAAAGACCACGGCGTCGGCGTCACGACCGATATCACGGATGAAAGCGCCGTCGATTTTCAGCCAGTCCGGTTTGATGTCGCGCAGCATTCTCAGCGAGGTGTGCCCCGAGCCGAAGTCGTCGATGGCGATGCGGCAGCCGATATCGCGTACCGTCGCCACCATATGCCTGAGGTCGTCGATGCGCGACAGTGCCGCCGTTTCGGTGATTTCGATGGTCAGCCTTTTGAGCGCATCGCCATCGCGGCGAGCGCCGGCCACCAGCATGCTGAGCCAGGCCGGATCGGCCAGCGTTTCCGGCGACACGTTGACCGAAAGCTTGAGGGATGGGGAAGCCTGGAGATCGGCCATCACCAGCGTCAGGGCTCGCATGTCGAGCCGCCGGATGAGGCCAAGCTTTTCCGCCGCCTCCACATAGGGGCCACCGGAGACGATCTCCCCTGATGGCAGCGCCAGCCGGCTGAGCGCCTCGTAGTAAATCACCGCCCGGTCATCCACCCGAGCGATCGGCTGATAGGCCAGCACGAAGCGCTCCTCGGCAAGGCCGCGTTGGATCGCCTCGGCAATCTCGACGTTGCGGCGGCGGAGGGCATCGCGGGCCGCCGACGGTTCGTAGAGTGTAAGACGGCGATCGACGTCGCGCCGGGCATCGCCCAACGCCTCCTCGGCGCGATTGGCGGCCATGGCGCCGGACAGCGCGTGCTGCGGCAGCATCACCGCGCCAATGGCAATGTCGGCACGCACGGCAGCGCCATCGCAGTCGATCGCTTCGCCACGCACCGCCTCGCGGAAGCGATCGGCGGCTATGGTCAGCGCCTGCTCGTCGCAATCGTTGAGGATGGCGCCGAACTTGTGACCGGAAAACGAACCGAACACATCCCCCTGCCGCATCCGGCGCAGGATCCGCTCGCCGGTGGCATCGATCACCTGATCGCCGGCTTCGTAGCCGAAATTGGCGTTGATCCGGCCGATGTCGAGCACGGCGATAATCATGAATACCGCTGTGCCACCCTCTGACTCCAGGACCTTCAGTCGATCGTCGAGGCTCTGAAGCAACTCGTCGCGATCGAGTCGGCGATCCGGTCCGTAGAGGCGGGCCGGTGCCGCCGTTTCACTGCCACGCGGCAACACGCGCACGGTCCCGCGCGCGCCGAGCGCCGGTTGGCCATCCGGCCCAAACCAGCTGCCGCTTTCCTCGATGCGCAGGCCCTGCGGTTTGCCACCGCGCGGCATCAAATCATAGACGAGCCGGTAGTCCGGCCCGATCCGGTCGGCGGACAGCACCTGCGGCGGCGTCGCGGCGAGCCGTAGCGTTGCGGCTTGCGGCCCAATCAGACGATGAAGCGCCCGGCCCGACAGCGGCACCTCATAGGCCGGAAGGTCCAGCACCTCTCCGGCATTGGGCGACCAGCGCAGGCGATCTTCGGCATAGTCGTATTCATAGGCTGAGACGCCTGCCGCCGCCATGGCTGAGCCGATCGCGCCGCTCGCCAGCCCGTGTCCCTCGGTAGAAACGAGATCGTCATTCATCTGCCGCCGTCCCCGTCGTTTTGGAACACCTACCGCAACACTCCCGCGACGGGAACCCGCGATTTTGATCCATCATCCACCGATCCACCTTCGAAGTCCTGGTCTAGCCGAGGTATTTTCAGGCGGTCACCTTGCGCATTAACCCTTTCTTAACCATTCTCAAGGGCGTGGCGCGCCGGTTGCTTCGTATTCCTTGCGTCGGTTCATCGTGTGCCGAAACGGCACAGTTCCTGAAAGGCCCGCGACAATGATCGGATCGATCGGTTCCATCAGCGGAAGCGTCGGCAGCCAGAGCCTGCAAAGGACGATCCCCCGCGCTTTCGGTCGTTATGTCGAGGCATCAGAGGGTGCGTCTGCCGGTGACGATCGACAGCAGCAGCTGACCATTCCCGATCTGCGTGCCGAACCCCGGAACGAAACATTCCGTCGCCGTGCCGCGATGCCGGCCGGTGACCCCGCGTCGTCGCCGTTCATCGCTCAGCTCGCCGCCCTTGGTCTCGGCGATCCCGGCACGGGCGAGCGCCGCGTGCGCCGCGATCCGTCGCAGATCATCGCTCGAGCCGACGCGCTCTATCGCGACGGCTACCGCCGCGTCACCGACCTTGAGCCGGGCTTTTTCGGCTCTGCCGAATACTGAGGCCGGCTTCACCGGATATCGGCGATCGGTGCGCGCATCAGCCCAAAAACAAAAAGGCCGGCGCGATGCACCGGCTCTTTTCAGGTCGATATCCCCGGCCGTCAAGGACGGCCGAGCGGATCTCTTGTCAGGCTTCTTTGGGCGCCAGGATCTGGCGGCCGCGGTACATGCCGGTCTTGAGATCAACGTGATGGGGGCGACGCAGCTCACCCGAGGTCTTGTCCTCGACGTAGGTCGGCTGCTTCAGAGCATCGGCTGACCGACGCATGCCCCGCTTGGACGGCGAGGTCTTTCGCTTGGGAACTGCCATTGTCTTCTACTCCATCGCCCGCTCATAAAGGGGGAACCGCAATGATCCACCGTTCGGGCGCGCGGGCGCTCGTTCCTAAAGATGCGGCCTTATACAGACTGACGCGCCACTTTGCCAGTGCCTGCCCGGAAAAAAGTGCGCCTCTCCGTCGCAATCCCAATGGGAAGGAGAATGATGAGGCAGCCTTCTCTCACGGTGCAAGACACTCGACGTAGGAGCCGGACTGGCTGACGCGGCGCTCGATGATCCGCGACAGCGTCTTCTGCGCCCGGCTCGGCTTCAGGGGATTGCGAATGGCCGGATTGGGCAGGGCAGCGGCGATCAGCGCCGCCTCGTGCCGATTCAGCTTCGACGCCGACTTCTTGAAATAATACTGCGCCGCCGCTTCGACGCCATAGACGTTGGGGCCGAGCTCGGCAATGTTGAGGTAGATTTCCAGCGTCCGCCGCTTCGACCAGACGAGATCGGCATAGAGAGCCAGCGGAATTTCCAGACCCTTTCGCACGTAGGAGCGCGACGGCCACAGGAAGACGTTCTTCACCGTCTGCATGGTGATGGTGCTGGCGCCACGGCTTGGACCGCCATCGCGGCGCAGAACGGCGCGAAGCTGCGCCCAGTCCACACCGTCGTGGAAGCAGAACTGCCCGTCCTCGCTCATGACGACAGCCTGCTTCATGCCGGGCGCGATATCGTCGAGAGCGACCCAGGTACGGCTGTAACCTTGAAAGGTCAGGAGATCCCAGACCATCAGCGTTGAGACCGGCCGGACGAAGAGATAGAGCGGCACAAGAACGAAAGGCAAAACCACCACCACCGCGGCGGCGACGGAAAGCCGTTTGAGCCAGATCCGCCTGCCAGCTCGCCTCACAGCCGCCGCCTCCTCGTCGCCCGCCACCGGCTCGCCTTCGGCCATCGCCTCGCTGAGATCGCTCATGCCCCACCCGCCTGTCCGTTTTCTCATAAACCAACGGCGCTAGCCGGGCAAACAAGGGAAAAGACCACCCGAAATGGCTGGCGGCGCAGTTTTCCAATTGCTCGCGATATTCGTTTCCCGGTGATGAGGCGCCAAAAGCCGTCTATTGCGGCAAATGCCTGCAAATTACACAGCGATGCTCCAAATTTAGCATGGCGCGAATTAAGGCAATGTGAGACCTTTTACTTGTGAGCGCTGCTTCGTCGGTCTTCCGTCTGGGTCTTCCTCCTGACCCACGTGGCTCTCCAGCTTTCCTCCCAGAACTCAGGCCGGTAACCCCGGCCTGTTTTTTTGCCTTGTGCCGGGCAAGCGATGGCCTGTCGTAAGCGCAGGGAAAAGGCCGGCGATTGTGAACTGACCCCCGAAAGTTGGACACCAACCTTCGGGGGTTTTTCATGTCCAAGTACAGCGTGTCTTTCAAAGAACGCGTCGTTGCGTTTTACGGTAAGGGCGAGCGTAGCTATGCCGATGTAGGGCTACAGTTTGGCGTCGACCATTCGACAGTGCGTAAGTGGATCGGCCTTCATGCGGCACATGGTTCGGCTGGCCTGACGAAGAAGCACAGCTGTTACGACGCCTCATTCAAATTGGCGGTCTTGCAGCGGATGTGGACTGAGGGGTTGTCCTATCGGCAGACGGCTGCGATCTTCAACATCCGCAATGCCAGCTGTCTTCCGGATTGGGAGCGCTGTTATGAGCAGGCCGGGATCGAAGGCTTGGCTCCTCGCCGCACAGGGAGGCCACCTGGCATGAAGAAGCCCGAAGCGCCATCAGAGACGACTGATCCATCGGCAGATTCGGCCAAGAGCCGTGAAGAGCTGTTGGCGGAACTGGCTTATCTGCGCATGGAGAACGCCTACCTAAAAAAACTGGAGGCCTTAACGCAGGCGCGTCAAACGCCGAACGGACGCAAGCCGTCCAGGCGTTAAGGCCACTCCACTCGTTCGACGGGCTGCTGAAGCTTTCCGGCCTTGCACGCAGCACATTCTATTATCAGCAGAAAGCGCTGTCGTCGGGCGACCGGCACGCGGCGTTGAAGGCAACGATCAGATCCATCTTCGAGGCGCACAAGGGGCGCTATGGCTATCGTCGGGTGACGGCGGCGATCCGTGGCTGCGGAGAGGTGGTCAACCACAAGACCGTCCAGCAGCTGATGGTCGAGATGGGATTGAAGTCTCTGGTCCGGCCGAAGAAATACCGCTCCTACAAAGGCCACAGAGGGCATGTGGCACCGGACCTTCTCCGGCGCCAGTTCACTGCCGAAGGCATGAACCAGAAGTGGACGACGGATGTCACTGAGTTCAATGTTGCCGGCGAGAAGCTCTACCTGTCGCCGGTGATGGACCTCCACAACGGCGAGATCATCGCCTTCGAGACGGCGAGGCGGCCCATCTTCAAGCTGGTCAAGGATATGCTCGACAAGGCATTGAGCACATTGGATGAGGCAGACGGACCGATCCTGCATTCTGATCAGGGATGGCAGTATCAAATGCCCGCTTGGAGCAGCATGCTCAAAAGCCGCAACATCAAACAGTCCATGTCTCGCAAGGGAAATTGCCTCGATAACGCCGCCATGGAGAGCTTCTTCGCCACCCTCAAGTCCGAGTTCTTCCATCCCAACCGGTTCGACAGCATCGAAAGCCTGCGGGACGGTGTCGAGGACTATATCCGATACTACAATAACGATCGCATCAGGATGAAACTCAAAGGGCTGAGCCCTGTGCAATACAGGACCCAGCCCCTAAATCCACCCAGCCTATGAACCGTCCAACTTTATGGGGTCAGTTCATTGCTCCCGGCCTTTCCGCTCTCGTTTCCTGTCAGTCGTCGCCCATGGCGACCAGCGTTGCGTTGCCGCCGGCCGCAGCCGTGTTGACGGACACCACCTGTTCCAGCGCGAAACGGATGAGATAGTTGGGGCCGCCCGCCTTGGGGCCGGTACCCGACAGCCCCGAACCACCGAAGGGCTGAGAGCCAACCACGGCGCCGATCATGTTGCGATTGACGTAGACATTGCCGACCGGCAAGCGATCAACGATACGCTTCACCGTTGCTTCGATGCGCGAGTGAATGCCGAGCGTCAGCCCATAGCCGCTCGCCGCGATGTCCTCGATGACTTTGTCGAGGTCCTTCGCCCTGTAGCGGACGATGTGCAGCACCGGGCCGAACACTTCCTGATCGAGGGCCGCCGTCTCGGGCAGCTCTATGATTGTCGGTGCGAAATAGCTGCCGCCTGCCAGCGCTCCCTCCGGCGTCTCCCCGGAAAACAGCACGCCCCCCTTGCCCTGCCAGGCCGCCACGTGAACGGCGAGCTTCTCGACTTGCTCGCGGTCGATGATCGGGCCGACGTCGGTATCCGGCCGCCTGGGATCGCCCACCTTGAGCTCGGCCGCCGCTCCTCTGACGAGGGCGATCATGTGGTCGGCGACGTCTTCCTGCACCAGCAACAACCGCAGCGCCGAACAGCGTTGGCCAGCCGAACGGAAGGCCGAGGTAACGACATCGTCGGTCACCTGCTCACCGAGCGCCGTGGCGTCGACGATCATCGCGTTGAGCCCACCGGTTTCGGCGATCAGCGGCACGATCGGTCCACGCTTGGCGGCAAGGGCCTGGTTGATGGCGAAGGCGGTATCGGTCGAGCCGGTGAAAGCGACGCCGGCGATACGCGGGTCGGCGGTGAGCATCGCACCGGCCGTTCCATCGCCGACCAGAAGCGCCAAGGCCGACGCCGGCACGCCCGCTTCATGCAGCAGCCGCACCGCCATGGCACCGGTGAGCGGGGTCTGCTCGGCGGGTTTTGCCACCACCGCATTGCCGGCGGCCAGTGCCGCGGCGGTCTGCCCCACAAAGATCGCCAGTGGGAAGTTCCAAGGGGCTATGGTCGCGAACACACCCCGGCCACGGTAGCTGAGCCGGTTTTCCTCGCCGGTCGGACCAGGCATGGCGACCGGTGCCGCGAACAGGCGTCGCGCCTCGACGGCGTAGTAGCGGCAGAAGTCGACCGCCTCGCGGACTTCGGCGACACCGTCGGCCAGCGTCTTGCCGGCCTCGAGCGCCAGCACGGCGAGAAACGCCGGCAGCCGTTCCTCAAGAAGATCGGCGGCCCGTTCCAGCGCAACGGCACGCGTTTCGGCCGGCGTGTCCGACCAGGAACGGAAACCGGCGGCAACCGAGGCGACGGCCTTCCTGGTGGTCTCGGCATCGGCGTCGACCGCCCGGCCGATCTCCGTCTTGCCGTCGATCGGCGACAGGAGAACGCGCTGTGATCCGGTCGCATCCGTGCCGTCAATGATCGAGGCGGCGATGCCGAAGTCATTGCCCGCTGCCGCAATGGCGGCCAGCAGCGGTTCGAGTGCCTGTTCGTCGGCCAGCTCCACGCCGCGCGAGTTGCGGCGGGAACCAAAGAGGTCGGCAGGTAGCGGGATACGGGCGTGGCGGGCGCGGTCGCCGCCAGCCAGCACGTCGGCGGGACGCTTCAGCAAGGTCGAGATCTCCACTTTGGCATCGCCGACGGCGGCGACGAAGGACGAGTTGGCGCCGTTTTCCTTCTCGGTGACCTCGCGATAGAGCGTGTCGCCCATGCCGTGCAGCCGCTGGAACTCGAAATGCCTGTTAGTGCCGGCGATCTCCGACACTTCGGCCACCGTCAGCGCATTGTGCGTCGCAAACTGCGGATAGAGCCGCGGCCGCGCCTTGAGCAGCTTTTCGGCACAGACGAGATAGGAAAGGTCGGTCGAAGCCTTGCGGGTGAACAGCGGATAATCGTCGAGCCCCCGTTCCTGCCCCCGCTTCATCTCGGTGTCCCAATAGGCGCCCTTGACGAGCCGCACCATGAAGCGGCGGTCCAGGCTTTCGGCGAGGTCGATCATGTAGTCGATGACCGCCGGCGCCCGCTTCTGGTAGGCCTGCACGGCAAGGCCAAAGCCATCCCATCCGGCGAGCGACGGGTCACTCGCCACGGCGGCAATCACCTCGAGCGACAGCTTCAACCGATCGGCCTCTTCGGCATCGACGGTGAGATTGAGATCGTAGGCCTTCGCCGTCCGCGACAATTCGAGGAGCTTCGGCACCAACTCGGCCATGACACGCGCACTGTTCAACGCCTCGTAACGCGGATGCAGCGCCGAGAGCTTGACCGAAATGCCCGGCCGGGCCGGCAGCGCCTCGGAGCCGGCCGACTTGCCGATCGCTTCGATCGCCATGGCATAGTCGGCAAAGTAGCGCGTCGCATCGGTGGCGGTACGGGCGCCCTCGCCCAGCATGTCGTAGGAGTGACGGTAGCCCTTGCCGGCCATGGTGCGAGCCCGCGACAGCGCTGCCTCGATCGACGTGCCCAGCACGAACTGATGGCCCATGATCTTCATCGCCTGCCGGGTGGCGGCGCGCACCGGCGGCATGCCCAGGCGCTTGATGAGGCCGGTCAGGACATTCTCCGGCGTTTCGCCCGGCTGGAGCACGCGCGTCGTCACGCCCAGCGCCCATCCGGACGCGGCCACCAGCCAGGGATCCTCGCCCTTGCCGTGGAAGCCGAAGGCGGCCGAGGCGAGCTTGTCCTCGATCAGCCGGTCAGCTGTCGCGCCATCGGGTACGCGCAGCAGCGCCTCGGCCATCACCATGATGGCGAGCCCCTCGCGCGTCGTCAGTGAATAGGCCTTGAGGAAATCCTCGACGCCGCCAATCGCCGACTTGCCGTCGCGGATCGCCTTGATGAGACGGTTGGCGTGTGCGTCGACACGCGCTCGTGCCTCGGGATCCTCGGGGCGGGCCGCCAGGAGACGGCGGACCACAACGGTCTCGTCCTCCGCATAGGGCGGCGAAAAACACGGAGCCCGAAAGGGCTCTGAAGAAACTGCGGACATCTGATCTCCGGAAGGTTGCCGCCTTCAGGGAGCGGCTTTTGTTATAATCCGCAGGATAGCAGCAGGCTTTCGGTGACACTCTCCTTATTGAGGTATAGAATCGGGACTATTCGCGGAATGAACCGTTTGTTTCCGTGAATTTTCCAGATTGACCTGTCTTGGGAGCTTGGGATGGCAGCAGCAGGCGGTGATCGCTCTCATCATAGCAAGGATATTCCCGGTCTCGATCGCATCGACCGCCGGATCCTCGCGGCACTTCAGGAAGATGGCCGGGTCACCAATCTGGAACTCGCCGAGAAGATCGGCATGTCTGCAACGGCCACCGCCGAGCGCGTCAAACGACTGTCGCGCGATGGTTTCATCCTCGGTTATACGGCGCGGCTCGATCCGTTGCATCTCCAGCGCGGCCTTCTGGTGTTCGTCGAGATCAAGCTCGATCGCATGAACCCGGAAGTATTCACCACCTTCGCCACGGCGGTGAAGAAGGCGCCGGAGGTGCTTGAGTGCCACCTGATCGCCGGCGGCTTCGACTATCTCGTCAAGGCGCGCGTCCGGGACATGGAAGCCTATCGCGAGTTCCTGTCCGAGGTGCTGATGACGCTGCCGGGCGTGCGCGAGACGCACACCTATCCGGTGATGGAAGAGGTGAAGAACACCACCGTGCTGCCGGTGTGAGCCTCGCCTTGACCGCGATGTGAAGCCGGCGCTACCACAGCGACCGTTGTTATGCTTGACCGGAGCGCCGATGACCGCCGCCTTCGAAGCCGCCCTTGCCGATTTTGCCCGTACCCTCGAAGCCGGGCTGACGGCGCGCCTCGACGCCACGCCACGGGCGGGAGAAATCGCGCGACCGGAGCGGCTTCTTGCCGCCATGCGGCATGCCGTGCTGGCCGGCGGCAAGCGCCTCCGCCCATTCCTGCTCACTGAGGTCGCCCGCCTCCTCGATCCCGGCTTGACGGTCAAAGCATTGATGTCGGCAGCGGCGGCCATCGAATGCCTGCATTGCTACTCGCTGGTGCACGACGACCTGCCGGCCATGGACGACGACGCCCTCCGGCGCGGCCGGCCAACCGTCCATGTCGCCTATGACGAGGCGACGGCCATCCTCGTCGGTGACGGCCTCCTGACGCTCGCCTTCGATCTGCTCGCCGATCCCGGCTGCCACCCCGACCCGGCGATCCGGGCGGCGCTGGTGCTCGACCTCGCCCGTGCCGGCGGTCTCGGCGGCATGGTTGGCGGCCAGATGCTCGACCTGGCGGCGGAGGGCCGGTTCGGCGAAGGCACGGCACCCGACGAGACCGATATCCGCAAATTGCAGGCAATGAAAACTGGCGCGCTGATCCGCGCCGCGACGGTGATGGGCGCCCGGCTCGGTGGGGCTAGCGAAGAAGAGATGCGTCGCTTCGAGCGTTTCGGCGATATCGTCGGTCTCGCCTTCCAGCTCGCCGATGACCTGCTCGACGTCACCGCCACCGAAAGCGAGATGGGCAAGGCCGTGGCCAAGGACGCCGCCCATGGCAAGGGGACGCTGGTGGCACGCCTCGGCGTCGACGCCGTGCGTGCCGAACTTGGCCGTCTCGTCACCGAGGCAACGAACCTGCTCGCCCCCTGGGGGCCACGGTCCGAGACGCTCGCCGCCGCCGCGCGCTTCGTCGCCGAGAGGCGGCGCTAATCAGCAATCACTCGGCCGCCGGCTTGCGGTTGGCGCCGTCGCCGAAGCGTTGCTCGATATAGTCCAGCACCAGCGTCTGAAAATCGCGGGCAATGGTCGGGCCACGCAACGTCGCCGCCTTCTGCCCGTCGATGAAGACCGGCGCAGCGGGGTTTTCGCCAGTACCCGGCAGGGATATGCCGATGTCGGCATGCTTGGATTCGCCGGGACCGTTGACGATGCAGCCCATCACCGCCACCTGCAGCGCCTCGACGCCGGGATAGCGCTGCCGCCATTCGGGCATGGCATCACGGATCTGATCCTGGATGGTCTTGGCGAGTTCCTGGAACACCGTCGAGGTGGTGCGGCCGCAGCCGGGACAAGCCGCGACGATCGGCACGAAGCTGCGGAAGCCCATCACCTGCAACAGCTCCTGCGCCACCATCACCTCGCGCGTGCGGTCGCCGCCTGGCTCCGGTGTCAGGGAAACGCGGATGGTGTCGCCGATGCCATGCTGAAGGAGGTAGCCCATCGACGCCGACGAAGCGACAATGCCCTTTGTGCCCATGCCAGCCTCGGTGAGACCGAGATGAAGGGCATAATCGCCGCGTGATGCGAGTTCGCCATAGACGGCGATGAGATCCTGCACCTGGCTGACCTTGGCCGACAGCACGATGCGGTTCCGCGCAAGGCCGATTTCCTCGGCGCGGGCAGCCGACAGCAGCGCCGATTGGATCATCGCCTCGCGCATCACCTGCTGCGCCGTCATCGGCGAGCCCTTGGCCTTGTTCTCGTCCATCAGGCGCGTCGCCAGCTCCTGGTCGAGCGAGCCCCAGTTGACGCCGATCCGCACCGCCTTGCCGTGGCGGGCGGCGATTTCGACGATGTCGGTGAAATGCCTGTCTCGCTTGGCGCGCACGCCGACATTGCCGGGGTTGATGCGATATTTGGCGAGCGCCTCGGCACAGGCAGGGAAGTCGGCGAGCAGCCGATGACCGATGAAATGGAAGTCGCCGATCAGCGGCACGTCGACGCCGACCCGATCGAGCCGCTCGCGGATGCGCGGCACAGCGGCGGCGCTCTCGTCGCGATCGACGGTGATGCGCACGAGTTCCGAGCCGGCGCGGGCTAGTGCCATCACCTGAGCCACCGTGGCGTCGACATCGGCGGTGTCCGTGTTGGTCATCGACTGCACGACCACCGGCGCATCGCCACCAATGGTCACGTTGCCGACGACGACGGGGACCGAGCGGCGGCGCGGCGCCGGACCGAAGAAGTTGGACATGCGTCGGAAATCCTCAACTATGACTGTGCGGATGGTCGTGGTGATGGCCGCCCGACCGGCAGGCGGCGCAAAGGCCACGCACTTCGAGAACCGAGGCCGATGGCGAGAAGCCTTCGGCCGCCGCAATGCCGGCCAGCAAACCACTGAGTTCGGCGGGCTCGGCCTCGGTGGCCGAGCCGCAGCGCTCGCAAAGCAAAAACACCAATGGTGCCTCCGGACCGAGCGCGGCGTGTCCATGTTCCTCGATGCAGGCGAGAAAGGCGTTGCGGCTCTCGATGCGGTGAGCGAAGCGGTTGGCGACCAGGAAGTCGAGGGCGCGATAAACCGAGATCGGGCTCGGCCGTCGCGCCTTTTCAGCGATACGGTCCATGATCTCATAGGCCGATACCGGCGCGTGGCTCTCCAGCATCGCTTCCAGAACCTGCCGCCGCTGCTCGGTGAGGCGCAAGCCCTCATCGCGGCAGCGTTCCTCGGCGCGCGCAACGGCACGGCGGCGGCACACCTGATGATCGTGGTCGGAATCGTTGAGCAAGGTTCTCTCCAAGCGTCCGTCCCAGTATATAGTCGGCCGAGCCGTCCGGAGAAAGACTGATTGTCACGCCGATCGGCTCGTCTTCCCGAACCAGAGGGCCGCCATGCGCTTTCCCGCCGTCGACCGCAGCATCCTGATCACCGGCGCCTCCTCCGGCATCGGCCTTGCCGCCGCCACCATCATGGCCGGACGTGGCTGGCGCGTGTTCGCGACGGTGCGCCGGGAAGAAGATCGTCAGCGTCTTGCCGGCATTGCCGGGGTGACGCCGCTCTTGATGGACTATGCCGACCCCGCCTCGATTGCCGCAACCGCCGACGCGGTGCTCGACGCCACCGGTGAACGGCTCGGCGCGCTTTACAACAACGGCGCCTATGGCCAGCCCGGCGCGCTCGAGGACCTCACCACCGAAGTGCTGCGACACGTGTTCGAAGTCAACGTGCTGGGCTGGCACGATCTCACGCGCCGCCTGATCCCGGCCATGCGCCGGGCCGGCGCTGGGCGCATCGTCATGTGCTCGTCAATCCTCGGCTTCCTGTCGATGCCGTACCGAGGCGCCTACAACGCCTCCAAGCACGCCGTCGAGGGCCTTGCCGACAGCTGGCGGCTGGAACTGATTGATGCCGGCATCCACGTTGCCACCATCCAGCCGGGACCGATCGCCACCAACTTCAGTTCCACAGCGATGAAGAAGTTCCACGAAAACATCGCCGTGGAGACTTCCGCCAATGCCGCCGGCTATCGCCAGCGCCTCGCCGACATGCAGCGGCCGCCAGAGGCGTCCTTCTTCCGCAAGCCACCGGAAGCGGTGGTGGAATGCCTGGTCCACGCCTGCGAATCAGCCCATCCGCGCCCTTACTATCGGGTGACATGGCTCACCAAGGGCGCGGCGGTCGTCAAACATCTCCTGCCGGCCTCATGGTTCGTCGCCTTGCTGCATCGCGCGGCGAAATCGGGGAATTGACCAGCAGCGGCAATATTTTGCCCGCCGATTCGTCAAGGCGTGGCCGACTTGGCGCCTGCCTGCGAAACGGTCGGAAAACCTCGGCTTGCGGCTTCACATCACCGACATCATCAGCGTAGAGTATGCGGGCGTGGGGCCGGCTCGGACGCCGCCTCGGTGAAGGAGAGCGTGAGGTGACGATCGCCGTCTCGCCGGACGCACACCCGGCGCTGGTGTTGAATGCGGACTACCGCCCGTTGAGTTATTTCCCCTTGTCGCTCAGCCCGAGTTTCGAATTCCACCTGCCGTCGGTCGTTTCGCTCAAGACTTTCGTCAAGCCGTCGCGCCAGCCGGCCTTTACGCGATTCAACGTTTTCCTGCGTGACCGCTTTCAGTGCCAATATTGCGGCAGTCACGAGGACCTCACCTTCGATCACCTGATTCCGCGCTCCAAAGGTGGACAGACCACCTGGGAGAACGTCGTCGCCGCCTGTTCGTCCTGCAATCTCAGGAAGGCCGACAAGACGGTTTCGGAAGTGGGCATGACGCTCGCCGGCCCGCCTTTTGCGCCCACCGTGCACGATCTGCATAACAACGGCCGGCTGTTCCCGCCCAACCATCTTCATGAAAGCTGGCTGGACTTTCTCTACTGGGATGTCGAGCTCGATCCTTAAGAACATTGTGCGGAAAAAGAGCGAATGTTGTTCTAGGCCAACAGCAGTTCGGCCGCCTGCCGTTCGCGGGAAATGCGCCGCAGGATTTCCGACCGCACGGTCGGCGCGCCGAAATAATAGCCCTGCAGCTCGTGGCAGCCGGCCCGTTTCAGCGCTTCGGCTTCCTCGGCCATCTCGATGCCCTCGGCCGTCACCTCGGCGCCAAGCGTCTCGGCCAGAGCCACCGCCGCCTGCACGAGGCTCTGCGAGGCCGGGTCGCGGATAACGTCGATCACCACGGAGCGGTCGATTTTCACCTTGTCGAAGGCGAACCGGCGCAGATAGGCGACCGACGAGAAGCCGGTGCCGAAATCGTCAAGCGCCACCGATACGCCGAGCGCATGTAGCGCTTCGACGCTGCGGCGCGCCCGCTCCGGCTCGGACGCCAGGAAGCTTTCGGTGATGTCGATTTCCAGTCGATGCGGCGGCATGCCCGCCGCCTTGAGGATGGCGCCGACGGCATCGGGAAAGCACGGGTCGCGGAACTGGGCGGCAAACACGTTGACCACCATCTTGAGCTCGCCGAACGCCTTGGCGTCTCGGGCAACGCGACGCAACACGTAAGTGCCGATCAAGTCGCTCATCCCGGCTTCCTCGGCGACGGCGAGAAAGACCACCGGGCTGACCGGACCGGCCGGGCGAATCCAGCGGACCAGCGCTTCAACCGCGGAGATGCTGCCGGTCTTGGCGGAGACAACGGGCTGGTAATGCACCTGAAGGCCGCCGTTTGCGACCGCCTCGCGCAGTTCGGCGGCAAGCGTCACCTTCGCCTGACGGTCGGCGTCCATGCTGGCATCGTAGAGATCGACACGATTCTTGCCGCCAGCCTTGGCGACATACATGGCAACATCGGCCCGACGCACCAACTCGCCGGGCGTCAGCTTGCCGTCGATATCGACCGCCACGCCCACCGAACAGCCGACCTTTACCGTCCTTGCCTCGAAATCGAAGGCCTCGTCGAGGAAATAGACGAAGCTCTCGCCAAGGGCATGCGCCCGTTCTGCCGCAAGCCCCCCCTCGACCACCACGGCAAACTCGTCGCCGCCGAGGCGCGCCAGCGCGCCATCGCCGCCCACCAGAGCCCGAAAGCCGGCCGCCGTCGCCCGGATCAGCCGATCGCCGACATCATGGCCATAGGTGTCGTTCACTTCCTTGAAGCCGTCGAGATCGGCAAACAGCACGGCAATGGCGTGGTCAGGCTCGGCATAGGCGGCGGCAAGCCGTTGATGGAAGGAGGCGCGGTTCGGCAGGCCGGACAACGGATCATGGCTCGCCGCATGGCGGGCTGTCGTCTCATCGTGGCGCAGACCGCTCATCATCTTCCAGATGGTAACGATCAGAACGCCCATCACCACGAAGAGCAGCAGCAGCACGGCAAGCACCGGCAGGCGAGCGCGTTCCATCGCCTCGGTCCCCGACACACGCGGTTCCCAGCCAATGGAGCCAAGAAGAGTACCCGCCGCCGAGCTCAGCGCCACGTCATCGTGACCGACCGGCGCCGGCCCGAAGGCAAGATGCCGGACGCCGAGGGCTTCAGCCAGGGGAATGAACTGCGCTCCGGTCATCGGCCGACCGACCAGGAGATAGCGCAAAGGACCAGAAGGTTGCCCTTCGCGGGCCTCGATCCGATGCAATCCCACCACGAGCGGACCAAGACGCGACTGGGCAAAACCCGACACTGGCTGATGCGGCCGCAGGCGCGCGGCGGCGACAAGGGCGGCCACGTCGGCCCGGCTAATGCCAATACCATCCGGCCCAGCCGACCAGCCCTTGTGGAAGCCGCGTATCGGCGCACCTTCGGCGTCGACAATCAGCAGCATATCGAAGGAGTAATCACTGCCTGTCGAAAGGAGCTTGTCGCCGCCCAACAAGGCAGCATCGCCTTCATCCAGCAAGGCGGCGTTCCAGGTGGCAAACTCAGTCGCTGCAAGCCCCATTCGGGCGAGCGACTCGTCCTTCAGCACGTCGACCACGCGCGCGATGCCGCGGCGGTCGATGTCGTTCACTTCGGCCGCCATGCGCGCCATG
>JAGSYV010000073.1 GCA_018262505.1 Pseudomonadota bacterium
GCGACGGTCGTGCGAGATCAGCACCAGTGCCGACTTCATGGATTTGAGCTCGCTTTCCAGCCATTCGATGGCCGGCAGGTCGAGGTGGTTGGTGGGTTCGTCGAGCAGCAGGATGTCCGGTTCGGGCGCCAGCACGTGGGCGAGCGCGGCCCGTCGCGTCTCGCCGCCCGACAGCGAGGACGTCGACTCGTTGCCGGTCATGCCGAGTTCGTTGAGAAGATAGAGCGCCCGATAATGAACGTCGCCGGGCGCCAATCCCGACTCGACATACTCCAGCGTCGTCTTGAAGGCGGAAAGGTCCGGCTCCTGCGGCAGGTAGCGCACCGTCTTGCCCGGCTGGAAGAAGCGCTCGCCGTCGTCGGCCTCGACAAAGCCGGCGGCGATCTTGAGCAGTGTCGACTTGCCCGAACCATTGCGGCCGACCAGCGTGATGCGGTCGCCCTCGCCGACCGTGAGGTCGGCACCGGTGAGAAGCGGCGTTCCGCCGAAAGTCGTCTCCGTCAGCCGCGCAACGCGAAGGCTTCGTCGGCGAGGCGCTCAACGATGTCTCGGATTGCCTTTTTCGACGGACCGGCGGCCGCCACCTGCCGCGACACGTTGGGCAGCGCGCGCCTTGACGCCACCCGGCCGAAGCGCGACCGCAGGTCGGCCATGGTGGCGCCCTGCGCACCAATGCCGGGAGCAAGGATCAGCGAGGTCGGCAGCCGTTCGAGCACCTTGTCGGCATCGTCGAGCGTCGCGCCGACCACGGCGCCGCAAGGACCATTGCCCGACTTGGCGAGTATGCCCTGATTGAACGCCGTGAGGTCGTCGGCCAGCGCGTCGGCCACCGTGCGATCGTCCGCCTGCCGGGCGGTCTGAAGCAGGATGCCGTCCGGATTCGACGAGCGAACCACCACGAAGAGACCCGCGCCATGCTCGGCGGCGCGCTTGACCACCGGTGTCAGCGATCCCGAGCCCATGTAGGCACCGAGGGTGATGGCATCCACCGGCGTACCCGCGTCCTCGCCGATCCAGGCGCCGGCATAGGCCTCGATGGTATGGCCGATATCCATGCGCTTGATGTCGGCGATGACCAGGGCGTCGGCCGAACGGGCATGGCCGATCACCTCGGCCGCCGCTTTCAGTCCCTGCCAGCCGAAGCGCTCGAAGAAGGCGATCTGTGGCTTGAAGATGCCGACGAGATCGCCCACCGCCTCGACCATCTCCAGGCCGAACACGCGCACGCCCTCGGCGTCATAGGGCAGGTCCCAGGCCTTCAACACTTCCGGCGCCGGATCGATGCCGACGGTGAGCGACGAACGGCGGTCGGCGATCGCCTCGAAACGATCGGCGAAGGGAATGACGGGCATGGCGGATCTCCGGAAAATCACTTGGCAGGCGATATAGCGCATCGCGCGGAAAAGTGGGAACCGGTTTTCCGCGAAAGCGACGCAACAGGACCTTGCGTTCGCCAGAACGCACGGCACCCCACGGATATTGCCAAGCAACCTTTCGAACGCGAGCCCTCAAACCGGTGCCCGGCGGACATACCAGCTCTTGGGCCGAGTGAGGCCGTGGAAACCAAGTGGCGACAAGGCCGCGCCGCGGCCGGTATCCTTGACGCCGGTCCAGGTCAGCGCCGGATCTAGATAGTCGCAGCGGTTGACGAAGACGGTGCCGGTCTCAAGCTCGCGACCGATCGTCTCGGCAGCGTCGAGATCCTCCGTCCACAGCGAACAGGTCAGCCCGTATTTGGAGTCGTTCATCAAGGCGATCGCCTCAGTGTCGTCCCGCACCTTCATGATGCCGACCGCCGGACCAAAGGTCTCCTCGGTCATGAACATCATCTGGTGATTGACCGAGGTGAGCACCTGCGGCGCGATATAGGGCGTGCCTTCCCGATCGGCCGGGAAAGACTTCGGATCGATATGCGCGACGGAGCCACCCCGAAGCGCCGCCGCAATCTGTTCGCGCACTGTGGCGGCACCGCGAGCCCGCGCCATCGGTCCCAGCGTTACCGAGGGATCGGTGGGATTGCCCAGCACGTATTTTTTCGTCAGATCGACGAGCCCCCCCACGAAGTCGTCATAGACCTTCTCGTGCACATAGACCCGCTCGATGCCGCAGCAGCACTGCCCCGAGTTGAAAAAGGCACCGTCTGCAACATTCTCGATGGCAAAATCGAGCTTGGCATCGGGACGCACGTAGGCCGGGTCCTTGCCACCGAGTTCAAGATTGATGGCGATGAACGTACCGACCGCCGCCCGCTCCATTGCCGCCCCACCGGCCACCGAGCCGGTGAAGGCGACCATATCCGCCTTGCGCGCAGCGATCGCCGCCGCCGTCTGGTCGTGACTGAGAACGATATGCTGGAACACGCCCTCCGGCAGGCCAGCGGCATCGAAGGCGTCCTGGAAACGCTCGGCCACCAGCAGCGTCTGGTCGGAATGCTTCAGCACCACCGTGTTGCCGGCCATCAGCGCCGGCATCACCGAATTGACGGTGGTGAGGTAGGGATAATTCCAGGGCGCCACCACGAAGACGACGCCGAGCGGCTCGCGGCTGATGTAGCGATGGGCACCATGGTCGCCGAACTCCAAACCGCTATCGAGCGGCGCCAAGCTTTCGGCGGCGATTTTCGCCATGTGACGGGTGCGCTGCTCGACGCCGTTGAGTTCGAAGGGCGTATAGCGGATCGGTCGCCCCATCAGCCAGGTCAGTTCCTCGGCGATGCGCGGCCGCATCGCCAGCATCGCATCCAGCGCCTTGAGGCAATAGCCGATGCGCGCTTCGAGCGGCAGCTTCGCCCATGCCTTTTGAGCATCGCGAGCGAGGCGGAACACGCGGTTCGTCTCCGCTTCCGTGGCAGTCGATCGCTCGGCATAGACCGAGCCATTCACGGGGGAGACGAGCGTCATGACGTCGGACATGATGGGTGGCTCCATTCGGCTCTAGAGCATTGTGCGGAAAAGTGGAAACCGGTTTTCCGCAAAAACAATGCGACAACAAAGACCTAGAGCAACGATCTGCGTTCGTCACAACGCATGGATACTCTAGACGACATTTAGCAAAAACCCTGATTCCATCTCTGCATGCCGGCGCCCGGCAATCAAGGGATCGAGGGAATATGCAAACGGGGCGCCCAGGGAAGGCGCCCCGCGATTTTCGCTTGTGATGATGGAAGGTTCACTCGGCCGGAGCTGGTTCCTCAGCGTCCGGCCCCGCGCCACCGCCGACATGGGCGATGGCGAACTCTTCCTCCGGCGACAGGATCAGCTTGTGGCGGCCGATCAAGGCGAAATAGGCGATCGCCGCGGCAAACCACACGGCCACCCAAAGCACGCCCTTGGAGAAGTTAGGATCCTGCACCTGGTAGTAGAGGGTGACCACCGCGATGATGATCGTCAGCACCGCGCCGGGAATGCCGAGGGGACTCCTATACGGGCGCTCGATATCGGGCTGATTGACCCGAAGCAGGATGAAGGAGATTGCCTGCATGATGTAGGAGAACATGGCGCCAAACACTGCCATGTTGAGCAGCACCGAACCGATCGCCGCCCCGCCCTCGGTCGCACCGAGTGCGAACCAGATGACCATCATCACCAGAAGGCCGACGATGGAACCGGTGATCATGGCGACATGCGGCGTCTTGTACTTGGCATGCGTCAACGACAGCGCCGTCGGGAAATAGCCGGCGCGTGACAGTGAATAGACCTGCCGCCCCTGTGCATAGAGAATGGTGTGGAAAGAAGCGATCAGGCCCGTCAGCGCCACGATGCCGAGCAGCACAACGCCGCTGTCGCCGTAGACGGCGCGGAAGCCATCGAGCAGCGGCTCGAGTGACGATCCCAAATGGAAGGCACCGACGCCGGCAACCGAGGGATTGAGAAGAACAATCATGAACGCCGACAGGATCAGCGTCGACATCCCCAAAATAAGGCCCTTGGGCATGTCACGCTTGGGATCTACCGATTCCTCGGCAGCGAGCGGCAACTGCTCGATGGCCAGGAACAGCCAGACCGCGAACGGCAGTGTGGCTAGCACGCCTGAGAAGCCAAACGGGAACCATTTTCCACCGCCCTCCGGCAATTCGATTGCCGCACCGTCGGGACCGACGCCAATGTTGAGCGCCCAGCGAGAGAAGTCCATGTGCGGGATGGCGCTCACCCAGAAGAACACCAGAACGGCGAGCGACAGCACCGTCACCACCAGCGTCACTTTGAACGACAGTTCGAGCCCGAACACATTGAGCCCGAGGAAGATCGCATAGAAAGCGATCCAGACGAATGGCGAATAGGCAGCATCGAGACCGAGAATGGAATTAACATAGGCAGTGATGAAGGTGACGATCACCGCCGGTGTGATGACATACTCGACATTTTCACAAAGGCCGGTGATGAAACCGCCCCACGGCCCCATCGCCGTACGGGCGAAGGAATAGGCAGCGCCGGTGTGCGGCAGCGCCGGACTCATCTCGGCGATGGAAAGCGAGAGGCCGAGATACATGACGGCGATGATCGCTCCGGCCGCCAACATGCCGCCCCAGCCACCCGTGGCAAAGCCTAAGTTCCAGCCGGAAAAATGGCCGGAAATCACAGCGCCAACACCCAGCGCCCAGAGCGACCAGATGCCGGCATAGCGCGACAGATGCCGTTGCTCGAAATAGCTGGCGTCGGCTTTCTTGTAGCTGACGCTTCCTTCAGAGGTAGACATTGCGTTCCCCTTTTCGTGCTTTTGGGCTCCTCACGCGCAACGCGATTTGACATCGGCGTCCGTTCTCCGCCGAAGCGGTCCCTGCGAACGGTGCGACGCAGAAGCTGCCGTGCTCTTTGCAAGGATCATGCTACTTTCGGCCAATAGTCGGTGAACCCCGGCTTGCGCAAGGCCCGCCCGGTCGTTAGCCGATGACATTGCGGTTATCGACGGAAGGAACAAGCGATGGCACCGATCATCTTCGTCTTGGGCGGCGCTCGTTCCGGCAAGAGCCGTTTCGCGGAACGGCGGACGCGCGCCTTCGCGGCGAAGGAGAATGTCTACATTGCAACCGCCGAATGCCGCGATGCCGAGATGGAACACCGGATTGCCCTCCACCGCTCCCGACGCGGCGCTGAATGGCGAACCATCGAAGCGCCATATCGCCTCGCCCAAACGCTGTCCACCGAAGCGCTTGGCGGCCGGGCCATACTGGTCGACTGCCTGACGCTATGGCTTACCAACCACTTGCTCGCCGACGCCGATCTCGAAGCGGAGGGCGATAGTCTCGCCTCCGCCCTTGCCACGGCCGGTTGCCCCGTTGTGCTGGTGTCCAATGAGGTGGGACTATCCATTGTGCCCGAAAACGCCCTCGCCCGCCGCTTCCGTGACGAAGCCGGCCAGCTCAACCAGAAGATCGCCACCATCGCCGACGAGGCTTGGTTCATAGCCGCCGGCCTGCCGCTTCGGCTAAAATGACCATGAAAGAGGCCCAGGAGCGCTACTGACGAGGCACGAAAGGCCGATCGCAACTCAGACCAAGGATTCGGTTTATGAGCAGGCATTTGTGATATAAGTTTAATCAATATTAACTATTGGGTGGGTGTGACGGCCGAAATGGTCGTCACCTGAGTGTTCGAATCCGGCACCAAGTTGACGGGTTTCGTATGGCATGGCGATTGCAGCATGCCCCTTGTGGTTTGTAGGCAAGGCTAAGCATTGCATTGTACGCATAGGCTTTCCGCTTTTTCCAAGGAGCTCTCTGCTTGCGGAACTAGGGGAAATCCACTAGCTTGGTAAATGTTTTGTTATCTCGGAGTGATCGTTGCGGCGGTTTTCGCCGGACTTTTTCCGAACCGTTTTTTTAAATTTCAATTTTTAGTTCGGGGGATGTAATGCGTCTAACGGATCTGACCCATGATTTTTCAAAGGGCGGCGCCGAAAGTTCGTCCGGATTGCACGATCTCGCTCTTGCCGACGGTGGATCTTCCGCCCGCTATGGCACCCGCGCGATGCCGGCAACGACGTTTTCGTCGGGACAGTCAGCAGCGATTGCAGCGCCCTTCGGTGGCATCGTCCTCGATGACCGGTCCGAAGCTAAGTTCAACTGGCGACCGATCCATCTCGTCGCAAAAAGGCTGATCGACATTTTCGGCGCGGCCTTCGGCCTGCTTTTGCTATCGCCGCTGCTCATTGCGGTGGCGGCCATCATCAAGTTCACAAGCGTGGGCCCGGTGTTCTTTCGGCAGGAGCGGACGGGACTCAACAACAAGTCCTTCCAGATCTTCAAATTCCGTTCGATGTACACCGATCGATGTGATCTGTCCGGCGTAGCCCAGACGGTGGCCGGCGATTCGCGCATCACGCCCATCGGTCGCATCTTGCGCAAGACCAACATCGACGAGTTGCCGCAGCTCATCAACGTGCTGTTGGGGGACATGTCTCTGGTCGGCCCTCGCCCGCATGTTCCGGGCATGCTGGCAGCGGGCGTCCGTTACGAGGAACTTGTCGTCGGCTACGAGCGTCGTCACGCCATGCGCCCCGGAATCACCGGCTTGGCCCAGGCCAGCGGCCTGCGCGGACCAACCACCGAGGTCGAGCCGTCCGTCATGCGGGTCGTGCGCGACATCGAATACATTCGCGATTTCTCGATTTGGCTGGACATTCGCATCCTGTTTCGCACCGTGATGAGCGAAATCATACGCGGCAACGGATTCTGACAAGCGATCGTCGGCCGACTGCATCAAACGCCTTCCTCTATCCGAGGAGGGCGTTTTGCATTGCTCTCGAAGAAACCCGACGATGTTGGCCTAAAGCCGAACCCAGACGCGCGGGTTGTCCGGCGATTGCATGGTAACGAACCGATAGCCGGTGCTATTCCATGGCTTGACGATTTGGTTGAGGTTGTCGAGTACGAAGTCGCCGCGATCGGTGCGGACCATCAGGACGGCATGTGACTCGCCACGCCCGGTCACCACGGTGGTCATCAGCAGCGCCGAAGTGGGAAACCCCTTGCGCAGCAGTGCTGCTCGCTTGGTCAGGGCGTAATCCTCGCAATCACCGGACGCCCCACCGATCTGCCAAACGTCGGTGGAACCGCTTTCCGGCTGCGGTCGCATGGCCCCGTTGACCTGGCGGTTGACGCGATCGAGCAGTGCCAACGTGTCCATTGTCAGTTGGACGTTGCCAGCCGCCGCCCCGATATTTCGGGCGCGCTGAACCTTGCAAGCCGACGGTATGACCGAACACATCACGTAAAAACCGGTCGGGCCAACCGTAAGCCCCTTTGTGTTGACGCGGCCGGCGCTGGGCAGATCCAAGCTTTGCTTGGGGATGTTGAGAAAGCCGGCCGACGCCACTTGGGGAAGGACAGCGGTGGCGGCCAGAACGATCATGAGGCGAACCAACTTGTTCATGGTGGCAAACTCCGGTCGAACTTTATGTGGACCGAGTAAGCCAGATTTTCTTTGAGATTTGGTTAGGGGACTTGATCAATTAATCAGCAACGGAAACGCGATGACTTGAACAAAATGCAGTTCAAATTCTCGCGAATGTCGTGTATATATATTTAACCATGGCGTAGGCGGAGAAAGGCACAGCAAGGGCAAATAGACGGGATTCGACGCATCCCGTCGTTGTGGTTCGACCGGTTTGTCGGCGAAACGGCGTCTGTCGCCGCCGTCGGCAGGTTTTCCGGGATAAGCAACCGGAATCCGTTGCAAATTGACCATATGCTTGAGAATTCATTGAGAATTTGAAAGATCCTCTTGCGTACCCATAACTACTTAATGTATTTTGTTAAAAAATGTGGCGACAGGTGGGGCAGCCGCTCCGATTTGATACAAACTCGATAGGAGACAATAAATATGAAGAGATCTTTCCTCTCTTTGTCCTTAAGTGCCGCTTTGGCACTGTCGGCCGTGACGGGCGCCGTCGCCGCCGTTGACACCGGAGCCGTCAGCTCCGTGATCAGTTCGCTTTACTCGCTGCCGGCGTCGGCTGGCCGCGATGACTTGATCACTCGGATTCAGGCCCTTACGTCTCCTTGCAATAGCCCGACTCCGCGGTCGTGCGTGGAGGCTCTGCAAAGCGTCGTGTCGGCCGCTCGGTCCTTGGGTCTTTCCGGTGGCTTGGCGAACCAGGTCGCCTCGCTTGCGCGTGACACCGCCGCAAATACGCCTGGTGTGACGAACGACCCCGAGTATGTCGCTCTTGCTGACAATGTTGATGCCCTCTCCGCCCCTGCACGGACGGGTGCGGTTGGTGGCGGCGGTCCTGCCGGCGGCGGCGGCCCGGGCGGCGGCAATGGCGGCGGCAACTTCGGTCCGCAACCCGATGGTGCCGCCAGCGCGGGCGTTACCGGCTAACGCATAGCGCACTGCAAAAAGGTCGTGGTCTGTAAATCGGACCACGACCTTTATTATGTGTCGTTTCTTTTTGAAACGCACCCGCGGCAGTTGCCGGATGGTGGTTTCCTCGCGAAGACCTAGGAACGGCGGGCTTTCCCCAGGCCCCACCTCCAGCATAGTTGACCAAACATCTCCTTTATCGAGATTTCTTCGTTAGGCGGCGCGTTTCGGGCATCTTGCCCGCTTGGTTGACGACGCGATTTCGGTCATAGTGACGGCGTCGAAGTAGGTTCAAGGAAGTTTTCTTCAAATGGATTCATCCGAGTTCGATGTTCGCAATGCAATTGGTCTCGTTCGTCGCCAGATTTGGCTTATTATTTCTACCGTACTGATTATCGTTGGCTTGGCAGCCGTCTATGTTTTTCTCCAGACGCCAACCTATACGGCCTCCACATTAATCCTGGTCGACCCAAGACAGAAAAACGCACTCGACCCCGAAAGCCAGATGTCGCTGATGCCCACCGACAATGCGCGGGTTGAAAGCGAAGTCGAGATTCTGAAGTCTCCATCGACCCAGCTCCAGGCGATCTCTCGCCTTGGGCTCGTCAAGGATCCGGAATTCGGTGTCAAGCTCGGCACTATCGATCGCCTTATGGTTTTCCTGAAAATCAAGACGATGGAAAACCTGCTGGCCGACACCGACAGTCAGCTGCAGGCGGTTCTGGGACGCTTTTCCGACAATATCTCGATCGCGCGGCGTGGCCTGACCTACGTCATCAGTGTTTCCGCCACGTCGGCTGATCCGGCCAAGGCGGCTCTGATCGCCAACACCTTGTCCAGCACCTACATTGATGCTCAGGTCGATGCCAAGATCGCCAATGCGCTGACGGTGCGCGATGCGCTCAACCGTCGCTTGGCACAGGCTTCAACAACGATCAACGAATCTGAAAATCGCATTGATGCCTTCGTCAACGAGAACATCGAGAAGGTTTCCAACGAAAGTGCGCGCGCCGACATTACCGCCATGCGCGCAAACCTTGAGTCGTTGAAGGCGCAAAGCATATCCGCTCAGTCGTTGCAGGCGAGCGTCGCCACGCTGGCCGCCAACAAGGACTGGGACAGCATCGCCGCGCAGCTGAAGTCTGATACCATCAGCCAAATCAAGGCCGAGCGCGACAAGGTTCTCGCCGACATCGGTAACACCGCCGCGGGCTCCAACCGCGAAAACAACTTGCGTGCCAGCCTCGCACAGCTCGATAAACGCCTTGGCGATCAGGTCAACGTTGAGCTCAGCACGCTGTCGGACCGCGTCAAATCGGCGCAGCAGGAGCAGGACAAGCTGCGCGTCACCATCCGAGACACGGTGCTGTCCAGCAACCTTTCCAATGACGTCATGGTCAAGATCTACGAGCTCCAGCAGGAATCGACGGTCGCCAAGACGCTCTATCAGGATCTGTTGCAACGTCTCCGGGGCGTCGAAACTCAGGCGGATCTGCAGCTTGCCGACAGCCGCATCGTCTCGTCGGCGCTTCCTCCGGATGGACCGAGCGCTCCCAAGACCAGACTGATTCTGACCCTCGCCATCGTCGCGGGTCTCGGCCTCGGCCTCGGCCTTGCCTTTCTCAACGAGAACTTCATCGGTGGATTCACGTCCGATCAGCAATTTGAGGCGGTGCTCGGCGTACCAGTCATCTCTTCCGTCCCACTGCTGTCGCGCGGCGGACGCTCAATCACCGAGCGGTCGCAAGTGGCCAGCGAACTTCTCGACCACCCCCTCACGGCCTATAGCGAGTCCATCCGCCGCATTCGTCTCGGCCTCGAGAATATTCTGAGACGCAAGCTGCAGGACAAAAGCCGGGAAGGCGGTCTTATCGTCATGGTCGGTTCGGCCATCCCCGGCGAGGGCAAGACGACCACCGCCATCGCCATCGCCCGCGCCTTTGCCCTGTCGGGCAAGCGCGTCCTGCTCGTCGATTGCGATCTTCGCCGGCCTTCGATCGCTCCGTCACTGGGGCTGACGCCGGAAAGCGGCCTTGCCGACTATCTCACTCTGTCGCTCGACTCCCAGTCGATCCGCCAGTTTGTCACCAAGGACAAGGTGCCCGGCCTCGACATGATCGTCGGCAAGAATACCCACCGAACGTCAACCGACAGCCTGATCGAAACGGCCCAGTTCAATCTCCTCATGGAGCTTGCCAAGGAGCGGTTCGAGATCATCGTGCTTGATACCCCGCCGATCTTGCCCGTCGTCGACGCGCAATATCTTGCCACGCGCGCCGACATTGTCACGCTGGTTGTCCACTGGGCTTCCACCTCCCAGCGCGATGTTCGTGCCGCGATCAACGATCTCAGGACCACCGCTGGCGACGATCTGCCGATCGCGGCCGTCCTTTCCAAGGCCGAACTCGGCGTCGGATCCTACCGCAACAAGTACAATAGCTATTACTACTACGCGCCTGAGAGCTGACCCGCTTCTTGGGTTGGATGTGGCAATCTTTCAGCTCTGGCACAACAAAAGCGGGCGCCGTGAAAGCGCCCGTTTTTCATATTCATTTCCAGAACGGAACTGAGATACCCTCTCGTCGTTGCCCACTGGGCCGCCGGGGACCTGACCTCGACACCATGCGTTTTGACGGAGTCCGTCGTGAAGCTTCTGCTGTCGTTGATCGCCGCGTCATCCATCGCCCTTTCGCTGGCATTCGCCAACGAACCAGCAGGTGCCGGCGGTCGTCCGGTTGCCGTCAGGACCACGACGGCCCGCCTGGTGCCGCACACCGAGGCGCTGGCGCTGACCGGCGAGATCCGAGCGCGAACGTCGTCCCAGCTTTCCTTCCGCATTGCCGGCCGTATTGCCGAGCGCTTTGTCGACGTCGGCGATCATGTGAAGAAAGGCGATCTCCTCGCCCGTTTAGACCCCAACCAGCAGCAAGCCGATGTCGCCAACGCCGAAGCAGCGCTGAGCGCCGCCGAGGCCGGTGCCCGCCAAGCCACGTCGGCTTTCGATCGGCAAAAAACATTGCTCGACAAGGGCTTCACCACCCAGTCGGCCTTCGACGCCGCAACGAAGGCAGTACGGACCACCAGTGGCGTGGTCGAATCGGCCAAGGCGGCTCTCGATATCGCTCGTGCCAACCTCGCCTATGCCGAACTCCGGGCCGATGCCGACGGCGTCGTTACCGCCCGCAATGCCGATGCGGGCGAGGTGGTCGCCGCCGCCCGGCCGATCTTCGTCATCGCCGTCGACGGCCCGCGCGACGCCGTCTTCGATGTCTACGAGCAACTGTTTCTGTCGATTACCACCCTGCCGGACATAACGGTTGGCCTTGTCAAGGACCCCTCCGTTGCCGTTCCCGGCAAGGTTCGCGAGATATCGCCAACCGTCGAGACGCGGACCGGAACTGTCCGCGTCAAGGTCGACATCGGCCGCGCGCCCCCAGCCATGAGCCTCGGTGCACCGGTCACCGGTCGCATCGCCAGCCGGGAAACGCGCGCGGTGCTGTTACCCGCCAGCGCGCTGAACGAGAAAGACGGCGGGGCCGCCGTATGGGTGGTCGCCACCAACGGCGCAAGTGCCGAATTGCGCCCGATCAGCATCGTCGCCTATACCACCGACCGCATTGTGGTCGACGCCGGCCTTGCCGATGGCGATCGCGTCGTGACCAGCGGCGGCAAGCTGCTCCGTCCCGGAGCGAGCCTGGAAATCGTCGGGGAGGATGCGCCATGATCCATCGCCTGGCCTTTGTCGCTCTCGCCGGCCTCGCACTCGTCGCCTGCCAAGAGAAAACCCAAGCGCCGCCGGCGATGCGGCCCGTCATGTCGGCGCGCGTCGCCGTCGATGACGCCAGCCAGCAATCCTTTGTCGGCACAGTCGAAGCGCGCGACAAAGCCGACTTCAGCTTTCAGGTGCTCGGCCGCTTGATGACGCGCAATGTGGATGTCGGCGACTTGGTTCATCCCGGGGATCTCATCGCCACCATTGACGCCACGACGCTCGATCTCGCCACTCGCTCCGCTGAGGCGGCACTTGGCAACCGTCGGGCCGAACGGGAAAATGCCGCCGCCACCGTTGCCCGCGTCGAAGCGCTTCGGGCGACGGGGACGGCAACCGATGCCAATCTCGATGACGCTCGTGCCGCTTTTGACGCCACCGACGCCGCCGTTCGCCAAGCGGACGCCGATCTCGCCAAGGCACGCGATGCCCTCGGCTATGCCGAACTCAAGGCCGGCTTTGCCGGTGTCGTCACAGCCACCGGCGCCGAACCAGGTCAGACGGTGGCCGCAGGTCAGAGCGTCGTCACCATCGCCAAACCCGATCCCCGCGACGCGGTGATCGATATGCCCGACTGGATGGCCGGCACACTGGTAGCCGGGGCGTCGTTCGTCGTCGCCCCTCAGATCGCGCCCGACCAACCAGTCGCCGGCCGGCTCCGGGAGATCGCACCGGAGGCTGATCCCGTCACACGCACTCGCCGCGTCAAGATTGCCCTCTCTGAGCCAACCAGCCTGTTCCGTCTGGGCTCCACGATCGAGGTGCGCGTTGACCAGCAGACGGCGCCGGCCATCACCTTGCCAGAGGTCGCCATACTGACGCGTGACGGCACGCGCTTCGTCTGGGTCGTCACGGTCGATGAGGCCAGCCACGCGGCAAGACGCGAGGGCAGCGTTGCTCTCCGGCCGGTGACCACCGCGCCAGCCGACGCGGGGCGCCTTCGTATCCTGTCGGGTCTTTCGGCCGGCGAGCGGGTGGCGATTGCTGGCGTCCATAGTCTCGAGGAAGGGCAAAAAGTCCTGGTACCGGCGGACAAGCCGAAAAGCGCCGAGGGAGATGCATCGTGAAGAGATTCAATCTCTCGGACTGGTCGCTCGATCATAAGTCCCTCGTCTGGTATTTCATGATCGTCTTCACGCTGTTCGGCGTATTTTCCTACATCAATCTCGGCCGTGAAGAAGATCCCTCCTTCACCGTCAAGACCATGGTGGTTCAGGCCTACTGGCCGGGCGCCTCCGTCATCGAGATGACCCGCCAGGTCACCGACCGCATCGAGAAGAAGCTGCAGGAGCTACCCAATCTCGACTTCACGCGCAACCTGACGCGGCCGGGCGTTACCACCGTCTTCGTCAATCTCCGTAACGACACCAAGGCGACCGACGTGGACGGCACCTGGGTGAGGGTGCGCAACCTGATCTCCGACATCCGCTCCGAGCTGCCGGATGGCGTGATCGGCCCCTTCTTCAACGACGATTTCGGTGACGTCTACGGCAATATCTACGCGCTGACCGCCGATGGCTTCACGCCACGCCAACTGCGCGATTATGCCGAGGACATCCGTACCCGCATTCTCTCGGTGGAGAACGTCGGCAAGGTCGAAATCATCGGCGCCGAAGACGAGGTGATCTATCTCGAATTTTCACCGCGCCAGCTCGCCGCCTATGGCCTCGACGAAAAGGCGGTTCTGACAACGCTCGCCGAGCAGAACGCCGTCAACCCATCCGGGACCATCGAGACGGGCTCCGAGCGCGTTTCGGTGCGGGTTTCAGGCGAATTTCGTTCGGAAAAAAGCCTCGAGGCGGTCAATCTCCGCGTCAACGGCCGATTCTTCCGCCTGTCCGACGTGGCAAAGATCAGCCGTGGTTACGCCGACCCGCCGACCGAGCTGTTCCGCTACAACGGCGAGCCGGCGGTCGCCATTGCCATCGGCATGAAGTCCGGCGCCAACCTCCTGAAGTTCGGCGACGCGCTTCGATCAGAAATGGCGAAGATCGAAGGGGAGCTGCCCATCGGCATCGCCGTGCACCAGGTCGCCGACCAGCCCAAACTGGTTGAAAAGGCGGTTTCCGGTTTCACACAGGCGCTGTTTGAGGCCATAGCCATCGTATTGCTGGTCAGCTTCGTCAGCCTTGGTCTTCGGGCCGGGGTGGTGGTGGCGCTGTCCATTCCGCTGGTGCTCGCCATTACGTTCATGGTGATGGAGACATCGGCGATCTCGCTGCAGCGCGTGTCGCTCGGCGCGCTGATCATCGCTCTCGGCCTTCTCGTCGACGACGCCATGATCGCCGTCGAAATGATGATCGCCCGCCTTGAGAAGGGCGACTCGCTCAGAAAGGCGGCGACCGCCGTCTACACATCCACCGCCTTTCCGATGCTGACGGGCACGTTGGTCACGGTAGCCGGCTTCATTCCCGTCGGCCTCAATTCGTCGATGGCCGGCGAATTCACCTTCACCATGTTCGTCGTCATCGCCGTGTCGCTGATCGTCTCCTGGATCGTCGCCGTGATATTCACACCGCTGATCGGCGTCACTGTGTTGCCGGCCAAGCTGAAGCACCAGAAGACGGAGAAGACGCGCTTTGCCCGCGGTTTCGAACGCCTCCTGACCCTCGGCCTGCGCAACCGCTTCGTCGTCATCGGCCTGACGCTCCTTGTCTTCGGCGCCTCGCTCTATGGTCTTACCCACGTCCAGCAGCAGTTCTTCCCCGATAGCGACCGCTCCGAATTGATCGTCGACGTCACGCTGCCGCAAAATAGCTCCATCGAGGAAACCGGCCGGGTGATCGCCCGCTTCGAAAAAGACATGCTGGCGAGCAAGGATGGTGTCGACCACTGGTCGTCTTATGTCGGCCGCGGCGCCGTGCGCTTCCTGCTCACCTTCGATCAAGAGCCGGCGGCACCCTATTTCGGCCAGCTCGTGGTTGTTACTCGCGACGAAGAGACGCGCGATCGCCTCAAGGTGGAGTTCTCCGCCTATCTCCACCGGACCTTCCCCGGTGTCGACAGCTTCGTTCGGCTTCTGGAAATCGGGCCGCCCGTCGGCCGACCGGTCGCCTATCGCCTCTCAGGACCGGACATTGAGGGCGTGCGCGACGCCGCCGGGCGGCTCGCCGCCGTCGTTGCCGCCAATTCTCACGTCGACAATGTCGCCGCCGATTGGGGCGAGCCGGGGCGCGTCGTCAAGGTCGACGTGATGCAGGACAAGGCCCGCCTGCTCGGCGTTTCCTCGCAGGATATTTCCAACGCGCTCTACGGCATCATCGGCGGCGCCACCGTCACCAAGATCCGCGACGACATCTACCAGATCGACGTCATCGGCCGCGCTGTTTCGGAAGAGCGCAACTCCATTGAAACGCTGAAAAATCTCCAGCTCTCCAGCCAGACCGGTTCCAGCGTGCCGCTCGCGGCCGTCGCCAACCTGCGTTATGAACTGGAACAACCGGTGGTGTGGAGCCGCAATCGCCTGCCCACTGTCACCATCAAGGCGGCGCGCGCCGAC